>CAKUYE010000002.1 GCA_934702375.1 uncultured Bacillota bacterium | reverse complement strand
AGGGGAAGCTGGCAGCGCAGCTGACTGATGAGGTGTCGCGATGGGCGTATCCTCATTTCATACAGCTGAGTTACTGCGGCGTACATAAGCTACTTGGTCCGGCAAGCAATACGGACAAACTAGGTTTCACGCCGGAGAAAGGTTGATTATGAAATCCACTTTCTACCGTCACGCCACCTCATCCGAGCACTTCGTGCCCACCTTCCCCTCAAGGGGAAGGCATTGTTTTGCCTGCTTGGGGTGGTTTTCTAATTGCTTTTCTTTTTTGGAAGATTTTTATTTTAAATATCCTTTTGGGATATTTTTTTCATTTCAATTCTTTATTTCATTTTCAAAGACCGAGAATTTTTCTTGTGGAAGATTCTTTTTTGTTACGTTGTTCCGTTGCTTCTGTAGTAAGAAGCGTTCTTTCGGAAACGAGATGCGTAATGAAATATTTTTGGAAAAACGGGGCCGTAAGCAACTTTTCTTTTGGGACAATACCCGGGAAAACTGCTGTGCAACGGCATTTTTTCCCATAAAAAACCTTACCTATATTTTACCGCAAATGAGGCAAAACATCAATGCTTTTTAGGGAAAAAGTGTTGAAATTCCCAAAGAAATTTTCATTTTTCGCAGCGTCATTTCTTTGCATGGTGCAGGCATTTTGCCGATCATGGGAGAGAATCCTCCACGGTGGGAAGAGCCACTCCCATGACCGCCAAAAAGGCAGCCATGGTGAAAGAAAACTAATGAAAAACTGAACACAGTTTATCACTCCATATCTCCGGGCTAACAGAGATATGGGAGAACATCCGCGTTTACAGATGCTCTCCCATGGCCGCAGGGTAAGCGGCATGGGGAGTTTCTTTTGCAAGTGCTTCGATTCACTGCATTTGGTTTCATACCTCCGCGCTGTTGCTGTTTACGGGGGTATGGGAGAACGTCCGAAGCAATTCAGGCGCTCTCCCATATGCTGCCGGGGCGGCAGCACATAGGGTTACTCAACCAAGAATAACTATGTTATGAAAGGAATACCCGCGCGTGGTTAGTGCGCGATCCGACCCCTGAACAAGAGAGGGCCGGAGAAGGTCATCCGCAACGCAGGTGATCTTCTCCGCACTCTTGGGTAGAGTCGGCAAGTGCTGCCTTCGGCAGCGTGAAATCCCGGCCCTGCCGGGGTGAAATCTCGCTTTGCGAGGTGAAATCCGTCTTTGGCGGGGTTATTGGATGAAATACCCCTTCGGGGCGTGAAATACAACCTTCGGTTGCATGAAATACTGCCTTTGGCAGCATGAAATACCTCCCTTTGGTCGGCATTGTGGTTGCGTTGCTTTTGGCAACGCTTCATTTTTTTATTTTTTTGGATGCCTTGTTTTTTTTGCGCAGGTTTGGGGTTCGTTTGGAAATTTGGTTTTTCTTCGCGACACCTCATCCGACGGTTAACCTTAGGAAATGCCGCAGGCATTTTCAAGGATAACCTAGTGCCCTTCGGCGCTAATGCCGCAGGCATTCGCCCGAAAAGGCCGAGCACTTCGTGGCCACCTTCCCCTCAAAGGGGAAGGCAGTTTTGCCTGCTTGGGTGGGGTTGCTACATGGTTTTCCTTTCCATGGGAGAACATTCGCTTTGCAAATGCTCTCCCATGGGCCGCCGCAGCGGCCATGGTATGGATGCTTTCGCACCGCTGCTCCGGCAAATCAAGCCAAAGCAGGAATCTACACAGTAGATTAAGAAACTCACATCCGCAGCCACAGAACATGGCAAGCATAGGATCTGCGGGAAACTGCATAAGCACAGTCAAGCAACAAATCCTATCCATGCGAATGATACGCGTTGCACCTCCGCGCCAAGAATGGAGGGATTAGTTACCATTATTGTTGAAAGCAGCGATAGCAGCATCGACATCGTCAAAACCATCAGCCTGAATGGCGTATGCTTTAACGATAATTTCCCAAGAAGCATCAGTGGAAATAGGTTCACCAGCAGGCAAAATAAATTTAGTACCATCATCATTGGTCATTACACGCCAATCCATGTATACCTGAGCGAGGCAAGGAAGAGAGATTTTACCAGCAGGCAATGTTTTTTTCATTTTAGTACGAATTTGAACATAGTCAGTATCATCAATATTTTTAATGCCAACATACTGGTAATCATACCAAAGACCATCTGCAACAGCTACCATGTTAGGATTAGTAACATTATGGTCAGCATCTACAATACCGTCGCTCGTTGCGAGTCTCCAGTAATTACCAGAATTGTATTCAACATTGAAGCAACCATAGCTATTCCAATGAAGAGCATTTTTACTTTCATTTGTGGGATATTCACTACTTACAAGATAGGCAGGAACATAGAGATCAACCCATACCCAAGCATCATTTTTTCCGGTATTTTTCACTGTTACGATCTTGCTGACAGCATTGCCGTCATTAGATTTACCCGGTTTTAAAATTTTTGCTTTAGGATTTACTTCACCGTCTTTAGTGGTAGCATTTTCAAACGGCTCTAATTTGCTAGGATCACCATTTTTTTCATAATTCTGCTGTTCATTTAATTCAATTTTTACATTACCCACAGTGAAAGTATTCTTTGCTTCATCTTGAGAGGTCATGTAAGCCATGGTGATGCCTACGGCAGCGAGGGCTACTAAGACCATCATTGCGCCAACTAAGAGAATTTTTTTCTTCATGATTTTCTTATCCTTTCGAAGTAATATTTTGGCTTTCGCCGGAGTTACTATGACGCTTGGTGCACGCTACGCCATATGAGAACCTCCGGAGCACCAGAGGCTCTCATATGGCCCGCCCGGCGGGCGGAGCCATAGTTAAGACTTAACGTCTATTATTGCCAATTGGTTGCAGTGCCACCCCAAGGATTGAAGTTAGCGCCGAATGCAGCATCGAAAGCTGCGGAAGCGGAATCAAAACCTTCGGTTTGGCAAGCGATAGCATAGACAGGGCAGGTAACGCTATTCCAGTCCCAACCTTCATCAAGAGTTAATTTTTCACCGAAAGCATATGCACCATCTGCTTTGATATCAAAAGTTTTATCAAGGTATACACCCTGAATGCACTGTTCGGTAGTAGCGCCGGCTGCAACTTTCTGATAATAATCAGCATAGTAAACATTATATTTGATTGCTAAATCTTCATTTTTACTATTTTTAGTGGTAATCGTTGTTTCGAAATAGTTCCATTTACTACCATGAGTCCAGATCCATTCAGCACCTTCAGTGGAAACTGCAGCGCCATTAACCATTTTGTTCCCAAAGTTAAAATGGAGAACGTTCAAACCAGCGTTGAAGGTTTCGTAACCATCATCCAATGCGGTAGGAATTGCGAAATAAACACGAATATAAGCATCCTTGGCACCGGTATTTGCTACGGTGATCATTTTATCAACATAATTTTTTGCAGTAGGCATACCGTATTGATCTTTTTCACCCTGAGCAGAGCCGACAATGGGAATTAGTTCCTTGCCCTGTACAAAAGGCTCCAAGCCGTTTTCACCTCTTTGCTGTTCGATCAAATCGATTTTTACGTTACCAACAGTGAAGGTGTTGTCAGCATTGTCTTTATCAGTGAAATATGCAAGAGATGCACCTACGATGCAAATGGCGGCCAGAGCGGCAACCAATGCGAGGGAAACAATTTTTTTCTTCATTTAATTTTCCTCCATAACTCATTTAAGAGTCTTTGGGAGCCAATGGGTTGCCATCGGCTCCCAGACTACCTTTTCCCCTTCAGGGAAAGGATTTTTTTACTCCTTAGGGAGTGGTGGGGTGAAGCTTATCTGTTAGCTTCTGCCCATGCATCTGCGGGGTTGTTTTCAAAACCGGCCAACTGTACTGCGTATGCAGTGAAGGTTAAGGTAGGTTGAGTTGCGTCATCAGCCCCAAGATCATTCATATCCTGCTTAGTAACACCGTTCTTAACCAATACCTTATCCGTAACAAAAGTCCCGTCTGCTTTGTTGTAACCAATTACAGAGAAAGAGCGAACAGTATCTGTAGCTAATACTTTACGATAATAAACTTTCGAAGGGATATTATCACCGGTTAATTCTGTCCATCCATCTACCATACCATAACTGATATACTTACTTAAAGTAGAGGATTCTTCAACTTTCACGAAAAGCCAGCAATCTTCGCTATCATTTGTTACGGAAACCTTCGGGTCTTTAGAAAGCTCTGTACCAGGGATCATTTTGAAATCCTGACTGAGATTGGTTTCCCCTTCTGCACCTGTTTCAGTCAAATCGATATCAACATCACCTACAGTAAAAGTATTTACCACAGAAGCAGTCTTATCAGTCAACCATGCAAAAGTTCCGCCGATAGCGCAGCCGAGGACTAAGACGCAGGACAGGATCAATGCGATCGTTTTCTTTTTCATTTGTTTTCACCTCCTTCTGATTGGGATAAAAAATATTTAATTTTAAATTTATTGGCTTAGTTATGTAACGACTTGTTTGTCGTTTCTTTCACTCAGTGTGTTAACAATGTTTGCTTATTGTTGTTTATTCCGGTAGTATAGGATGCCCTTGATTATTGTAGCATAGGGGATGTCCTTTTTTTGGGACATTCTCCGGGGGATGGAATGAAATACCCCTTCGGGGCGTGAAATACAACCTTCGGTTGCATGAAATACCTTCCTTCGGTCGGCATTGTGTTCTTTTTTTATTTTTTGGGATGCCTGGGCTTTCGCCGCAGGTTTGTTTTTTTGTTTGGAGGTTTGTTTTTCTTTCGCGACACCTCATCCGAGCACTTCGTGCCCACCTTCCCCTCAAGGGGAAGGCATGCTTTTTGCCTACTTGGGTGGGGTTTGATGGTTTGGGATGCCTGGGTTTTTGCCGCAGGTTTGTTTTTTGTTTGGAGGTTTGTTTTTCTTTCGCGACGTCTCATCCGACGGTTAACCTTAGGAAATGCCGCAGGCATTTTCAAGGATAACCTAGTGCCCTTCGGAGCCAATGCCGAAGGTATTTGCCCGAAAAGGTCGAGGACTTTGTGCCCACCTTCCCCTCAAGGGGAAGGCATTGTTTTGCCTGCTTGGGATGGGTTTTCTGTGGTTTATTCTTTTTGTTTTTTCTTTTTCTTATCTTCGTCCAGGAGATCCGGGACGAAGGATAGGGCTATTATGATTAGGGCGGCTGCTATTGCCAGGTAGCGGCCGGGGGGTTCTTGGACGAAGGCATTCAAGTAGCCCAGGCCGGGGATGGTGAAAATCGGTTTCCCAATTAAATTTTCGAAATGGACAGGAGCGCTATCGGCATTTTCATTGGCATCGCCTTTGGTGTAGAAATGCTGATTTGCGGCGTCGATCTCGATCACGCGGTGGGTTGCCACGGTGAGGTTTTCATCCAGAACGAAGGTGATGGGATCTCCCACTTGGATATCCTGAGGATCCACAGATTTTACATAGATAAGGGAGCCGGTGTGGTAGGTAGGCTCCATGGAGCCGGAAAGCACCGTATAGGGCTGCAAGCCGACGATGCGAACCCCTACGAGAAGAACAGCAAGGATAACCACAGCGGCAACGAGAACAGAGGTTATGATATTCCAGATTTTCTTTGATGATTTTTTCATTTTAACGATATTCCTTATCACACACAGTAACACAACGTGAAACAAAGAACCCTGAACGTGAAACAAAGAACCCTGCCGGAAACAAATACCATTCCCTAAAAAATGCGAATACGGTATAATAGATAGAGAGAAAAGCCGTATTTCTTACAGTTTAAAACCCTTGATTCACGTTTAAAATCAGAATTTGTAATACTAATGAAATTATAATCCACCGTATCGGAAAAATCAAGACCTATTTTTGTAAAATTTTAACCACTTTTCAAATTTTATTTGCAACGTCAATCTTTCCATTAACGTTTTATTTTTTTCGCAGAGTTTCTACCTCTATGACCAGAATAATATCATACTTTCGTTATAATTTCAATACTATTTTATGATATTATTTTTATTTAACAAAAAAAAAACAAATTTGTCGCATTTTGACATGCTTTCAAACGTATTGTTATTCAATATCCTGCTTTAAGTTCATTTAAAAAAAACTCTTTCCGCAGTCAGCGCCGCAGTCTCAAAAATGTCCCATGGTATTTTATATAATTCTATTAAGAATAGGAGGTGCTGCTCTATGGCAAAAGGTGAAAACATTTTTAAGCGAAAAGACGGAAGATGGGAAGCAAGATATATTAAATCCCGGGACATTACAGGAAAAATTCAATATGGCTTTTGCTATGGGAAAACATATCGAGAAGCAAAGGAAAAAGTTACAAAAAAAAAAGCAGCGATTCAGGGGATGGACGTTGCGCCACAGGGGTATGACTTCCCTTACTATTGCGATAAATGGCTGCTTTCTATCCAATATGATATTAAGGAATCTACTTTTGCAAAATATCAGTCAATCATGAAGAATCACATCAAGACCTATTTTAAAGGGGTGCTGCTATCTTCTCTTTCCGAAGAAATGATTTCCGACTTTCGCGGTAAATTATTAAAGGAAAATGGATTATCGGAAAAAACGGTAAAAGATATTCTGATCGTGCTGCGTTCTATTTTTAAATATATAGAAGAAACTGTGGGAGAAGATATCCCCCATATCGAGATATCCTACCCCAAGCCGCAAAAACGTGAAATGCGTGTTTTAAACAGAGAAGAACAGCGCCGTTTGGAACAGTACCTTTGTCAGGATATGGATTTTTGCAAATTCGGGATCTATCTTGCTCTTTATACGGGGTTACGCATTGGGGAGATTTCCACTTTACGCTGGCAGGATATCTCCCGGGAGGAACGCACTTTAATGGTTTCCGCTACGATGCAGCGGTTGCCGGACCCTCAGCAGTCTCTTGGACGGAAAACAAAGGTCGTGATCTCGGCGCCCAAAAGCCGTGCAGGTGTTCGTGTGATCCCTCTTTCCGATGAGCTTTATGCGCTGTGCTGTAAGATGAATCCCGGGAAGTCGGAGGCTTTTGTACTCACCGGCAGTGAATGTTATATGGAACCGCGCGCTCTTCAATATCGGTTTCATACCATTGCAAAGGCTTGCAATCTGGAAAATGTGCATTTTCACACCTTGCGCCATACTTTTGCTACCCGTTGTGTGGAGGTGGGATTCGATATTAAATCTCTCAGTGAAATTTTGGGACATGCCAATACCCGGATCACGTTGGATCGCTATGTACACAGCTCCATGGAGTTGAAAAGGGAGCATATGAACAAGCTGGCAAAATGCCGAAAATAGAATTTCCGCAGTCAAATATTATAAGGAAATAAAAATGAAAACTTTGTAGCAGAGAAACCATAAGGCATTTCATAGAGGTAGAAACTCTGCGAAAAAGACGGCGTTGCTTTTGGCAACGCTTTTTTTAGTTTTTGAGGATACCAGGGATTTTCGCCGCAGGAAGTTTCGACTATGAAATCTATTTTTTACTCTCGCGACACCTCATCCGACGGTTAACCTTAGGAAATGCCGCAGGCATTTTCAAGGATAACCCAGTGCCCTTCGGAGCCAATGCCGAAGGCATTTGCCCGAAAAGGCCGAGCACTTCGTGCCCACCTTCCCCTCAAAGGGGAAGGCTTTTTGGAAGGCATTGTTTTGCCTGCTTGAGTGGGTTTTTGTATGGTATTTTGACATTTTTTTTGTTTTATCTTGAAAAGTACTTGACGGTTTCGTAATAACGTGGTATCATTTGAGTAATATTTTTATATGTTTTTGAGTTAAGATAGAGGCGCGATTTTCACAAGTACCTTCTTTTATGCGGCCTGCTCCGACGAAGGGAAAAGGGAAATTGCCGAAGCGAATGGTTATAGCAGAGGTGCCATCCGCTGGGGTATTGCAGCACATGCAATGCACTGTCACTTTGGTGAAGCGCTATCCTTACGGTCTGAACCCTTCCTTTCATCAATAGATTAATTGATGATTTTAAAAATACAAAAAAGGGATTTCATCCATAGCCGTCAGACGCTTACATCAAATGAGAAGTTTTAACTTCTCATTTTTTCATGCTCAAAACAGGAAAGGACTTTTTTATGAAAAAGATCACAGCAATCCTTTTAGCAGCTCTGATGCTGTTTTCCCTGAGTGCCTGCGGTTCCGGCAGCGATGACAACGCTTCCGGCAATACTCTCCGTGTTGGTATGGAGTGCGGCTATGCTCCTTACAACTGGACCCAGGAAACCGATGAAAACGGCGCAGTACCCATTGCCGACAGCAAAGATTACGCTTACGGCTATGACGTTATGATGGCACAGAAAGTTGCCGATGCTTTGGGCAAAGACCTTGAGATTGTAAAACTGGACTGGGATTCCCTGATCCCCAGCTTACAGTCGGGTGACATTGATGCCGTTATCGCCGGCCAGTCCATCACCTCGGAACGTTTGAAGGTTGTGGATTTCTCCGAACCTTACTACTATGCTTCCATCGTTACTCTGGTAAAAGCAGACAGCAAATATGCCAATGCCAAAGGCGTTGATGACCTTGCCGGTGCTACCTGCACCTCCCAGCTGGGTACCATTTGGTATGACGTTTGCCTCCCCCAGATCAAAGATGCCAACATTTTAGCCGCCCAGGAAACTGCCCCTGCTATGCTGGTCTCTCTGGACTCCGGTGCGGTTGACCTCGTTGTAACGGATATGCCCACCGCAATGGCTGCAACCTCGGTATACAAAGATTTCGTGCTTCTCGACTTTACCGATACTGACAACAACTTTGAAGTTTCCGATGAAGAAATCAACATCGGTATCTCCGTGAAAAAAGGAAACACTGAGCTTCTTGACAAAATTAACGAAGTGCTTGCCACGATGACCGTGGACGACTACGAAGAAATGATGAAAGAAGCTATCTCCGTTCAGCCTCTGAGCGAATAATTACGGGAGATAAAGAAAGATTATGTCTGAATTTTTAAATGGCGTCGCAACGTGTTGGAACACTTACGGCAGCTCTTATATTCAGGGTGCCGGCCGTACACTGCTAATCTCCTTTGTGGGGACAGTGATCGGCTGCTTGATTGGCTTTTTGGTAGGGATCGTGCAAACGATCCCTACTTCCAAGAATGACCCCCTGCCCAAACGTATTTTATTAAAAATCGTCCGTGCCATCCTCAAGGTTTATGTAGAAGTATTCCGCGGCACGCCGATGATCGTACAATCGGTATTTATCTATTACGGTGCCAGAATGGCCTTTGGGATCGCCATGTCCATGTGGGTCGCGGCGTTCTTTATTGTTTCGATTAACACCGGCGCTTACATGGCAGAAACGGTGCGCGGCGGTATTCTTTCCATCGACAACGGCCAGACCGAAGGTGCCAAAGCCATCGGCATGACCCATGTGCAGACCATGCTCCATGTGATTTTGCCCCAGGCTTTTCGGAACATTATCCCTCAGATCGGCAACAACTTTATTATCAACATCAAAGATACTTCGGTGCTGTCTGTTATCAGCATCACCGACTTGTTCTTTGTACATAAGAGTGTTGTGGGTGCGCTGTATTTGTATTTTGAATCGGCCAGTATCGTTATGGCAATTTACCTGACGATGACCCTTGCGGCATCCTTCCTGCTGCGTCGTTTGGAAAGCAAGCTGGACGGTGACGACAGCTTTGACCTTGCAACCAAGGACACTTTGGCCCATACCTCGGGTATGACACAATTCAAAGTTCCGACAAAAAGGGAGGTGTGACCAATGAGCGAACCTATCCTTAATATCAATCATCTGCGCAAAAACTTTGGCAAAAACGAGGTTTTAAAGGATATCGATTTTTCCGTTTCTCACGGCGATGTTATCAGTATTATCGGTTCTTCCGGCTCGGGGAAATCTACCCTGCTCCGTTGCATTAATCTGCTGGAAACACCTACCTCCGGGGAGATTCTTTATCATGGCGAAGATATTACCGCAAAAGGGTTTTCCGTTACCGGCTATCGTGCCAAGGTAGGCATGGTGTTTCAAAGCTTTAACCTTTTTAACAACATGACGGTGCTGAAAAACTGCGTTGTGGGCCAAAGAAAGGTGCTGCATCGCAATGAAAAGGAAGCCACCGACAAGGCCATATATTTTCTGGAAAAAGTCGGTATGGCACCTTATATCAATGCAAAGCCGAAACAGCTTTCCGGCGGGCAAAAGCAGCGCGTGGCCATTGCCAGAGCGTTGGCAATGGAACCGGAGATTTTGCTTTTTGACGAGCCGACTTCGGCTCTGGACCCCCAGATGGTAGGCGATGTTCTTGATGTTATGTCCACTCTGGCCAAGGAAGGGTTGACGATGCTTATTGTTACCCACGAAATGGCTTTTGCCAGAGACGTTTCCTCGGAAATTGTATTCATGAAGGACGGCGTGATCTGCGAACAAGGCACGCCGGATCAGATTATGAATCATCCGGAAAAGGAAGAAACGAGGGAGTTTCTTACTCGGTTTACGAATCGGTGAAGCCTGTGCGGTGTTTGTTGGTTCGGTAAAGTTAGATAGTAGAAAGCAGCGGCTATGGGTTTTTAGCCGCTGCTTTGTTTTGAATGAAATGCCCCTTCAGGGCGTGAAATACTGCCTTCGGCAGCATGAAATACCTCCCTTTGGTCGGCATTGTGGTGGCGTTGCTTTTGGCAACGCTTCTTTTTTTTGGGGATGCCTGGGGTTTTCGCCGCAGGTTTGTTTTTGTTTGGAGTTTTGTTTTTTCTTTCGCGACACCTCATCCGACGGTTAACCTTAGGAAATGCCGCAGGCATTTTCAAGGATAACCTAGTGCCCTTCGGCGCTAATGCCGCAGGCATTCGCCCGAAAAGGCCGAGCACTTCGTGCCCACCTTCCCCTCAAAGGGGAAGGCATTGTTTTGCCTGCTTGGGTGGGGTTTGCAGGAGGGTTTATGCCTTGTTTTTCGCCGCAGGGTTTTTATTTGTTTCGAGATTTGTTTTTCCTTCGCGACACCTCATCCGAGGGCTTTGCTTTGCTTTTCTTTACAAAAAAAACTGCTTTGCATTTCTCTGCAAAGCAGTTTTGTCTTTACTCTTATTTTATTCTTCGCAACCGCAGCTGCAATGATGATCTTCTTCCTCATCTTCATCATCATCTTCGTATACGAGTTCGCCAAAGTCGTAATCATCATCGTCATCTTCGCAGTCACAGCCACAATCGCAGTCGCCTTCACAAAGATCACCGAATACAAATTCTTCGATCTGACCGAGGTCTTCATCAAGTTCTTCACCAAGAACTTCAAGATCTTCGATATCGTCCTGCATTTCTTCGCTTTCTTCCACGATATCTTCCAGAAGATCTACGATCGCCAGGATCGCTTTGCCTTCTTTGGTGTCTTCCGTAATACCAAGACCTTCGATAAAGCCTTCAAGATAGGATAATTTTTCGTTTAAAGTGCTCATAAATCTCCTTTCCGGAATCAACTCAGTCCTTTGCTCTTTCAATATATTCACCGGTTTTGGTGTTAATTCTTAAACGGTCGCCTTCGTTAATGAAGAAAGGAACATTAACTTTTGCGCCGGTTTCAAGAATGGCAGGTTTGGTGCCGCCGGAAGCCGTATCCCCTTTGATGCCGGGTTCGGTTTCGGTAACGGTAAGAGTAACCTGACCGGGAAGGTCAATACCCATAATAGCTCCTTTGTAGAACAACACGGAGCATACCATATTTTCGATAAGGAATTTTTTGCCATCGCCAAGCTGTTCATCGGTAATGGGGATCTGATCGTAATTCTGCTGATCCATGAAGATATAAGCTTCTCCATCGTTATAGAGATATTCCATATCGCGGCGGTCGAGATGAGCTTTGGGAACCTTTTCACCGGCATCGAAGGTGCGTTCCACTGTGGAGCCGGTGCGGATGTTTTTCATTTTGGTGCGAACAAATGCAGCGCCTTTACCGGGTTTTACATGCTGGAATTCCAGTACCTGATAAGCATCGCCGTCAATTTCAATTGTTACACCGGGTCTAAAATCATTGGAAGAAATCATTGTTTCTTACCCTCCTGTTAAAAGTAAAAAATATGTTATCAATAAATAATGATCACAATATAATCATTTCCTTTGGTGCACCGGTGAGCTGCACAGGCCCCTGATAGGTCATAAGAACCATATCTTCGATTCGTACACCGCAGGCTCCGGGAATATAAATCCCCGGTTCAATGGTATAAACCATGCCATTTTTAAAACGAGCATCGGTACGACGATTGACCGTGGGTGCTTCGTGGATTTCCAAACCAACACCATGGCCAAGACTGTGACCGAAATACTGATCCAGTTTATGCTCCGCAAAACAGCTCCGCACAGCTTCTTCGGCAAAGCGAATGGGTTTTCCGATGAGACTATTGGCATAACCGCGTTTCTGTCCCTCTTTTACAATCTGATAAAGCATTTTAGCTTCGTCACCGGGATCTCCAAGAAAAACCGTGCGCGTAATATCAGAGCAATAGTTCTCATAGATGCAGCCGTAATCCATCAGCACAGGCTCATGGGCTTTCAGCTTATTGCGGCCGGCAACACCGTGGGGCAATGCCGAGCGCTCACCGCCGGCAATGATAAAATCAAAGGAAGGACCGGTTGCACCCTGCTTCCGCATGAAAAAATCCATTTCCGTAGCGATATCGATCTCATAAACTCCCTCTTTAAGAAAGGGCAGAATATGATGAAAGGCATCGTCTGCTATTTTCACTGCGGTTTTCAGCTTTTCCAGTTCGTCTTCGTCTTTGATCATGCGCAGGGTTTTCAGGATATCTCCGGCGGGGATCAAAGTGCAATCATCGCCGCACTCCCCTTTCAGAAGATGATAAATTTCATAGGTCAAGACATCTTCTTCAAAACCGATGCGTTTTTCCTCTCCGAGAACCTTGGAAATTTCATAAGGACGATTTACAAGAACCACATCAAAACCACTGCATTGTGCCTTTGCCTGTTCTTCATAGCGAGAATCTACCAGCACAAAGGCCTTGTCCGCAGTAACGAAAAGACTACCGGTAGTACCGGTAAAGCCGGTCAGATAAAGAACATTTTCCCGCTGCTGCAAATACACAGCATCCAATTCATGTTCTGCAATTGCTTCTCTAAGAGCATCTAATCTTTTCATAAGCACACTATACCTCAAGTTATATTGTATCACATAATTATTTTATTTTCCACTGATTTTTAAAGATTTTACAAGAAAAGAAGACGCACCATTGCCATAAATCAACTTGTAGTCACTGCCGATGGCGGCAATATCTTTCAGCATGGTAAAAAGGTTACCGGCAACCATCACGCCGCGAACACCGGTGGTGATCTCACCGTTTTCGATGAGCTTGCCTACGGCACCCAGAGAAAAATCGCCGCTGACAGGATCTGCCATGTGCAGCCCCATGAGGTCCTTGATCACCACACCTCGGGTTAAACCGGAAATCATTTTTTCCGGATCGGTATTCCCTTTTGCCAAAGATACATTGGTGGTGCCGACTCCGGGCATACCTTTATGACTGCCGCAAAAGCCATTACCGGTGCTGACGGTATGAGCCCGGGAAGCATAACGATTATCATACAAAAAACTATGGGCTACACCGTTTTCGACCAGGCAATGACGGCCGCAGGGACGACCTTCGTCATCAAAGGGAATTTTTGTAACACTGCCGGGAAGCAGCGCATCGTCATATAGGGAAAAATCCTCGACGGCAATGGTCTCACCCAATCGTCCTTTTAGCGAGGAAGTACCCTTTTCTACTTGATCGCCCATGAAGGAAGGTAAAAGCAAGCCCAAAAGATCCAGAACAGCATCGGGAGTAAATATCACCGGCAGTTCCGCCGTCTCGATCGGCCCGGCGCCGAGCTTGTCCAATCCGTTTTCCGCAGCTTTTTTACCGATGGTGGCAAAATCAATGGTATCGTAACTGCTGCCAAGCTCAAACTCTCCGGCAAGCTGTTCATCCTCATTTTCCACGGCAACAACGGTTGTTGCCGCGGAGATCATTGCCATTTGGCGATGAAGCTCCAAGCCAAGGGAGTTGAACAAAAAAGTTTCCGATTCCACCTGAGAAAGGCCGACACGCTCTACTCTGGTAATGCGCGGATCGATTTTAGCTGCCGCGATCATTTCCTGCAAATAAGCTTTTTTGCGGTCAAAGCTAAGAACCGGAATCGCAGAAACGGTGTCAACCTCGGGATAATGGCTGCCGGGCGGAGTAAAGGAAACGTCCTCGTCAGGTTCTAAAAAATCACAGGAAAGTAAAGCGTCATCGATGGAACGATGAAGAAAATCTTTTTCCAAGGCGGTGCCGTAGCTAAAGCCGGGAACGCCGTTTTTCAGCAGCCGCACGGAATAACCGCTGCGATCGGCAGCGGAATCGTCGGATAAAACGCCATCCCGCATCTGCAGAGAGGAGGAGCTATGACGATGGTAGTAAATCTCGCATTGATCTGCGCCGCATTTTTCGGCATAAGCAATGGCTTCTTTTGCGATTTCTTTTTCTTTCATCATCCCTTACCTCCCACAACTAATTCTGAAATACCAATGGTGGGCTGAGCATCGCCAACAGGCACTGATTGTCCGCCTTTGCCACAGGTACCGATGGCAAAACCAAGGTCATTGCCAACGGCAAATACCGAGGATAATGTTTTTGGGCCATTACCGATAAGGGAAGCATTTTTTACGGCATCGGTTAACTCGCCGTTCTCGATCAGATAACCTTCGCTGACTTCAAAAACAAAATCACCGCTGATGGTATTTACCTGGCCACCACCCATTTTCTTAACGAAAAAGCCTTTTTTAATATCGGCAATCACCGAGGCCGGGTCATCTTGCCCCGGAGAAATAAAAGTGTTGCTCATCCGCACCTGGGGCGCATAGCAATAGCTCTCCCGCCGACCATTGCCGGTGGAAGCGGTACCGACTCTGCGGGCAGAGCGGATATCATACATATAGTCTTTCAATATACCGTTTTCTATGAGTACATTGCGGCGGCCTTTCTGTCCTTCGTCATCGAAGGCGAAAGAACCGTAATGATGAGGCAATGTGGCATCATCGATTACTGTAATCTTTTCCGAAGCCACAAGCTTCCCTTTTTGATCTTTATAAACAGAAAGGCCTTTAGATACGGAATCCCCTTCCAAACCATGGCCGCAGGCTTCGTGCACCATAGTGCCGCCGGCCTCGGAGGACATCACTACCGGCATCGTGCCCGCCGGTGCTTCCTTAGCCGAAAGCTGGCGCAAGGCTCTTTGAGCCGCCGCATTTACTTTCTGCATCAGTTTTTCTTCGGTCCAGGAAAAAACTTCCTCGGTATCACCCAAAGTTTCTATGGCCGTTTGCAGATCACCCTTTTCTGCTGCAATGATTTGAACAAAGAAACGCTTCCGCATCCCCTGCTGACGCACAAGAGTCCCTGCAGTCGAAGCCATCAATATATCCTTACGGTTATCACCGTAAGCAATGGAAATCTGCTGTATCTTATCGGATATCTGCCACGCCTCATTATTGACGAAACGAATGATTTCGCCGATCCGCTCCAAATCAAAGGCTTCGTGATCATTTTCCAAAAATTCCCGTTGCTGCCAGCCAAAGGGTTCACAGCAGGCATCACTGCCGATACTCTCTCCGGCCCTCGCTGCCAATGCCAGCAAAGAAGGCAGAGAAACGTCATTGGTATAAAAATAGGCGGAAAAATCCCCCTTCATTACACGAATCCCTGCCCCTTCGTCAAAACCCCGATAAAAACGGTGTATTTTCTTCTCCTCAGCCGATATAGACCCGGTATAGCTCCGGGAAACATACAGATCAGCAAAATCTCCGCCGTGGGCTACGGCGGTATTCAATATTTTTCGAATGTCTTCTTCTGGATACATTTTACGCTTGCAGCCGCTTCATAATCTCCTGGGCTGTTTCCTCCATTGTCATTTCCGTAGTATTTACCGTAATATCCGCGTATTTTTCATAAATGGGGCGACGCTGACCGTAGATTTTCGGCACCAGCTCATTAAGGCTGCCCTTTTCCGTAAAAGGACGGATCTTCCGTCGTTTTAAACGGTCAATGATGACATCATCCTCTACATCGAGAAATACAAAAATACTGCGATCCTTCAGTGCATTTACGTTTTCTTCATTGTCGATAAAGCTGCCGCCGGTGGCGATGATGGTATGATCCATTGCCGCCAGCTTTTTCATGATCAACCGCTCTTCCGAAGCAAAGCGGATTTTACCGTATTTTTTCATGATCTGATTTACTTTCAGACCGGTTACATTTTCCATTTCTTTATCGGTATCAAAAAACTCATAATCCAGTTCGCGGCTTAAAAATCTTCCCATAGAAGTTTTACCGCTGCCCATGAATCCGATCAATACAATATTTTTCATGATTTCACCTGCTTTTCATAATCTGCGGAATCAATCCGTTTCAAAACTCGCGTCAAACTTACTTATCTTCCTTCAGTATATGCAAAAACAGGTTGGAAATACCTATCGCTTGATCTTCATCAGGCGATAAAGGATTTTTTCATAATTTCGGTGCCATTTCGTGATCCAAAGTTCATTTGGATTGATGGGCTTTACCACAATCGTCGTAAAACCGGCGCGATTGCCGCAGGCCATATCCGTCAAGAGTTGATCGCCAATGAGGGCAATACGCTCCTTTGGAGCCTGAAACAGAGCCAATGCCCGTTTCGCACCGTTTTGCAACGGTTTTTTCGCGTGGGCGATAAAATCGATTCCCAATTTTTCCGCAACAGGGGCTACCCGTTCATCGGTATTATTAGATAAAATGCAGCAGTGAAAGCCTCTTGCCGTCACATCATGAAACCATGCCACGGTTGCTGCGGGAATTTCCTGAGAATTATAGGGCACGATGGTGTTATCTACATCAAAAAGCAGGTTCGTAATGCCCTTTTCCTCCAAGAGATCCAGGGGCAAGGTATAAAGATCATCGGCTAGATAATCCGGTCGAAAGATACTCATTTTTTTATCCTGTACTTTCTAATTGATTTGTATTTTTATATTATACTAAATTTCCGACAGGAGCGCAACACTTATTCCGCATAGCCTTTTTCATCAAAAGCTTTTGTTAATTTTGTCACTGCGGTTTTTTGAATACGCGATACATAAGAGCGGCTGATTCCCAAACGCTCAGCAATTAATCGTTGCGGAAGCTCCTTTTCACCACCAAGACCAAAACGTAAAATTAAAACCTCTTTTTCCCTCGGCGTCAAAACTCTATTCATCGTTTCCAATAGCAATAGAATATTTTCTTTTAAACCAACGGCATCATCAATATTGAGACCTTCGCTTTCCAAAATATCCAACAAACTGACTTCATTGCCCTCTTTATCCTGCCCCAAAGGCTCATAAAGGGACATTTCCTGACCAAGATTTTTCCCCGCCCGAATCGCCATAAGGATTTCATTATCAATACATCTGGCAGCGTAGGTCGCAAGGCGAACATTGCGATCCGGAGAAAAGGAATCGATAGCTTTGATCAGGCCGATCGTTCCAATGGAGATCAAATCATCCTTATCAATGGAGCACTGCTCATATTTTTTGCAAATATGGGCCACCAGGCGCAAATTCCTTTCAATCAGAACATTACGGCTGTTCTGATCACCTTGGGCCATACTTTCCAAATGCTGACGTTCTTCTGCAGCGGTAAGGGGCTTTGGGAAAAAGCGGTTGCCAATGTAGCCGCAAAAACAATAAACCTGCAAACGACGGATACCTCTTAATAACAGAATCAAGGGATCATCTCCAAAAAAGACACTTTATTTTACTATATGCGGCAAAGGTCAAATCTTGTCGAATCGATGAATTATTTCCATTCCCATCGCCATTGACGAATCATTCCTACTACAGTACAATAGTATTAGTTTTTTACATAAGCAAAAGGAGTATATTTCAAATTATGGGGATTTTATCACTTGCCAGCGGAAAGTCTCTTGACAGAGGATACCAATATTTTATAGATCAAAAAGTCCTTTCCTTCTCACAAAAGGATGAAAATTGCTATTGCGGCACCGTTTCCGGAAGCAACCACTCCGAATACGAGGTAGAGGTCAATATTGCACATCCAAGAAAAAGCCATTGTAATTGCCCTCATGCCGAAGGACGCCGTATCATATGCAAGCACATCGTAGCATTGTATTTTACAGTCTTTCCGGAGGAAGCAGAAGAATACATCCGAGAAATGGAAGCCCTTTGGCAACAGGCCGAAGAGATACAGGAGTACCGAGAAGAGAGAATTATGGAGTGCATACGAAATTTGGATCGCATGGAGCTGGAAGAAGCTTTATCCTCTTTTTTGCTTTCCGGTCCGGATTGGCAGATGGATGAATTTTTAAATATCTATGATCCGGATGGATTCACCGACTGGGATGATGCCTTTGGTGATGACTATGACGATGATGACGATGAGGAGGACTATTTTTGCGATACAAATGATGAAGATTAAAAACCTCATCTCCTTCTTTCCAAAACAACGTATGGACGAAAAAGAGAGCCGGTCTCGGTACCGGCTCTCAATTTGGTTTTGTCCCAAAGGATCAGGCAGTATATGATTCTATTTCAGAAGTATGATTTTATAAATCCATTTCCAAAGATACCGCCTTCAATTTTGGATCAGCTCCGTTGCCATCGCGACAAGATCATCAGCGGTAAGATTGGAATCAATGGCGGTAAAATGATAGGTAATGCCGTCCATTGCCCAACTTAATCCCTGAAGTTGGCTGCTTCCGGTGGTTTTGCCATCGCCTTCGTTAAAGATCACCTTCCCGGCGGCTTCATCAGCCTTATCCTGTTCCGTCTTAACGTAGTTTTCACCAACGTATTTCGAGATCACACTGGTGTAACGGAGGTTAATGCCGTTTACTGTGGCAACCACATCCCCTTCGGTGTCATTCTTTGTCATATCCCAATGATTTGCAGAAAAAATCAGCTCGTCATTTCCCTTTACATAATCGCATTGAAGACTCTTTGTTTTTCCTAAAACATTACCCTGTTCATCAAGGGCTTTTTCCTTTACAATGCTTGCATCCTCAAATTGATAGCCATTGGCAAATTCATCCAAAACAACCGGTATAAAATCAAGCTTTTCCGCCAATTCTTCTGCACCGGGAACTTCGGTATAATCCGGTTTTTCACGGCTGGACATAACCAAACTGGATAACGTTCCCGTTGCCAAAAGCCCGGTTCCCAGTGCTAACGTTGCCATCAAAGCCAAAACAGGTACAAGAAATCTTTTCTTTATTTTCATGGTCATTTTCTCCTTTTCCGGCGGAAGGCTGTTTAATGTTGCAGCCACCCGCTGATGAAATTTTTCACTGGGCTCAGGAAAAACGTTTTGCCATTGATTTTTTTTCATATTCCTCGTCTCCTTTATTCTCCAAATCAATTTTCAATAATTTCCTGCCTTTCGAAAGGCGACTTTTGACCGTTCCCGTCGGGATCTTCAATATCGAATGAATCTCCGTAACGGAGTATCCTTCGATATAATACAGAACAATGACAATGCGAATCTTTGGTGGTAAATGCCGCAGTGCTTCATAAAGATCGGTATAAGACTCCTTTTCTTCCGCAGGAAATTCTAATCCTTCTTCCATGGGTAACGTATCCTTGCCCTTACGTATCAGACCGTAACATTCGTTGATCACAATCTTTGTCAACCAGGGACGAAAAGCATGGATATCCTTTAAACTATTACGTTTTTGATATGCTTTTAAAATCGCTTCTTGAGCAGCATCTTCTACATCGGCTTCCCGATGAAGGATCGACTTCGCTACCCGATATATCGTTGGTTCTGCTTCAAGCACCAATGATGCAAACTGATTCTGATCCATTTCTTTCGCCTCTTTTATTCTTCCTGACAATCGGTAACGTTACTTTTTTGTCTTACACTATATAGATGCATTTCAAAGGAAAACGGTTCATTTCTTTTCAGCTTTTTTACCTCCTTGTCAACACAAAATAATCGCGGTATAATGAAATCATGGAAAACCGATAAAGAAAACGAGGTATAAACCATGGATGAAAAGTTAATGAAACTCCAGGAAATGCTGGATACCAGTGAAAATATCGTATTTTTCGGCGGCGCAGGAGTCTCTACGGAAAGCAAAATCCCGGATTTTCGCAGTGACAACGGTGTTTATCAGCAAAAACAATTTCGCTATCCGCCGGAAATCATGCTCTCCCATGAATTTTACGAAGAGCACACCTATGATTTCTTTGATTTTTATATCACGATGATCTATCCTGATGCAAAGCCAAATCCGGCCCACATAAAGTTAGCCCAATGGGAAAAGAAAGGCAAACTCAAAGCCATTGTTACGCAAAACATTGACGGTCTCCATCAAATGGCCGGCAGCAAAAATGTATTTGAGCTGCACGGCTCGGTAAAACGCAACTACTGTACCAAATGCGGCGCCTTTTATGATGAATCATTGATTCTGGAAAATAAAGGCGGGATTCCATATTGTAAAAAATGCGGCAGTGTCGTAAAACCCGATGTGGTCCTTTACGGAGAAGGATTGGATAACGATGTCATCAATGGTGCAGTCCATGCTATCCGCCATGCCGATATGCTCATTGTAGGTGGAACATCATTGGTAGTGTACCCTGCTGCCGGTTTGATCAATTATTATCACGGTGATAAATTGGTGCTCATCAATCGCGACAGCACCTCCTACGACAGTAAAGCCGATTTGATTATCCACGACAGCATCGGCAAAGTATTTTCTCAAATGAAATAGTTGATAAAGCGAACGCCTGACTCCAAACAGAGCCAGGCGTATTTTTTTACACGCTGAGAAAAAGAATGCAATTTTATTCCGCTTTTTTCTTTACAAAAAACGGCAACAGAATGGCCAGCAAAATCAAACCGGCTCCGATAAATCCCATGACCCCCAACATTTCCTTCAAGAAAATTATGCTTAAAATCGCAGCGAAAGCAGGATTCAGGGCAGTGAGAAGTCCGGCCCGTTCCGAAGACATATGCCGCTGTGCCACCGGCTGCAAAGTAAAACCAAAACAAGTACAAACCAGCGCCAAATAAAGAATAATGGCCCAATCCGTTCCTGTCGTAGGCAAATGAGGTGTTTCAAAAAGAAACGCAGCAATCAAGGCTAAAATACCCAGGAAGCCAACTTGTAAGATCCCTAAAATAAACGGATCATCCTTTTGAGCCAGGCGGTTTGTAAGAATCAAAAGGGAAGAATAGCACAAAGCCGCTAAAATGCAATAGATCTCACCGACAGAAAGCGAGAAGCTGCCGCCATTTTTCATGGTAAGAAAAGCAACACCGATAAAAGCTGTTACGGCACACACGATAGACATCAGTTTCGGCCGACGATGTAGCAGAACGGCTTCAAACAAGGGCACAAAAACGATGGCCATATTCTCAATCAGGGAAGTTTCCGATGCACTTACCGTCTTTAATCCCAGCAATTCCGCGGTCATTACTGCAAAGAGCATGGCACCCAAAAGAAACCCATACCATAACGTTTTCCCACGGATCCCAAGAAAGCGACGATGAAATACCACTGCCAAGAACAAGAACGCGACAAGGAAACGTATGGCAAGCATAGTGAATACATCAAAGCTGTCCAGACCGATTTTTGTCAGCAAAAACGAAGTACTCCGAGCAATTACTACCGCAGCAAAAAGCAACTCCGCCCGACGTCTTGTGGAATCGGAAATAACAATTTCATCTTTTTCAGAACAATCACGAATTTCTTTCATAATGAGATATTCTAACTGATTTATATGAAAAAGTAAAGACCGGAGAAACTCCGGCCTTGCTTTTTGTCAAAATATTGACTTTATTTGTCAACGAAGTAAAACTTAGCTTAATGTGACTTTCTTCATCACCTGATCGACCACAGGGCGATCCATGCGGTTTACTTCCACTGCGGCAATCTCATCCACAACATCCATACCTTCTACGACCTTACCAAAAGCGGCATAAGCTCCGTCAAGATGGGGCGCATCGGCATGCATGATAAAGAACTGAGAACCGGCGGAATTGGGATCCATTGCCCGAGCCATGGAGATTACACCACGGGTGTGCTTTAAAGGATTGGCAAAACCGTTCTGAGCAAATTCCCCATGGATGTTATAGCCGGGGCCACCCATACCGGTACCATCGGGGCAGCCGCCCTGAATCATAAAACCACTGATGACACGATGGAAGATCAATCCATCGTAAAAGCCTTCGGAAACAAGTTTTTCAAAATTTTTCACTGTTTCGGGAGCAGCAGAAGGATCCAATTCAATTACGATCTTTTTGCCGTTTTCCATTTCAATCGTTACCATAATTATATCACCTCAAAAAATTATAAGCCAAGTTTGTCAACAATTTCTTTTAATGCTTTTTTCACCGGGGAATCTTCCGGCAAATCAACAATGGCTTTGCCATCGCAATCAAAATCATACACACCTTCATCCTGAGGCACAACGCCAATCAGGTTAAGTCCATGCTTGTCGATTTCTTCCTTTGTGCCTGCATTTAATTCACCGTTGGGAGCACGGTTGATAATTAATCCCATTTGTTCCGGACGAATGTTCAGTTCCCCAACAAGCTCCGCAATACGGGCAGTAGCTTGTACACCTCTTCTGGAGCAATCGCTGACCAGAAGAATTGTTTCAATATGGGAAAGCAAACCACGGCTGATATGTTCCATACCGGCTTCATTATCAACAACAACAAAGGGGTAGTTGTCCTGAATCGAGTTCAGCTGCCGCTGTAAAAGGCTATTGACAAAGCAATAGCAACCCTGCCCCTGAGAGCGTCCCATAACCAAAAGGTCAAAATCTTCTTCTTCGGTCAAAGAAGCAAAAAGTTCCTGTTCGGCATAAACATCTTTCGACATATTCGAGGGAACTTCACTTTTAAGAGAAGAAGCTTTTTTCATCTTTTCACGAATCTCACCAAGAGACTGTTTTGCTTCTACACCAAGAACCTCATTTAAGTTGGAATTGGAGTCAGCATCTACCGCTAACACCGGGGTCTTACCCAATTCACAAAGATATTGGATCAACAGACCGCAGATCGTTGTTTTGCCAACGCCGCCTTTGCCGGCAACTGCAATTACATGGGCCATAAATATACCTCCTTGCACATATACGATACAATCTTAAGACTTTAAAAGTTCCTTATAGCTTTTGATGAATCTGTCACAATATTTTTCCCGAAAACCCGGGGGAAATTCCTGCCAGGAATCTTCGATACCATAGCAGGTAAATCCGGCATTATGAGCCGTTCTGAGGCAATACGCAGCGTCTTCAAAAACAATGGCCTCGGATTTTTCCGCACCGGAAAACTGCAAACATGCCTCATAAATATCTGGATGTTCTTTCGTTACACCAATTTCTGCTACGGTAATAATATAATCAAAATAATCCCGAATGTCAAGGCGTTTTAATACAGCCTCTACCATGGGGCGATCCGTTAATGTTGCTAAACAAATAATAACGCCATCTTCTTTCAACTGCTCCAGATATTCTCTGACATAAGGCTTTAACGTTACACGAGTATTATAAATCTCAAGAATATAATCCTCCAGCTGTGCTTTAAGCTCTGAGCCGGTCATACCGACATCATAATTTTTCGCAGTATAAGCAAGAGCTTCCGTAAACGTCATCATTCTGACCCGCTCATTGATATCATTAAAATCAGGAATATTCTTTTTTTCCAAAAACTCAGTTAAAACAGTGCGCCATATCCACATGGAATCCAATAGCGTACCATCCATATCAAAAATCGCTGTTTTCATTATCATAAAACCATACTTATAGAAATACAGACGGCAGAAAAACTGCCGCCTGTATCAAATTATTTCAAATGGAAATTACATCATGCCTCCGGGCATCCCACCGGCGGGAGCTGCGGGAACAGCAGGAGTTTCTTTAGGGATATCTGCAACAACGGTTTCGGTGGTCAACAACATAGCGGCAACAGAGGCAGCATGCTGAAGAGCGGAACGAGTTACTTTGCAGGGGTCAACAATACCGGCTTCGAACATATCAATATATTCATCGGTGGCAGCATTGTAACCGGTGTTTACAGGAGCTTCCTTCACTTTTTCAGCTACGATAGCACCTTCTTTACCGGCATTGCCGGCAATCTGTTTTACAGGAGCTTCCAACGCTCTGAAAATAATATCGACACCAGTCTTGATATCGCCTTCTGCTTCAACAGCGGCAACGGCGGGCAGAGCGTCGATTACAGCAGTACCACCACCGGCAACGATACCTTCCTGGACAGCAGCTTTTGTTGCAGCCAAAGCATCTTCAATGCGGAGTTTCTTTTCTTTCAATTCGGTTTCGGTGGAAGCACCAACTTTGATTACGGCTACGCCACCAGCCAATTTTGCAAGACGTTCGTCAAGTTTTTCACGATCGAATTCAGATTTGCTTTCTTCTCTCTGTTTTCTGATCATAGCAACTCTTTCTTCGATTGCTTCGGAGTTGCCGCCACCATCAACGATGGTGGTATTTTCTTTGGTTACTTTAACCTGATTTGCGCTGCCGAGCATATCCATGGTAGCGTTTTCAAGTTTCAAACCAACTTCTTCGGAAATTACGGTACCGCCGGTCAAAACAGCGATATCTTCGAGCATAGCTTTTCTTCTGTCACCAAAGCCGGGAGCTTTTACAGCGCAGCAGGTAAATACGCCACGGAGTTTATTGATAACCAAAGCGGAGAGAGCTTCGCCTTCGATATCTTCGGCAACGATCAAGAGCTGACGACCGCTCTGAGCAACCTGTTCCAAGATAGGCATAACTTCCTGGAGGCTGCCAAGTTTTTTGTCGGTGATTAAAACAAGAGGTTTATCCAGAACGGCTTCCATCTTATCGGGATCGGTGATCATGTAAGCAGAGACATAACCTCTGTCAAACTGCATACCTTCTACCAATTCATAGGTGGTTTCACGACCTTGGCTATCTTCAACAGTGATAACACCATCGTTACCAACACGATCCATAGCATCGGCAATCAATTCGCCGATACCGGCATCATTGGCGGATACGGAAGCAACCTGAGCAATAGCTTCTTTGGAATCAACTTCTTTTGCATTCTTTTTAATGCCTTCTACAGCAGCATCAACAGCAAATTCGATACCTTTTTTCAAACCCATGGGGTTTGCACCGGCGGCAACGTTTTTGAGACCTTCGGTAATGATAGCCTGAGCAAAGATGCAAGCAGTGGTGGTGCCATCACCGGCAACATCATTGGTTTTGGTAGCAACTTCTTTTACAAGCTGAGCACCCATGTTTTCAATGGGATCTTCCAATTCGATTTCTTTTGCAATGGTAACACCGTCATTGGTAATGAGGGGAGAACCATATTTTCTTTCGAGAACAACGTTGCGGCCTTTGGGCCCTAAGGTTACTTTAACGGCGTTGGCCAATGCGTCTACGCCTTTCTGTAATGCATATCTTGCGTCTTCTTTGAAAACGATTTGTTTAGCCATTATAATAATTCCTCCTAAATTTCAGAAATATATCGCGGGTAATGATTATTCTACCACAGCCAGAACATCGGCAACGTCCATAATGAGATATTTTTTATCTTCATATTTTACTTCCGTGCCTGCAAATTTTGCATAAACAACTTTATCACCGGCTTTTATATCTTCTACCTTTGCACCCACAGCGATAACATTTGCTTCGAGGGGTTTTTCTTTTGCGGTATCGGGAACAAAAAGACCACCCTGAGTTTTTTCTTCTTTTACTTCGGGAACTTCCAACAATACTCTTTCACCTAAAGGTTTAATCATGATGATGCCTCCTTAAAATATAGCATGGATTATCGAATCTTATTAGCACTCACTCTTTCTGAGTGCTAATAATATTATACATCGAATTCCACAATTGTCAAGGGTTCTGAAGAAAAAATAAAAATTTATTTCCTTCCCTTTACCTTATAGATTCCTTTTTCCGTAACGATATAATCCATTGGAAAGTCATGGGGTTCGGGATAGGCATCATCTACAAGCTGGAAATCATGACATATGGCAACTTTTAAACATTCCGGCCTTGTTCGCGGCAAAAATCGATCATAAAAACCGCCGCCAAAGCCAAGACGATTCCCCTTTCGGTCAAACCCCACACCGGGAACAATCACAACATCCAATATCTCAGGATCCGCAAAACGATATGCCGAAGCCTTTGGCGCCCGAATACCGAAGGTGCCGATTTCCAGATCCGCCTCAGGATCAAGAATGCGGGAGGCTTCCATCCAACCTTTATCGGTACAAACCGGAACATAAACAGAACTATGACTATGCAAAAGATCTTCATAATATTCTTCCGGATCACACTCATTTCCGGTTGCAAGATAAACCATTACCCGATCCCCTCGAAAACAGCGTTTCAGCTCCTGACAAATATTGCGACTGTGAGCCGCTGCATCCATTTTATCCATTTTATCTCTGTTTTGCAGTAAAAAAGCCCTCAATTCTTTTTTATCCATAAAAAAGCCCTCTTCGCAAATCAATAAAAAATGTATAATTTTTCATTTTTGCGGTCGTTTTAGCTGGTACTATTAAAAACCCTGTTAAATACGGTGAGGAAAACGCATAATTCATCAAGCAGGCAATATTCCGATTTCGCTTAAAAGTTATCCACATTTTCACCGTTTTCAATCTATGACATCAGGGACAAAACCCGAGTTATCAAAAAAATTATGCACATTATCCACAATAATCCTCATCGCTATCCTTGTGTATAATATGCAAAATTTAAATATTTTCCTATTTTTATTCATTTTGAAGCGGCATATTCGCCGTGGCATTCAGGGAAAGGCTGTTAAACTCTTTATTCAAATACTTATAGTATGCAACTCCGCCGATCATTGCCGCATTATCGGTACACAGCACCTTTGGCGGATAATGAAAGAGAATCCCCTCTTTGTCCGCACGTTCCAGGATCATCTGCCGCAAGCAACGGTTGGCGGCTACACCTCCCGATAACACAAGACGTTTTACACCTTTTTCCTTACAGGCGCGTACCGATTTTTCCGCCAGAACTTCAAAAAGAGCCTTCTGGAACGATGCCGCCACATCGGCATGGTTCACCGTTTCCCCTTTCATGGCGGCACGATTTAAATAATTCAGCACATGAGATTTCAAACCGCTGAAGCTGAAATCAAAACTATTCGGCTCTAACCAGGCTCGAGGGAAATCAATGGCATCGGGGTCTCCTTTTTCCGCTAAGGCTTCCAAAGCCGCACCACCGGGATACGGCAGTCCCAAAGACCGTGCCACTTTGTCCAATACTTCCCCGGCAGCATCATCTCGGGTTTCTCCCATCACTTCAAAGGAAAGATGCTCCGCCATATAAACAATAGAGCTATGACCGCCGGAAGCAATCAAAGCGCAGAGAGGCGGCTCCATTTCTTCTGAGGACATCACACCGCCATAAAGATGACCGGAAAGATGATGTACCCCGATCAATGGAATCTGCAAAGTTTCGGCAACAGCTTTGGCATAGGATAAACCTACCAGCAAAGAACCGATCAGCCCGGGGCCTTTTGTTACAGCAATTGCATCAAGATCACTGTATTCTAACCCGGATTCGGCCATTGCCGTTTTCACAACAGAAGATATTTTTCGCAAATGCTCCCGGGAAGCAATTTCCGGTACAACACCGCCATAAGCTTTATGAGTAGCTATTTGCGTATAAATTACATTTGAACGAATGATTTTACCATCATCAACAACGGCAGCGGAGGTCTCGTCGCAGCTCGATTCAATTGCCAGAATATGAATACTCATTGTCATTACCTCCAAGGTTTTTCATGATTAGGATTCGGTAGATGAAGCCACATAATCAGCGCATCCTCTCCGTTGTCTTCATAGTAATGTTTTCTGCGTCCTTCCGTCTGAAAACCGTGATTTCGGTAGAGACTGATTGCCGCGTCGTTACTGGGTCTGACCTCAAGAGTAACGCCATGGGCACCGTAAAGTTTCGCCATCGACAATATATATTCCAGCATCATGCGTCCCTGTCCCATATGACGGTAATCTTCATGAACGGCAATGTTTGTGATATGGCATTCCCCTGCCACCATCCAAAAACCACCATAAGCTGTGACCTTATTTTCGGTACGAATAACCCAATAATGCCCACAGCGATTTTGCAGCTCATTTAAAAACATATTTGCCGACCAGGGCCGCGGAAAAGCTGTTTTATCCAACTCTACCAAAGCAGGGATATCATCCACATGCATAACCTCAACAGTATAATTGGTAAATTTCGCTTTTGCATCTACACCACGCAAATACATCGGCATGATATCGTTACGATAATCCGCTTCCGAAGCCGCCGCAGCAATGCGCAACAAAGCTTCGCCGCGAATACCGTTTTTATCGCTTTCTCCAAAGCAGCATCGAGAACCATAACATGCTTGAATGCGCTCTTTCCAACCGGGAACGGCATCACCAAAGAAAAGGATATCTTCATAGCCTTCCAGATACTCAGCCAAAGGCTCTAAAGGGGAGATCGGCATTTCGGCCACGATCTTTTCCATCTTTCCCTTTCGATTGTCGTAAACAGCAGCATAAACCTGATTTTTACGCGCATCGAGGATGGGTACGAGGATACGCCGTTCCTCACGATAATTCTCTGCCAAAGCATCCAGGGAGCACACCGGCAAAATCGGAAGCTCCAATAAATCGGAAAAACCTTTTGCCGTCGCAATACCGATTCGTAATCCCGTAAAGGAGCCGGGACCTACGGTAACTGCAAGAAGATCGATATGCTGCATTTTCAAATTACATTCTTCCAAGAGATCGTGGATCAACGGCATCAAATAGGGAGCATGATTTCGGTTTTCCGCTTCAAAACCGGCAGCCAACACCGTATCTCCATCTCCGATTGCCGCTGCCATCGTTTTGGAGCTGCAATCAAAAGCCAATATTTTCATGATCCTGCCACTCCTTTAATATCTTCCTATGATGATCGTCCGACGCCGTCATAACAAAATGGCGCTCATTTTCATCTTCTCCTTTGGATAACTCAATATGAATGTATCCCCAGGGAAAATCTTCACGGATAACCGACGCCCATTCGATCAATGTCACGCCGCCGTTTTCTATATATTCATCAAAACCAAGGTCGTAAAAATCGTCGATACCGTTCAGATTATAAGCATCAAAATGATAGAAAGGCAAAACTCCTTCGTACATACAGAGCAATGTGTAAGAGGGACTTTTGATATGCTCTTTGACACCCAATCCGGCACCGATCCCCTTGGCAAAAACCGTTTTTCCCGTGGCCAGATCCCCATCCAAAAGCAAATTCGTATCGGCTTTCAAATACTTAGCCAAAGAACAGGCTAAAGTAAACGTTTCTTTCTCATTATTTGTTTTCAATTGCATCTTCATAAGTTCCGGCCTTTATCTGATCATACACCCTTTTGATTTCCTGAAAATCTTCCCATACCGGGATCTTTTTCTGCGGGTCTCGCAGCAATGCCGCTGGATGGAAGGTAGGCATTACAAGAAAATTTCCCATTTTGACCCATTTGCCTCGTGCTTTGGTAATTGCCAGCTTTGGGTCAATGATGGCTTTCCCGGCAGAAGCGCCGAGTAAAACCATGATCTTCGGCCGAACATAGGCAACCTGCTGGCGCAGGTATCCCAAACAGGCGCGTACCTCTTCCGGTGCCGGCACACGGTTCCCGGGAGGACGACATTTCACAATATTACAAATATAATAATCTTCTTCCGTCAAACCGGCAGCGGCAATAATTTTATCTAAGAGCTGACCGGCACGCCCCACAAAAGGAGATCCCTGAAGATCTTCCTGTTCGCCGGGGCCTTCTCCGATAAAGACAATATCCGCTTCTTCGCTGCCGCGACCAAAAACCAAATTATGGCGGGTTGCGCCCAAAGGACAGCTTTGACAGGATTGTAAAGATTCCTCTAAGGCAATCAAATGTTGTTTTCGATGGATGATCATAGCTTAATCCTCATCTTCAAAATAATAATATTTCGGAACGCGCTTCAATGATGTCAGCAACTCATAGGAAATCGTGCCGGCAAGCGCAGCGATCTCTTCCACAGAAATAAAGCTTTCTCCCTGCTTTCCGTAAAGCACGACCTCATCTCCAACCTTTACACCGGGAACATCGGTCACATCAAGCATACACTGATCCATACAAATATTGCCGACCTGAGGGACTCGCTTACCGCCAACCAGCACCGGCGCTTTGCCGCTGAGGCAACGAAAATATCCATCGGCATAGCCAATGGGAATCGTGGCAATCAACCGTTTTTCTCGGGTAACGTAATTCCCCATGTAGCTAACTTCGGCACCGGCTTCGGCTTCATGAATCCGCACGATCTCACTTTTTAAGGAAAGAACCTCCTGCAGTCCTTGGGAAGCTTCACTGCCGGTACCAAAGCCATGGAGCACAATGCCGGGACGCACCATATCGAAACGAGCCTCGGGAAAATCAAAAATAGCATTGCTGTTGGAAATATGACGAATCGGCAGTGCCACACCGGCTCTTTGCAGATCATCCGTAAAATCCTCAAAGCATTTGATTTGAGCCAAAGTAAAATCCCGACTTTTATCGGTCTGAGAAAGATGCGAAAAAATACCTTCCACAAAAATATGGGGCATTTCATTGATAACTTTGATCTCGCCCTTCGCTTCTTCTGTCGGCAAAAAACCAAGGCGATGCATACCGGTATCCAGTACAATATGAACCTTTGCCGTTTTCCCCATTTTTTCGCCAAGCAAATCCACGAGACAGGCGGTGGAAAAATGGAAGATACCAATGGTCAGCTCATAATGTATCGCCTTGACCAGATCCTTTTCCGGAATACCGCCAAGAACCAAAATCGGTTTTTCAATTCCGGCCTTGCGCAGTTCCACACCTTCTTCCACAAGGGCAACGGCAAAATAATCAGCACCTTCTTCATCCAATATCCGCGCCATGGGTAAGGCTCCCATACCATAGCCATTGGCTTTTACGGCAGGACAAATTTTACAATCTTCTCCTACCTGACGACGAATTAGGCGAAAATTATTTCTCAGCGCTTCGGTATCGTATTCAGCGCGATTATAAGACATGATCCAGGCTTCCTTTCTTCTTTTCCTCATATGCTCCGAGAACACGAGGTAAATAAGTGACGATATCACCAGCATTAAGGCCCATTTCCCCTTTATCTTTCACAGCGATATCCCCGGCCAAACCATGGAAATAGACGCCAAGGGCGGCTGCGGAAAGAGGATCCAACCCCTGTCCCAACAAAGAGCCGATAATACCGGAAAGAACATCGCCCATTCCACCGGTGGCCATACCGGCATTGCCGGTCAAATTCACTAAAAGCTTACCGTTGGGAGCCGCAATAATGGTGCGGTTCCCCTTTAAAACCACAACGGCAGAAAAACGCTCCGCAGCCAATTGAGCCGCTTTGATGCGTTCTTCCTGGACCTCACGAATGGACCATCCCAAAATTTTGGCCATTTCTCCGGGATGAGGTGTCATAATCAAAGGATGCTGCGTTTTTTTGCGACGATCCATTTCTCCAAGGGCGATCAAAGCATCGGCATCCAACACCAGAGGACAATTTACTTCTTCTACGATACGCCGCACAAGCGCCATGCTTTCATCAGTACGGGAAAGCCCCATGCCCATAACAAGAATCTTATTACCGGTTTGGTGCAGGATCATATCGGCAGCGTCCATCCCTAAAGAACCATCGGCCTGCTCCGGCAAAGGAAAGGTCATGGCTTCCAGATTTTGAGAGCAAACAATTTCATGAATACCTTCCGGCATCAAATAAGTTACAAGACCGGCACCGGTTTTTAAAGCCCCTTTCCCGGCTAAGATCAGAGAGCCGGTCATATTTCGAGAACCACCGGCCACAAGGACATGACCATAGAGCCCTTTATGGGAATCTGCTTTGCGCAACGGCATTTTGTCCAGAATCCACTCTTCGTCGATAACCGCATCATCTTCATCCTTTTCCTCTAAAAGCGCCTTGGGAAAGGATATATCGGCAACTTCCAATTTACCGTTATAGGCTGCAGCAGGAGCTAAAATATTGCCGATTTTCGGCAAACCCAAAGCAACGGTGTAGGCCGCTCTAACAAAGGTTTTCCCAACCTTAGCCGTATCGGCGTCAACTCCGGAAGGAATGTCCACGGCAAATATGGGACGGTCAACATCATTGAGAATTTCAATCACTTCTTTGGCAAGACCCGTGATTTCGCCTTTCAAGCCGGAGCCGAAAATCGCATCGACAATCAGCCGAGAAGCCATCATCTTAACACGGAAAAGGGTCAAATCCCGGGCTTCTGCCAAAAAAGTATGTTTCAAGCCCATAGCTTCCACAATCTGCCAATTTTTCTTTGCTCCCGGAGAAAATTCATCCGGAGCAGCCAAACAGAATATCTCAACATCAAAACCTTTATTTACCAAATGTCTGGCCATGACCAAGCCGTCACCGCCATTATTTCCTTTGCCAACGATCACAGAGATCCGTGCCGTTTTTTTCTGCCCGGAAAGAAGATCCGCAACAATATCGGCCATACGCAGACCGGCATTTTCCATCAATACAAATGTATCGAGTCCATAAATTTCCATCGCTTCCTGATCCATCTTTCGGGATGTTTCACCGTTGATTAAGCGCATATCATACCTGCCTTTCATCGTCACACTGTCCCACTGCAAATGCAACGGCATAATCACGACAGTGCGATATCGATAAGTCGATCGATTTCATATTTAAAGTACGGCAAAGCGCCTCAGCGCTTCCTTCCAGCTCATAATAGGGCCGGCCGTTTTCGTCATTTAAAATGCTGACTTCGTTCATAGGCACCCATTGGCCCAGAACCTTGATCAAAGCCTCTTTTGCACAGAACCTTGCCGCCATATTTTCTCCCCCCCAGGGATGGGGGAAAAAAGATAATTCCTTTGGCGAATAAACGCGCTTCAAAAAAGCATCATTCGACAGGTTCTGCTCAATTCTGGAAATTTCTATAATATCTGTACCGATTCTAATCATAAAACAGAAAAATCCCCTCAAATTCACTTTACATCTTCCCTATTTTACAATATAATTGGAATAATAGCAAATGGAGATGACAATGTAATGAAAAAACTGTTATTGATTCCGGTGATTCTGGCATCATTTTTTCTTTGTGCCTGCCAATCCGGAGATTCTGTAGATTATACTTCCGAACTGAAATTAAACATCAACCACATCGACGAAGCCGATAAGGAAAAAGTGATCCATATTTCTTACCCTGTTTTCGGCGGGATCGAAAATAAAGAAGCGATCACGATCATTAACACCTCTCTGGGCAATTTTGTAGATTCTCAATATAAGGAATTTCAAAATGCTCTGACCACAAAGGAGCAAGATGCTCTTTCCTCCTCGGAAGCACTGAATATTGATAAACTCAACGCCGTAGGCAGCGATGGCTCCGCAACGACAAAAAGTTCTGTCGATGGAGACACCACCGATACATCCTCCGACAACAGCGACAATAACAGCGATAATTCCGACTCTGCCGATAGCAACAGTGATTCAAACAGCTCGGATAACTCGGACAACTCAGATAATTCCGCAACCAAAACCAAGAGCAATAAAGATGCCATTACCCTTTCCATGACATTCAAGATCACCTATAATAAAAATAACTATCTCTGTATCGTTCAAACCTACGATAAAAATCTTGGAAATAACATGGAGTTTAACGGACAGCGCAGCTTCTTTTTCAGTTTAGAAAATGCCACATATTTATCCCTAGGCGAGATTTTCGACTTTAGCAACGAGGAATTTACCGCTTATATCAACAATAAAATCAACAAAGACCTTGCTGCAGGGGCTTACACCACCTACGATGACAACAGCGGTTTTACCGGGATATCCAAAAACAGTAAGTTTTATATCGACAGCAACAACTTGTATATATATTATGATGCACTGGAGATCAGTCCGGATAAGGAAACCATTCCGATTTTCGCTTTTAAATTAAGCGATGTAAAAAAATATCTCAACGACGGTTTTACCAATATTTTTTAAAATCAGATCTCACAAATAAAACGCGGTGTAAAATCAAGATAATCCGCACTGGTCAAAACGTATGTAACGCCATGCTTTTCGCCTTCCACGGCGATGGCATGGCTTTTATCATGGAGATGACCGTAAACCTCTACACATACATGATATCGGGAGAAAAGCTCCGTTAATTCATTTTCATCTCCTTTGGGATTTACCGGCATATAGTGGTTCATATTAATCACCGAACGACCGCCGGCAGCCTTCAAGGATAATTCCTGGCGAATCAATTCCCTGCGATAGATCGGTACATCTTCTTCTCCAAAATCCGCCGAACCAGGCAAAGACCAAAGTCGTGTACCGCAAATGGCAATATCACCGAAAATCACGGCATCATTTTGTATGATCTCCACACCGGGAGCAAGCTGCTCCCGAATTTTTTTCACACTGTGCCACCAATAATCGTGGTTTCCTCGGATCATAATTTTGCGTCCGGGCAAACTGCCAACGAAATCAAGATCCCAGCAGGCATCCGCAAGCGTCATTGCCCAGGAAATATCTCCGGCCACCAATACGATATCATCTGCGGTAACAACATCACACCAGTTTTCATGGATTCTGCGAATATGGGCGTCCCAACGAGTACCAAAAATGTCCATCGGTTTTGTTCCGGAGAACGTTTCCGATGCCTTTAAATCAAAGGGGCGGTCAAGGGAAAGATGCAGATCCGCAAGGGCATATACTTTCAAAAGCGGCCTCCTTAAAACAATAACACAAAAAAGATACAGTGAAAAAGGAAAAACAGCGGTAGTAAAATACGAAAGGAAAGATGTCGGGTTTTATGCCGACAAAGAAACATGCCGCAAAGACCTCCGAATGCTCCGCCCAAAAAGGCGAAAAGAAATAACACTTTTTCAGGAATTCTCCGGCGGTGGCACATTGCTCTTCGCTTATCGGAAAACATCAGAAAAAAAGTTATAATACTCATCAGTAAAATATAGCAGAAATATAGCTTCATACCGGTATCTCCGTATAATTTTTCTTCAATTCAGCTAAAATATTGGAAAAGGAGGTTTCACATGAACGTACTAAACAAAATTTTCCTTACACTTCTCATCATTGGCGGTCTCAATTGGGGATTGGTCGGACTTTTTCAGTATGACCTTGTAGCCGCGATTTTCGGTGGAGCGGTATCGCTGATGAGTCGCATCGTCTATACGCTTGTCGGAATTTCCGGCCTTTATTGCATCACGATGCTTTTTTACCGCACCAGCGACCACGAACTCGTACAAGGAAACTAAAATCAGAAAAAAAGAAGCCAAGTCTCCCCAGAGTCCTGGCTTCTTTTTCATTTTTGAAATTAACCGAGGATAACAGCAACATCACCGTTTTTAACCAATGCAGCATTGGCTTCGTCGGTATCAATGTGGAAATCAAGTTTCATGTTGTCGCCAACACGGGCAATAACATCGGCGAAAACAACGTTTTTCTGACCGCGAACCATAACGGTAAGGATCTGTTTGTCTTTGATGCCCATTTTAGCAGCTTCATCGGTATGGAAGTGAATATGAAGATGAGCTACGATGCAGCCTTTATCCAATTCAACTTCACCTTTGGGGCCAACGAGTTTGCAGCCTTCGGTGCCTTCCAATTTGCCGGATTCTCTGAGAAGAGCGTTTACGCCGATGGCGCGGGCATCGGTCTGAGCCAATTCAACCTGAGTTTCGGGACGTACGGGCCCAAGAATACGAACACCTTTCAAAGTACCTTTGGGGCCGACAACATCAACTTTTTCTTCTGCAGCGAACTGACCGGGCTGGCTGAGAGCTTTTTTGGAAGTCAATTCATAACCTTCACCAAAGAGTTTTTCCAAGTCGGCCTGGCAGACATGAACATGTTTGTTGGAAATACCAACAGGAACCTGTTTGTCTGCATAATCATCAAAATTTAATTCTCTGAGGTTTGCTACATCTACCATTTTTCATTAACTCCTTTCGCGAGTCACATTTTATTTCACGCTACCATTTTATCAAAGTAGCTATGAAATAACAAGTGTCTACGCCGAAATTCTTATGAAATTGAAAGAAAAAAAGCAAAAATGATTACATTATAAGGAATAGATCATCGGCTTTCCTTTGCCTCGTTTCCGACGTCCCTTTTCCCGATAATCAAGAAGAATCCTGCTTTCCCCCGGAGAAACATCCAAAACGAACCCTTTTTCATCGAAGGAAAAGGTCACCGGAAAATGAAGCAAACGGGTGCGCTTATAGATCTCTCTGGGCGGAGTATCCACATAGTGCGGTAAGACCTCAGCAACAGCATCTTTATCCTGAACAAAGCGATTGATATCTCTCTCCTCTTCTGCCGATACATCACCGCCATTGCCAACAAGAAATCCATCCAGACGAACGAGAGAAGACCAGGCAAAAGCACTGCGAGGACAAATTTCAGACAGAACCCTCACAACATCGGTATTCTCTGCCAAAGCCATAAATAAAGTAAAAGTATCAAAACCGTGAAGCTTCATGGCATAGCGCAGGGTCTGGCGCAACAATCCCTTGTTATAAACGGTATCCATAAATTGATCCAGCTTTTTCAGCCCGGCAAGCTCTGCCACGGAAAGATAACGATTCGATACAATCTCATAAGGCGGAAAATCTTCCGCGGCATAACCATGAAGCCCACACTCCGCAGCCAGCTTTGTACCGGGTAAAAGCTTTAAGAATCCCACCTGCAAATAATGAGGGTAGATTGTCATTACCTCATTAAATCCAAAAACAAAAGAAGAAAGGTCTTCATAAGGCAAACCGGCAATCAAGTCAAAATGGGTATGAACATTTTCTGCCCCGATCAAACGGCGATAATATCCCTTTGTTTGCTCCCAATGGTTGCGGCGGCGGCTTTCCGCCAAGGTTGTTTCATTTAAAGACTGCACCCCAATCTCTACCTGAAAGAAACCGGCAGGGGCAGAAGTCAAAAGTTCTACGGTCTCATCATCGAGAAGTTCCCCTTTTAGCTCAAAATGAAAGGTCACACCTGGCTTATAGTGAGCCAACAGATAGCGAAGAATCGCTTTCCCCCGTTCTTTGGGAGCATTAAAGGTACGGTCTACAAATTTCACCACCGGAATATCATGGGTAAGGAAAAAATCAAGTTCCTTCTCCACTCTTTCCAGGGGCAAAAAACCGGTGCGGTCTTCAGCGGAAGAAAGGCAAAATGCGCAATGATAGGGACATCCCCGAGAGGATTCGTAATAGACCAATTTATTTTCCAGCCGAGGCAAATCCTCTTCACGATAAGGAAACTTCCATTCCGAGACAAAAGCAATCTCTCCGTTTACACCGGGAAGATCATCGGCTGCCTGCCCCTGAGCCAACCGTTCTAAGAGACAGCCCCACACCGGCTCTAAAGCACCGTAAACAATATAATCATATACGGGAAAAGCCTTCGGTCCATAGGTTGGCTCCGGACCGCCTAAAATAATGATCATATCCTTATTTGCCGCCCGAATCAGCTTGGTCAACTTGATCACCGTTTCTTTATTCCAAAGATACACGGAAAAAGCAACGGCATCAAAACCGTGGTCCATAATATCATAGAAGATCTTCAGGATCGGCTCATTTTGGTTATATTCACAAAGCTCTCCTTCCCAGGAATCGGGAAGCTCCTCACGAAGATAATAGATTGCCAAATTGCTATGGACAAACTGACTGTTTACACCAATAAGACCTATTTTCATAATAACCTCAGTTTTTATTTGATTAGATTTGCAGCAGCCCCTCTTCCTCATCAATAAATTTCATAACCAGATCCTCTCTAACGGCGGAAAAATAGCTGCTAGCCTCATATTCATTTGTTTTTTACTCATGAATTGTTCCTCCTTTTCCTCTTTTCGATCTTATCATATCATATGAGATGTACCAAAAAGGTCTCAAGGAAGGAATTCTGCAAAGATATTGTTTGGGATATAAAAAAATCTCTTTCATCTGAAAGATAAAAGAGATTTTTGTTGGTGCGGCAAATGGGACTTGAACCCATACGCTCTCGCACACGCCCCTCAAACGTGCCTGTCTGCCTATTCCAGCACTGCCGCATCTCGACAACAATGACATTATATCAGAGTCTGCAGAAGAAATCAATAGTTTTTTTTGAGAAATTTCAAAAAACTTTTTCGCAGCTGTCGATAAGTGTCGCGAGGCGTTCCGTTATTATCAATAACCCGATCCGCATATTTTTTTTTCACCGCATAAGGCATTTGGGAATCAATCATTGCCCGAGCCAATTCTCCATCGATACCGTCTCTTGCCATCAACCGCTCCATTTGGATTTCCTCACGTACAAATACAACCCATACTTCATCACAAAGATCAATGTATCCGCCTTCAATCAACAACGGTACGACCAAAAACTGATGATCCTTTTTTGAATGAAAAAGATCCGTCGTAATGGCATGACGAATCGCCGGCTGTACAATACGGTTAAGTCTGTACCGGGCATCTTCATCCGCAAAAACAATTTCCCGCATAAGCCGCCGGTTCAGATTTCCATCTGCAAACAAAACCTCGGCACCAAAGGCATCGGCAATTTCTGCCAACAGTTCGCTCCCGGGACGATACAAACGGCGGGAAATCAAATCTCCGTCGATCACATCGACTCCATAGGAAGCCATGTAATCGGATATTAACGTTTTCCCGCAGGCAATCCCTCCGGTCAGGCCAATCACCCCATCAAAACTCACCTCTTTTGGCATTGGGGGCAAAAAGATGTTGTTCTGCCACCGCATTTTATTTTTTCAATCACAGCACCGCAAACAGGACAAGCCATCCCGTCACGATGAAAAACGGCAAGATGCTCCTGATAACCGCCGGTTTCTCCATAGCCGTCACGAAAATCACTAAACGTTGTGCCACGGTATTGAATCGCTTCATCAAGAACGTTTATCGCAGCTTTTTTCAACGCTGCAATTTGATTATCCGTCAGATCCTTACACGGCAATTCCGGATGAATCCCGGCAGCAAATAGAATTTCATCGGCATAAATATTCCCGATACCGGCAACAAAGTGCTGATCTAAAAGCCGGTTTTTGATCGACGAACGACGACCGGCAAGACCTTTTTTCAAATATGTTTCCGTAAACTCGGGATCAAAGGGCTCATACCCCAAAGTTTTTAAACCATTCTCGGTTTTTCCGCCGGAGCCGATCAAACAAAACCGACCAAACCGACGAACATCCCGATAATAAAATCCACCCTGTTCAAAAGAGACAACCACATGGCAATGACGATCCATCGTAAAATCACGGCCAAACCAAATCAGCTGACCGGTCATGCGCAGATGCAAAATAAGCCTTTTTTTGCCTTCCAAACAAAAAATAAGATACTTCCCCCTGCGCTCTATTTTTTCGATGTTATGACCTTCTAAAAGCGTAATAAAGCCTTTCTTTGAGATACCATCCAAAACATCTTCATTGTTCACTTCTACCCGGAGGATCTTTTTTCCGCAAATATTGCTTTCCACACTTCGTTTAACCGTTTCGACTTCCGGTAATTCCGGCATAATGTTTCCCTCAAATCTTATTCATATGATACCAATCCGCGCCGCATTTCATATCAACGGTTAACGGTACCCGTAAATCCACAGTATGTTCCATGATATCTTTTAACAGTTTTTGAACCTCGGGCTGTTCTTCTTTTACACAATCCAGAATCAGTTCATCGTGTACCTGAAGAATAATCTTGCTCTGAAAACCATTCTCCTCCAAAGCCCGGTATAATTTAACCATAACCAACTTAATGATATCGGCAGCACTGCCCTGCAGCGGTGTATTCATTGCAGTTCGTTCCGCAAACCCCCGAATATTATGATTCTTATGATGAAGATCCGGCAAATTGCGGCGGCGTCCCATCAAAGTTTCCGAGTACCCCTTTTCCCGGGCAATTTCTATCGTTTCATCCAGATAATGCTTTACATTGGGATAACGGCCAAAATAGCTATTGATATATGCCTGAGCGATGTTGCGAGGCACTCCAAGATCATTACCCAAAGAATAGCTGCTCATACCGTAAATAATTCCAAAATTCACCGTTTTCGCAATACGGCGCATATCCGGAGTGACCATCGCGGTGGGAATTCCGAAAATCTCACCGGCAGTGCGGGCATGAATATCTTCACCGTCAATAAAGGACTGCATTAAAACCGGGTCAGCTGAAAAATGCGCCAGCAACCGAAGCTCAATCTGAGAATAATCTGCCGCCAATAAAACGTGATCTTCATCCGCAGCAACAAAAGCACGGCGGATCTTTCGTCCTTCCTCAAGGCGAACGGGAATATTCTGTAAATTGGGATCCGCAGAGGACAAACGACCCGTTGTCGTTACGGTCTGCAAAAACTTCGTATGGATATGCCCCGTTTCCACAGAGATCAATTTTCCCAAAGCATCGCTATAGGTCGATTTCAGCTTGGAAAGTGTGCGATATTCCAAAATATCATTGACGATCGGATGAAACTCTCGCAGCCCTTCTAAAACCTCACTGTTGGTGGAGTAACCCGTTTTTGTTTTCTTGCCCGGTGGCAGTTGTAATTTTTCAAAAAGGATCACAGACATCTGCCGCGGAGAATTCAGATTAAAGTTTTCTCCGGCAGCAGCGTAGATCCGCTGAACGATCTCTTCCAAACGAGCACCAAGCTCTTTTGACATTTGTGCCAAAGCATCTCTGTCCACACGAATTCCTTCATGCTCCATGGATGCAAGAACCAGCACCAACGGTAATTCCACATCAAGATAAAGCTCCATACCGTTTTTTTCAGTTAACGATGCACGAAGCTCTTCGCAAAGATCAAAAATCAATGCGGTTTCGGCATAAAGCCGATCATTGTCAAAAAGAAAGGTGTCGTAATTCAAAATGTCGCGACACAAAGAATCCGGCTGATAAGATGTGCCGTCTGAGTTATTTAAATAAGCCAGGATTTCCAAAGCATCTGCGATACCGTCTGCAGCTACAGACCAACGAAGGCAATGGTGATAGATGTCTTTCAGATTTGCGCAATGCTTTTGAATCTTGCCATCGGTGAGCAAAGCGATGATATCATCTTTTTGTGTTTCCCAACTCAAACGCGTGCATCGATAGTCACGCCCGGCAAGGTACAAATATTCCCCAACAGAATACAGTGCCACCTTCGATTCCTGAAGAAGCTCCCCGGCATCGGATATTACAGTAATTTCAAAGGGACGTTCTTTTGCTGCCATAGAAAAAAGGTTATCTTCTTCCAAAGCAAAAAACTGTTCCTTTTCTAAATTTTCCAAAAGACTGCGAAATTCCAAATCCCGGTAAAGCTTTTTTAATTTATCAATATCTTTATCCTTCGGAATAAGATCCTCCCAAGTGACCTCAAGGGGAGCATCGGTAATGATCTTGGCCAAATGTTTGGAAAGAAAAGCCATCTCTTTATCATTCACCAATTTTTCATGTGTTTTATTTTTTGGCAGCTCATCCATATGCTCATAAAGATTTTCCAAAGATCCGTACTGTGTCAACAGCTTTACCGCCGTTTTTTCACCAACGCCCTTTACTCCGGGGATGTTATCAGAGCTATCACCCATCAGCCCCTTCATATCCACAAGACGGATCGGCTCCAAGCCGTATTTCTCTTTAAAATCAGCCGCTGTTACTTTCACCAAGTCTGTCAGCTTTTTCTTACCGCTAACCACCGTAATATGATCTCCCAATACTTGAAGCAGATCACGGTCACCGGAAAAAATTACAGCTTCCTTCCCCTCTGCCGCGGCTTTTGTTGCCAGGGTACCCATAATATCATCGGCCTCAAATTCATCCGACTCCAGACACTGATAACCATTTAGAAGCAATACCTCGCGAATCAACGAAAATTGTTCCACAAGTTCAAGATCGGTTGGCTTGCGCTGAGCTTTATAAGCCGGGTATTCCCGATGACGAAATGTGTTTTTTCCTTTATCAAAGCATATACCGATGTAATCCGGAGTTTCCTGCTCCAGAATCTTCTCCATCATTTTCAGAAAGCCATAGACAGCATTGGTGTAACGTCCATCCTCCGTTTTCAATAACGGCAAACCATGGTAAGCACGATGCAATATATTATTTCCGTCAATCAGCAAGACCTTATTCATAAACACCTCACGGTTAAAATGATATGTTTAAAAAGACCTGCCGGAATAATTTCTGGCAGGTCTTTTTTATTTGGCAGGGGCACAACGACTCGAACGCTGAACCAATGGATTTGGAGTCCACTACTCTACCAATTGAGCTATACCCCTCTGTCCAACGAATTATATTATACAGGATAATCTTAATGTTGTCAATGTTTTTTTCGGAAAAAAATTGTCATCAGTAAGAAAGGCGATTTACCCTTCCAAATCTTTTTCTGTAATCACAGAAAAACCGTTTTGCAAAAGCAGCTCCGCAGTAACACCATTTCCTTGGATTTTTCTTCCGGAAAAAGTGCCGTCATAAATTTTTCCGCAGCCACAAGACGGACTGTTTGCTTTCAGTAAACATAATTCCGGCCGATGCTTCTTTGCCAATGCCAACGTTTTTTCTGCACCACAAAGAAAAGCTGCCGTAACATCCTTACCCTCTTTGTCCACGACCCGACCATGCTGTAATTCCGCCGGCGGGCGCGGGGAAGGCAACCTCCCGGCTCTTTCCGGACAAACAGGAAGATAGTCTTTATCTTTTAAGTATGCCAATACGATTTCATTTCGATTGTTTCCACCGTTATATTTGCAATTTTCACCTAAAAGGCAAGCACTGACCAAGATCATAAGATTCCCTCCTGATTTCCGTTTGGCTCACCTTCCAGGCGCGATAAGGCACGAAAAGCCAACTCAATACTATTGGGGTTCATCGTTTCAATTTGCTTCAATAAAAGTCTCATATCTTCCCGAGTGGTATTTCCATCAGCCCGACAAGGATTTTTCATAATCGGTAAATGAATGTTTTCCGCATGCTTCTTTAATAATTCTTCCGGAACCGAAAGCAGCGGACGAATTACGGTAACACCTTTGCGATCCAGATAAGTTTTTGGCTTAAAGGTACCTGCTTTGCCGGCATAGAAAAGATTCAAAAGAAATGTTTCCACGTAATCTTCCCGATTGTGTCCGAGAGCAACCTTTGTAAATCCATTACGGATGGCCAAATCATTAACGGCCCCTCGGCGCATTTTTGCACAAAGAGAACAGGGATTCTTTTCTTTACGGATATCAAATACTACCGTACCGATATCCGTTTTTTCCACATAAAACGGAATCTCCAATTCCTTGCAAAGCTGCTCCAAACCGGAGTAATCCGCGCCTAATCCCAAGTCAACATAGCCTGCAGCCAAGGGATATTTATAGCGAGAATGCCGCAAAAAAGTTTTAAGGACCATCAGCAAAGTCATACTGTCTTTACCGCCGGAAAGCCCCACCATAATCCCCTCTTCGTTATCGATAAGTCCGTTATTTTTTATGAATGATGCACTGCGGCTCATAATCTCACGAAAATAGCGCATGATTTACCTCACAATATAAAGAAATAAGGCTCTGCATTTGCAGAGCCCTTTTTTGGTGCCGAAGACCGGGGTCGAACCGGTACGGTATCGCTACCACCGGATTTTGAGTCCGGCACGTCTGCCAATTCCATCACTTCGGCACGGTAATACTTATTATACCAAAGATTTCAAAAATGTCAAGCTTTTTTTGATTAGCTGCAAAAAAATTCCCGATGCAAAACATCGGGAATTTTCATAAAGCACCCATTCAGGAATCCAATTCGATAATGATCGGAATAATCATCGGTTTTCTCTTAACATTGGCATAGAGTATTTTGCCTACACATTCTTTTAAAGATTGCTTTACTGCTGAAAAATCCTTGATCCTCCGACCTTCGTATTTTTCCATCAGTTGGCATATTTCTTCTCTTGCCTCTTCCAGAAGATCCTCGGCTTCCTTTACATAAATAAAACCACGAGAGATCATCTCCGGTTTGGCAACGAGCATACCGTTACGATCCACGGTAACAATAACGACCATAATGCCATCGTTGGCCAGCAAACGCCGGTCATGCAAAACGACACTGCCGACATCTTTATCTCCCATACCGTCAATCATGATCTTTCCTACCGAAACAGAGCCTTTTACTCCGGCTTCCTTCTTAGTGATTTCCAGCATGGAACCATTTTCCAATACGAAGATATTGTCGGCAGGAATCCCCAGCATATTTGCAATGGAGGCATGCTTATAAAGCATACGTTCTTCACCATGAACCGGCACAAAATATTTGGGCTTTGCCAATGCCAGCATAAATTTTAATTCTTCCTGACGTGCATGTCCAGAAACATGAATATCCGAATCCGCATCGGCAACAACATCGGCCCCCTGTTTTACGAGTAAATCAATGTTGCGTCCCACCGAAACTTCATTACCGGGAATCGGCAATGCCGAAACAATAATCGTATCTCCGGGGATCAGTTTAATATGCTTATGCTCTTTATTGGCAATTCGCGTCAAAGTAGACATCGGCTCGCCCTGGCTGCCGGTGGCAAGAATCGTTACTTTATTGGCCGGAAGCTTATCGATGGTATCAATATCAACCAGGGTATTTTTGGGAACCTTGAGGTATCCCAGCTCCGTTGCGATATTTACTACATTAACCATACTCCGCCCAATGATGGCAACTTTGCGATTATATTTTGCTGCTGTGCTAATCGCCTGCTGCAATCTATGTACATTCGTTGCAAAGGTCGCAATAATAATGCGCCCTTTGGAATTACGAAAGGTTTCATTAAAGGTGTTGCCGACAAGTTTTTCCGATTTTGTAAAACCGGGACGTTCCGCATTCGTGCTGTCCGCCATCATCAGCAATATCCCTTTTTGCCCCAACGCGGCAATACGGTGCAGATCCATTACAGCACCATCCACCGGCGTCAGGTCGATTTTAAAATCACCGGTATGAAAAATCACACCGATCGGTGTATGGATCGCAATACCGACAGCATCGGGAATGCTGTGATTCATACGAATAAATTCCACCTTAAAGGGACTGACTGCCAATGTTTCACCGGCACTCATTTCCACCAGGTTTGCATTTACACGGGCCTCTTTTAATTTGTGTTTTACGATTCCCAGAGTAAGTCTGGTACCGTAAACAGGAACATCCAGTTCCTTTAAAACATAGGGCAATGCCCCAATGTGGTCTTCATGACCATGGGTAAGAAAAATCCCCTTAATACGCTTTTTATTTTCCAGCAAAAAGGTATAGTCCGGTATCACCGTATCGATACCTAACATATCATCTTCCGGGAATTCCATACCACAATCGATCACGACCATACTGTTTCCATAACGAACAACCGTCATGTTATTGCCGATTTCCCCAAGACCCCCCAGAGGAATCAGCGTGATCTTACTTTCTTTTTGAGCCATACTCCACCTTTCCGTAAAGCAATGTATAAGGAAGCATTTGCTCCCTTATACATTAGGAAAGAAGTGCATATTGATTCAGGAGATCTTTGATAAATGCGGTTTCTTCCACGGTTGCCTCACACATTGGCAAACGAAATCCACCGACTTCAAAACCGAGGAGATTCAATGCAGTTTTTACCGGAATCGGATTTGCAGTCACAAACAACCCTTTAAACATCGGGTAGAGCTGCAAATGCAATTCCCTTGCTCTGTCCATGTTGTCATTTTTAATGCATTGGATCATCTCTTTTATTTCATTACCGACCAAATGGGAGGCAACACTGATTACTCCGGTTGCACCCATTGCTATAGCAGCAAAAGTCATATAATCATCGCCTGAATAAACAGCAAAATCTTTCGGCAGCTTTAACAATAATTGCGAAAGATCATCTACACTACCGGTAGATTCTTTCAATGCTTTGATATTTTTTAGTTCGGCAAGTCTGACAAGGGTATCCGTATCCATTTTGATACCGGTACGACCGGGGATATTATAAATCATTACGGGGCGTTCCACAGCAGCATTGATCGCCTCAAAATGTTTATATAACCCGGCTTTACTCGGTTTGTTATAATAGGGTACCACCGAGAGATAGCCGTCTAAATCTAATTTATTATATTTTTTAATGAGTTCTACCACGCCGGCAGTATTGTTGGAACCGGCACCGGCAATTACCGTACCTTTCTTTCCTACTGCATCCTTCACTTCCCGAAGCAGCGTTTCCGCTTCTGCCGGTGTAACCGTGGAACTTTCCCCGGTCGTACCGCAGATCAATATACCGTCGGAGCCATGATCCAGCAAATGTAATGCAAGCTCCTGAGCTTTTTCATAGTTTACAGAACCGTCCTCATGAAAGGGCGTAACCATCGCGGTCAAAACATCACCAAAACACATCTTAACACCTCCTTATTCCCGGATCAACAACTCAGCGATTTGAATTGCATTTGTTGCGGCACCTTTACGGATCTGATCCGCAACAACCCACATCGACAAACCGCTTTCCGAAGAAATATCCTTACGAATACGACCTACATAAACTTCGTTGGTACCGGAAGAATGGATCGCCATGGGATACTTTTTATTTTCAGGATCATCGACAACGATCACACCGGGGGCATTTGCCAGTAAAGTTTTGGCTTCTTCCGGGGTAATCGGCTTTTCCGTTTCAATGGTGATTGATTCGGAATGACTGCGAAAAACAGGGACTCGAACCGTCGTTGCATTAATGGCAATGGAATCGTCATGAAACATTTTTCTTGTTTCATTGACCATTTTCATTTCTTCTTTCGTATAACCATCTTCTAAAAACGTATCAATATGAGGAATACAGTTAAAAGCGATAGGATAAGGAAATGCAGAAGGCGTAAGCTCCTTGGGATCCTTACCCGTTTCCACATATTCCCGTACTTCGTTATCAAGGGCCGTAATACCATCTTTCCCTGCTCCGGAAACAGCCTGATAGGTCGAAACAATGATGCGCTTGATTTTCGCGACATCATGAATAGGTTTTAAGGCAACGACCATCTGGATTGTGGAGCAATTGGGATTGGCAATCAACCCTTTATGCCAGGAAATATCTTCCGGATTCACTTCCGGCACAATCAAAGGTACTTCCGGATCCATACGAAAAGCCGAGCTGTTATCGATCACCACAGCACCTGCCTTTACTGCATCAAAAGCAAAGGCCTTACTTTGGGATCCACCGGCAAAAAGAGCAATATCGATTCCTGCAAAGGAATCGGAGGTACATTCATCAACAATTAATTCTTCGCCGCGGAAAGGAAGCTTTTTGCCTTTCGAACGACTGCTGGCCAAAAGACGCAGTTCTTTTAAAGGGAAATTGCGTTCTTCCAATCCATTTATCAATTCACTACCAACGGCACCTGTAGCACCGACAATCGCAACTGCATATTTTTTCATAATAGCCACCTTAATGATTAAGATAACTTTTATTATACTACGATTCCTTAAAATATTCAATTAAAATTGGTTGAATTTGCTGACCTTTTATGGCGGAAATAATCGTTTCTGCAATTAAATCCATTCGCGCAACAATAGAATTAGGTTTGTGCATTGGATCATCCTGGCCAAAAGGCACCATATAAATGTTTTTCATATTGCAGAGTGCGCCAATATTTTTACCGCTGATACCGAGAGCATCATTGGTGGAAACAGCCACAACGAGAGGACCTCCGTTGCGAAGATGTGCTTTTGCGGCCATCAATACCGGCGTATCAACAATGCCGTTAACTAATTTACCGATGGTATTTCCACTGGCCGGAGCAATCACCATGACATCCAGCAATTTTTTCGGTCCAATAGGTTCTGCCTCAGCAATGGTAGTAATCACTTTTTTTCCGGAAAGGGCTTCCATCCTCTGTCGCCAATCCTCGGCGTTACCAAAACGTGTATCGGTAGACTGCACTGCGGGTGAAAACACCGGATACAAATCAGCACCCTCCTCCTTTAAACGCAAAGCCGATTGAAACACCTTTTTTAAAGTGCAGTGGGAACCGGTAACACCAAAACCGATCTTCACATCCTTTAAATTCAAGAACCGGCACCTCCTTTCTGTTTTTCTAATTCCCTTTCATAATATTCCGCCAAAATGCGCCCGGCCGTGATCGGAGCATACTTTCCGGGAATTCCCGGGAGCATCACCGAAAAAAGATCATAGGTTTCCTTGGGTACCGGCTCTACACCACCGGGATAAGATGCCAGATCAATGATATGACATTTGGGCTTCAGCTGTTTCATTATTTCTTCCGTCACAACAATGGCAGGAACCGTATTGATAAGGACATCTGCCTTTGGCAATATCGCTCCGGTACCGCCATAATAGCGCATATCAAAACCATGCTCACGTCCGGCTTCCCAATCCGAGCGCTGCCTGCAAAAAACAGTAACCCTGGAACCAACGGCAGAAAACAATTCTGCGCAAGCCTTCCCCACTCTTCCATAACCAAAAACAGCAATATGCAGCTCCCTCAAACCAACCGAAAGCTGCTCCATAACATAAAACAGCGTCCCCTCTGCCGTCAATACGGCATTTGGTATCGCAATATCATCATGCTCCATCACTTCATACAGAGGGTGCTCCGTTTTTTTTGCCATGCTCCGAAGTTCCTCGGATGCAATCCCGCAATAAATGGGAGCACGATCTCCCATTGTGTTTAGAACCTTCTCATTTAAAGCAACCGGACACGCAGAGGAACTTCCACCGATCAAGCCTTCTCTGTCATTGCTGCGCACCGGCAATATCAAAGCAGAAGCATCTTTCAAGCATACCTCTGCCGACTTAACATCCGTTGACCTCATATCTTTCATCGCATAGGTGGCAATGCGAAAACCTTTTTCCCTAAGATGATCGGCTACGATCTGCTCTCGCAATGCCCCTCCCATGAGGGCTACTTTCATCGTCATAAATACCGCTCCCTATCTTTGCTTCCTGCTTTCAAGATATGGAAAAAGTCCATGTTCCGTGCCTGTACAAAAAAGACCTTTGCAAAATGTTGTCATTTGCAAAGGCTTTTTCGCATATATTAATAATCTTCTGTTGGGTCGGTAGGTTGATGATTCCGGCGATTCCCTTCCCCATCATTATTTTCCGATTTTTCGGTATCGGCAGCATCATCCGTTTCCGAGGCTTCCGCGGTATTCTTTGGCGGCTGCTCCAAAGCCTCCATTACATAGCGATAATAATCGGTATTGAGAATTTCCGTAGAAATCGCAAAACGACGCTTTACCTCTTCGATCCAGCTTTCAATATAGGAATCGGTAACCCGAGATTCCTCTACAAGATATTCCACTTCTCCGGTACTGCTGTTATAACGCACTTTATCGGTAATAAAGCTGCCGTTGCTAAGAATGGCAATATGAGAGCCATCCGCAAAAATATCTTTTCCAACCAGAAGCCGGGAGTCATAATCAAATCCCCACAAATTAAGTAAAGTGGGTAAAATATCTACGGAGCCCATGGGCTCATCGACTTTGATCGGTATATCCATGGAAGGTGTCCAAAGAATAAAGGCATTTTTGTATTTGCCAAAATCATTATCCACCTCATGTCCGGCCAATTCCGAATATTCCTCCAAGGTCAAGCCGTAAGGAAAATGGTCACAGCTTAAAGCGATCACCGTATGATCTGCAATCCCTGCATCCGTTAGCTGTTTCACCAGGTTTTCCAAAGCATATTCCAATTCCAGATTACAAGAAATATAAGCCTTGACTTTTTCCGAATAATCAAGATTTTTCACTTTATCCCAATTCAACCGCACCATGGCATTTTGATTATACTCATAGCGATAATGGCCGCTAAAGGTCATATAGTGGACAAAGAACTGATCGTCATCGATATAATCCGGCACGGACTGCTCCATCATTTCCAGATCCGATGCCGGCCAGGAACTGGTAAACGTCATGCCATCTTTGGCAAATTTACATTCCAATCCCATATTGGGATAGGTTTTATTGCGGCAATAATAGTATCCCTCGTAATTATGATATCCATAAGCAGGAACACCAATGGAGCCAAACATATTACCAAGACAAAAAGGAACTTCGTTATTGGCAGAAGCCTTAAAGCTGCCGTTGCTCTTGCTGCGGGAGTTGTCCGGGAAAAGTCCCATACACATCGTGTACTCTCCGTTGGTTGTGTTGGATTCCCAGGGAGAGTAAAAATTGCGAAAGACAAAACCGCCATGATACATTTTATAAAGCATCGGCGTAAGCTCTTTGTCAATGAAAACAGGAGAAAAGGATTCACAGCACAACTCGATTAGATTATAGCCTTTGAAATAACCGGTATAATCATTCTTTTTCGTAGCCTGAGCAGTTGAAAAATATTCATCCAAGGCCTTAACGTTACTGTTTTTTTCTTCCGCAGCCATTGCGTCAAAATCGATTTCCAGCATATTGTAAATATCCGTATCGGAAAGTGCCGCCTGTTCCCCTTCCTTTGCCAGAACATCGGAAAGGTTTTCATCACTGCCAAAGAGCATATATTTGATCTCCAATCGGGCTGTCGTCATGACCCCTAAACCCTTCACACTGAGATCCGTTGACATGGCACTGCTGTGGTATAAGTCATAGCAGCTATATGCCGAAGTACCGCCGATAAACAGCATTCCAAGGGAAGCTCCATAAGTCACAACCACCAATGCAAGAGCAATCAGATCCTTTTTCCACCCAAAGGTTATCCCTTGCCAGGGCTTTTTCACAAAAGAAAATAAGATGAAAAGGATAAAAGGCACAAGTAAAAAGAGGAGTTGATACCAAATATCTCCCATGGCCGCCAAAAGCTCACGCCAAAAAGAAGTCACAGCATCGGTACCCATGCCAAATTGGGATAGAGAAAGACTTGTCCCAAAAATATGGAAATACACCAATTGAGCGGCAATGAAAAGCCAGCTTATCAATAACACAATAAAGGTGTAAACCATTCTGCCGCGAGGTCGGCAAAGCATCGCAAAAAATCCGAAAACAGCACCCCATACAATACCAAAAATGATCGGCATATAGATCCGTGTACCAAGCTGGCCATAGGCAAAAATATGGTAAAACAATTCTAAAAAGACAAAGCTGACAATAAAAAATGCCAGGTATGTTAAAAATTGTTTCGTTGTTGCTTCGGTATACTTCTGCGGTTCCGCCGCCAAAGACTCCTTCTCTTCTCTATGTTCCTTCTTCATAAGCCAACACAACTCTATCAAATCAAAATCATTTCAAATTACAAAATATTTTCCAAACCATAAATCAAACCCGGGGTTTGATCTGCAATGGAACGAATTGCCAAAACAAGACCGGGAACAAAAGATTCCCTGCTCATAGAATCATGGCGAATCGTTAAGGTTTGTCCTGCACCACCAAAGATCACTTCCTGATGAGCAACATAACCGGGCAAACGCACACTATGCACTCGCATACCTTCGTATTCACCACCCCGGGCACCGGGAATCTTTTCAAATTCATCGGCTTGTCCCTGATGAATTTTTTCCCGTTCCTTTGCCATCATTTCCAGAGTTTTGATAGCCGTACCCGAAGGAGCATCTTTCTTCTGATCATGATGCAGCTCAATCACTTCCACATGGGGAAAGTATTTTGCGGCTTGAGCTGCAAATCCCATCATCAGCACTGCACCCAAGGCAAAATTCGGCGCAACAAACACAACACGACCGACAGCCCGGGCATCCTTGTCAATCTCTTCTAATTCTTCCGGTGTAAGTCCTGTTGTGCCAACCACCATATGCTTCTTCATTGCCAGAACGGCACGGATATTCTCCCGAATCACCGCCGGCGATGTAAAATCAACGACAATATCCGGATCCTTCGTGCGAATCATTTCCGCAATATCCGATTCTACAAATACACCGCTGCCGGGAAAAACTTCTTTCCCTATGCCGGAAATATCCACAGCTCCAACGATCTCCATATCTTTTTCGTGAAAAACGCCTTCCATCATGGAGCGTCCCATTTTTCCCATTGCACCAATAAATGCTAATTTCATCATAACGATTCTCCATTAAATTTTAATCTACCACAATGGATTTCGACTGCTGTCGATCTCCACAACGATGATTTCCGGACCGATCTTACGTACATCCTGCCAGGCGATACTGAGCTGTGCCGCATCATGACTGCGATTCAACATGAAACCGCGGGTGGGAAGTAAAATGGCATCAATCTTGCCGGTGATCTCATCAACCAGCAAATCCGCCTCACTGACATCCCCCAATATTTCTCCATTTTCCAGGTTTACGATAACCTTTCCGGCAAATTCTGAAAATAACATAAGCAAAACCTCCCATGGTTCAGCTTATGCAAAGAGTCTTGTCCTTTATACGCCGGTATGACCAAATCCACCGGCACCACGCTCTGTTTCATCAAGGGCATCAACGACGGTAAAATCACCGCGATAATAAGGCGCAAGGATTCCCTGGGCAATCCGCATTCCCCTTTTAATGGAAAACGGTTCTTTCCCCAGGTTGATTAGAATGATCTTGACCTCACCGCGATAATCACTGTCGATGGTACCGGGCGTATTCAATACCGTAATGCTATTTTTCGCCGCCAAGCCGCTTCGGGGTCTCACCTGAAGCTCACAGCCACGAGGTACTGCAAATTTTAATCCCGTAGGAATCATCACCTGATCGCCGGGAAGCAATTCAACGCTCTCTTCTTCGGAAAGAGCCGCCAAAAAATCAAAACCGGCGGCACCTTCCGTCTGATAGGCAGGAAGCGCCAAACCTTCATAGGAAGGAAGCAATTCAATCTCCAACGGGACATTTTGTATCATACGTATCATTCCGCATTTCCTCCTAAAAAAGCCAATGCCGCACGATCCGGATCCAAAACATCCTTTGCAATGGCGGCAATCTCTTCTACGGTTACCTCATTGATCCGTTCCACAACCTCTTCTACCGGGATATAACGATGGAAAAACAGCTCATTTCTGCCTAAACGACTCAAACGGCTGCCCAGGCTATCCGCAGCCAAACGCATACTGCCGTTGATCTGCTGACGCAGCTGAAGTAATTTTTCTTTCGGCATACCGTTTTTTGCAACGGCATCGATCTCGGCATAACAAAGCTCTTTTACCGTTTCGCCAAGCCCCGGAGAAGTTCCGGCATATACCGTAAGCAAACCGGTATCCTCATAAGCCGTGATAAAAGAATATACCGAATAGGATAACGCCTGCTCTTCTCTGATTTTTTGAAAAAGAAGAGAGGACGCACAGCCGCCAAGATATTCGTTTAAGAGTATGGAGCCATAATAATGCTCGTGAAAAACGGAATAGGCGGGAAAACCGATGCATATGTGCTCCTGAGCGATATCCTTTTCCTTAACCATGGAACCACTGCGACAAGGCGGAGCATCAAAGAGCATAGTGATACCGTTGCCGGCAAAATCACCGAAATATTTTTTTACGGAGCCAATGATTTCATCATAATCAAAGCTGCCGACAATTGCCAAAACGGAGTGATCCGGGGTGTACATCTTTGCCCGGTACGCTTTCAAAATTTCCGGAGTAAAACTTTTGACCTGCTTTTCATAGCCAAGGATCGGCCTGCCTAAGGGATGTTCCGGCCAACAGACCTCATTAAGCATGTCAATGACCAGATCTTCCGGACTGTCCTCGTAGAGATTGATTTCCTCCAAAACGACCTTTTTTTCCTTTTCCATGTCTTCACTGCGGAAAGCAGAATGAAGAAACAGATCCGATAACACATCCATGGCCAAATCATAATCTTCTTTAACGGTTTGGCAGTAGAAGTTCGTATATTCTTTTGTGGTATAAGCATTAAGCTGACCGCCGCGGCACTCCAATACCTCGGCCAGATCTCTGGCGGTGCGTTTGGCGGTCCCCTTAAAATTCATATGTTCTAAAAAATGGGAGATCCCGGCAAGGTCCTCCCCTTCGTGACGGCTGCCGGCTTTGACCCAAAGTCCCATAGATATGGACTGCACATGATCGATCGATTCGGTCACCACCGTAAGGCCATTTTCTAAAATCGTTTTCTTTATCATTTTCCTACCAGTTTATTTTAATAATTCCGACACCGGCACCGGCTTTAATTCCTTTTCGGCCAATACCGCTAAAATATCATCCAAAGCAGCGGCGGTATTTTCCGTTGGGTGCATTAATATAATGGAGCCGTCCTCCACTTTTTGAGTTACACGCTCCACGATCGTTTCCGGAGACGGCTTCTGCCAATCGATGGTATCAACAGACCAGAGGATCAAAGTATATCCCAAATCCTCCGCGGCTTTTTGTACCTGGGCATCAATCTCACCGGCGGCCGGGGCAAAAAGCGTTGTGTGGATATGCAATGCTGCTTCAATTTTTTCCTCGGCAGCACGAATATCTGCCACATTTTCTTCGTAGGTCATACCATTTGGACTGTTATGCTTTAAGCCGTGATTACCGATTTCCATTCCGGCGGTTTTAATTTCCTTCGCCATATCCGGAAATTTTTCTGTCCAGCGACCGGTGAGGAAAAAAGTGGCAGCAGCATCGTGCTGCGTCAATGTTTCAAGCATCCCGGGAAGAAATTCTTCCCCCCAATCCACATTAATACAAATCGCCACCTGACCTTTACCGCTATTGCCATGATATACCGGTGCACCGGCAGCAACGGCTCTTTGCTGCTGCTCCTGCCACAACCAGCTGCCGGAAAGCAGCAAAGCCAATGCCAATAACCCAAGACAACACCGTTTTTTGAGTTTTTGCAATGAAATCATATAGAGCCCCCTTTCTTTGACAGATTATGCAAAGAAAAGGGGCAATATGAAACAACACTATTTTATTTCAGCAATTCCTGAACTTTGGAACCGTGAAGACTTTCGCTCATGCCTTCGGGAATGCCTTCGGCAATGGCTGCTTTACGGGAAAGCTTTACTTTGCCCTGATGATCCACATTCAGAACTTTAACAACAACACGGTCGCCTTCTTTCAGCAGATCCGTTACCTTTTCAACACGGCGTTTCATCAGTTCGGAAATGTGTACCATACCATCTTTCCCGGAGGTATCGAGAACACCGGGAATGATCTGAACAAAGGCGCCGAAATCAGCGATCTTCACAACGGTACCTTCATAGATTTTGCCAACTTCCACTTCTTCCACAATGGCTTCGATAATCTTCAGAGCAGCTTCGCCCTTCTGTGCATCCACAGAAGCAATATATACGCTGCCGTCATCTTCAATATCGATCTTTGCGCCGGTTTCTTCCACGATTTTCTTAATGGTTTTACCGCCGGAACCGATGATTTCTCTGATCTTATCGGGATGTACCTTGGTATTGATGATGCGAGGTGCATATTCCGAAAGCTCTGCTCTGGGTTTATCAATGGCTTCCAACATTTTCCCGAGGATATGGAGACGACCTTTTTTCGCCTGAGCCAAAGCCTGTACAAAAACTTCTCTTGTGATCCCTGCGATTTTCATATCCATCTGGATAGCGGTAACACCTTCGGCAGTACCGGCCACTTTAAAGTCCATATCGCCAAGAGCATCTTCCAGGCCCTGAATATCGGTGAGAATGGTAATATCATCGTTATCCTTAATCAGCCCCATTGCAACACCGGCAACGGGAGCTTTGATGGGAACACCGGCATCCATCAACGAAAGCGTACTGGCGCAAACGCTACCCATGGAAGTAGAACCGTTCGAGGCGATAGCTTCCGAAACAAGACGCAAAGCATAGGGGAAATCTTTTTCCGAAGGAATCATCGGCACAAGGGCTTTTTCAGCCAAAGCACCGTGACCGATTTCACGACGGCCGGGGCCGCGCATGGGGCGAGCTTCCCCAACACTATAGGGCGGGAAGTTGTAATGATGCATATAACGCTTGGATTCTTCCACACCAAGACCATCAAGGATCTGTTCATCGCTCAAAGAGCCAAGAGTACATATATTGAGAATCTGGGTTTCCCCACGGGTAAACAACGAGGAGCCATGGGTTCTGGCCAATACGCCAACTTCACAGGAAATCGGGCGAACTTCTTCCACATGGCGGCCATCCACACGAAGTTTTTCCGAAGCGATGATACGGCGAACTGTTTCTTTTTGAGCAACACCGATAATTTCTTTGATCTCATCGATATTTTCAGGATATTTTTCTTCAAATTCTGCTACGATCTCATCCTGAACCGCAGAAAAGAGCTCTTCCCGTTCTTTCTTCTGGATTTTTTCACCGGCGCATTTGCGATATACAGCATCGTATTTTTCTTTTGCCAAAGGCTTTACTTCATTTTCGATGGCTTCATCAAAAGGCGGTTTCACAAATACCAGTTTTTCCGAGGCAATACCACGTTCCAATGCTTCGGCACGGAAATCTTCAATGAAGGCAACGATCTTTTTGATGGCTTCATGACCAAACATCAAACCGTCAAGGATCACATCTTCACCGACTTCATCGGCTTTGCATTCCACCATGTTAATGGCTTCGGCAGTACCGCACATTGCGATAAACATATCGCTTTCGGCGCATTGTTCAATGGTGGGGTTAATCACAAATTCACCGTTGACACGGCCAACACTAACAGCACCGATGGGGCCCATAAAAGGAATAAAGGAAAGATGGAGAGCCGCAGATACGGCGTTGATACCAAGAATATCCGGAGCATTGTCCTGTTCCACGGACAACACCGTAATCACGACCTGAACATCATTTTTATAGCCCTTGGGAAACAAAGGTCTTAAAGGACGGTCTGTAATACGAGCGGAGAGGATCGCCTTTTCCGTGGGTCGACCTTCTCTTTTAATGAAACCGCCGGGGATACGCCCAACGGCATATAATCTTTCTTCATAATCAACGGTAAGAGGGAAAAAGTCGATCCCATCTCTGGGTTCCGTAGAACCAACAGCCGTTGCCAAAACCTGGGTATCGCCGTAGCTGGCAAAAACAGCCCCGCTGGCTTGTCTTGCCATTTTGCCGGTTTCCAGCGTCAATGTACGCCCACCGACTTCCATACTTCTCTTGAGTGCGTTTTCAAACATAATCTACTAACCTTTCTAATAAACCTCTTTATTATTCTATCCTGTATAGTTTCTACATTTTTTTATTTTTTCCTGCTGTATTCCAAAAAAAACAGAGCCATCATAAAATGATGGCTCAAATTTTCATTGTTATCTTCTGATACCCAATTCTTTGATGAGAGTACGATAACGGTCAATGTCTTTTTTCTTCAGATAGTTCAGCAAGCTTCTTCTCTGACCAACCATCTGAAGAAGACCACGACGGCTGTGATGGTCTTTCTTATGAACTTTGAGGTGTTCGGTGAGATAGTTGATTTTGTAGCTGAGAATAGCGATCTGAACTTCGGGAGAACCGGTATCGCCTTCATGGGTTTTGAATTTTTCAATAAGTTCTGTTTTGGTTTCTTTGTTTAAAGCCATTTTAAAAATCCTCCAATATTTCATTCGCCGCAACTGTGTAAGGGGACGAGGCATCCACCAAACAAAGATACGGTACGGATATAAATTATACCTGATTTCAACGGGAATTGCAAGAGCCTCCGCGTCGTTTTGAAAAAAAATTTTTCGCGCATTCCACATCGGCTGCAATTCCGGCTTTCAATGCATCAAGAGAATCGAATTTCTGTTCTCCGCGCAAAAACCTCAGCAAAGATATGGTCATCTCCATACCGTAAAGATCCGGAGCATCATCAAGAATATGCACTTCCAAGTTTTTTCTTTGTCCTTCCTCTACCGTAGGCCGCCCGCTGATACAGGCAACAGCTTCGTGTTTTTTTCCGCCGTAACGCGCATAAGCAATATAGCCGCCGGAACGAGGACAAAACAAATCCGGATCAAGATCTAAATTTGCCGTGGGAAAGCCAAGAGTACGACCGATCTCGCGTCCATGCACCACTTCGCCGTGAATGGTATAAGGACGCCCCAATAAATGCACGGCAGTACCGATATCTCCCTTTGCCAATGCCTCCTTGATGCGAGAAGAACTGATAGCAGCATCACCATAAAGCAATCGAGGAATAATCATGACCTCGATCCCGACCTCACAACAAAGCGCTTTCAGAGAATCTGCTGTTCCGCAACGGCCTTTTCCAAAGGAAAAATCATCCCCAATATAGACCTTTTTCGCCTTAAAATGTTCTTTCAAAATATTCTCTACAAACTCTGTTTCCGACAGCTTCGCAAAAGATTCCTTAAATGCCGCAACAACAAGAGCATCGGCACCGAGTTGATCAATACATTTTTTCTTATCGGATTCCTGTTGTAAACAGTAATGTTGTTGATCGCCCAAATAAATTTTCGGATGGGGTGAAAAAGTCAAGACAACCGAAGCCAACCCCTCACGCTCAGCATCTTTTAGGCAATGCTCGATCAAAAATCGGTGTCCTAAATGCAAGCCATCAAAATTACCGATCACCACCGCCGTTTTATCAAAGGGCAATTTCTCATCAAGAGCTGCAGAGATCATAGGCTTTTGCCGTTTTCTGGCTTCCCATAAGATTTTATCGGGATGAATCTTCCCCTCACTTACGGTGCCGACAGCCATCAACGATCCATAGGGATCATAAATCGCCGTCTCTCCGGGATTCATCCCTTCTGCCGTTAAAACATTCCCGTCCAAAACAGCTTTCCACTCTTCTCCGGTTGTCAATTCAAATCGAGGTAGGTCTTTGACCGCAGCATCCATCGGCAGAATAAAGGAATAATCTTTTTGGTCGCACATTGCCTTGATTTCGTCCAAGGTCACTGCATTTTCCAGGGAAAACATGCCTGCCCGGGAACGTTCAAGGCGGTCAATTATCGCCGTTGTTCCCATTGCCGCACCGATATCCCGACCAAGGGAACGGATATAAGTCCCTTTGGAGCACTTTACCGCAATGCGAATCCGGGGATGAGCTTCGTCAGCATGGACTTCTTTTAGCAATAATTCATAGATTTCAATTTCTCGGGGCTTCGTTTCTACCGTTTCTCCGCGACGCGCCAATTTATAAAGAGGAACACCATTTTGTTTAATGGCAGAAACCGCCGGCGGATATTGCTGCTGTTTGCCGACAAAACCGGCAAGCACGGTTTGAAGCTTATCTATATCCAAACGAAAATCAGGCTCCGTTACTGTTACGTCGCCGCCGCAATCGAGAGAAAGACTGTCCACACCAAAAAGCACATCCGCTTCGTAAGCTTTATCTCCCCCCATCACCATATCCTGCAGCTTTGTAGCCTTACCAAGACACACCGGCAAAACACCGGTAGCATCCGGGTCAAGGGTGCCGCCATGACCGATTTTTGTACCGCGAAAGTTGCGCCGCACAATATTTAAAGCATCGTGAGAAGTAAAATCCTTCGGTTTATATAAATTGATAAAACCATCCATCAAATGCCCTCCAAATAGCGGCAAGCAGCTTCAATAACATCATTGACAACGGAATCCAATGCCCCTTGACAGGAACATCCGGCGGCAGCCTTATGACCACCTCCGCCAAAAAGGGAAGCGACCTCCGTTACATCGTTGGCGCCACGGCCGCGAAAACCGATTTTTACGGAATCCTTTTGGATCTCGCGGAAAAAGACAGCAAATTCCACTCCGGTGATACCAATAAGGTGATCAATAATATTTTCAAAGTCCGGTCCTTTTGCTCCCAAAGCAGAAATTTCTTCATAGGATATCGCCGCATAGCAAAGACGCCCATTTTCAGCTAAGACAGCATGGGCCAATACGGCTGCCAAAAGTTTTTTTCGTAAAAAGCTGACGTTTTCCAGAACATTTTCACGGATTTTTTCCAGATCCGGATGCTGCTCCATTAGAATTGCCGCCATACGCAAGGTTTGGGCCGAGGTGGAAGGATAAGTAAAGCAACCGGAATCGGTAATCATACCCGTATACAAAGCTTCCGCTATTGCTTTAGAAAAAACAACCTTCCATTCAGAAAAAAGGGCGACCAAAATCTCCGCCGTAGAAGAAGCATCGGGCAGCACGTAATTATAATCACCAAAATAATCGTTACTTTTATGGTGATCGATATTGACAATAACCGGATCTCCCTCGATGCGATCCCAAATCATACCGCCCCGGGCTTTATCCGACATATCCAAACAAATAACGCTGTCATAAGCTGCCCCTTGCAGCTCTGAAGCAGGAATCAATACCTCCGATCCAACAAGGAATTTATAATACGGAGGCATTTCGCCGCTTGCAACCGCCGTGACCTTTTTCTTTTTTGTTTCAAGATAAAGCATCATTGCGATCACAGAACCAATATTATCACCATCAGGTAAAATATGACTAATGATAAGCAGATTATTGCACTCGTCAATAATCTGCTTGATTTTTTTCGTAGAATTATTCTTCATCATTCGTATTGTGTCTCAATTTGTCGTCTTCCAACATTTTAGAAATCTTGATACCGTGTTCAATGGAATTATCATAGATGAACACAAGCTCCGGCGTGTAACGCAGGGAAAGTCTGCCTGCCAATTCATGACGAACAAATCCTGCGCAGCGTTTAATGGCTTTTTGCGTCTTTTCAATATCGGCATCACTGCCCATGACGCTATAATACACCTTTGCCACTCTCAAATCATGAGAAACATCCACCAACACAATGGAAACAAATCCAATGTCAGGGTCTTTGATTTCATGAAAGAGAATATCTGAAATTTCTTTTTTTAATTCTTCACTGATACGGTTATCACGATGCTTCGCCAATGAAATCATCCTTTCCGTTAGTCAATGGTACGTTTTGTTTCTTCCAAATCAAAGATTTCGATCTGGTCATCGATTTTAACATCATTATAGTCTTCAATGCAGATACCGCATTCATAGCCGGTCTGCACTTCTTTTACATCGTCTTTAAATCTTCTCAAAGAAGCAATGTTGCCTTCATGGATAACAATACCGTTTCTCAGAACACGGGCCTTACCATTACGAGTAACTTTACCGTCAACAACGTAACAACCGGCAACAGCGCCAACCTTCGGAACTTTAATCACATCGCGAACTTCCACATGACCAATAATAACTTCTTTGAATTCCGGATCCAAAAGACCGCTCATTGCAGCTTTGATCGAATCAATGGCTTCGTAAATAACACGGTACATCAAAATCTGAACACCGGCTTTTTCCGCAGCACGTTTCGTATGGGCATCGGGACGAACATTAAAACCAATGATCAAAGCATTGGAAGCCTCTGCCAACATCACATCAGTTTCTACGATGGCACCAACGCCTTTATGGATAATATTGACCCGAACTTCATCGGTGGAAAGATTCGTAATAGACTGGGTAAGAGCTTCTACCGAACCGTGAACATCAGCTTTCAAGACGATATTCAGATCTTTCACTGCACCTTCGGAGATCTGACGGAACAAATCATCCAGAGAAACCATTGCGGTTTTATCCATATCATGTTCCCGTTTTTCCCGAGCATTGTGTTCTGCAATATAGCGAGCATCTTTTTCAGTATCGACGCAAACAAAGATTTCACCGGCAGGGGGAACATCGGAGAACCCGAGAACTTCCACAGGTGTGGACGGTTTTGCCAGTTTTGTACGGCGTCCTTTATCATCGACCATGGCACGAACTTTAGCAAATTCCGTGCCGCAAACAAGGATATCTCCAACATGAAGGGTACCCTTTTGTACAAGAACGGTAGCTACCGGACCACGGCCTTTATCAAGCTTGGATTCAATAACGGTACCGCGGGCACTGCGATCAGGATTGCTCTTCAGTTCCTGCATATCTGCAACAAGAAGAACCATTTCCAAAAGGTTTTCGATCCCTTCTTCCTTCTTCGCGGAAATCGGCACCATAATCGTGTTGCCGCCCCATTCTTCATCAACCAGTTCGTATTCCGTCAATTCCTGACGAATTTTATCGGGATTGGCACCGGGCTTATCGATTTTATTAATCGCAACAATGATCGGTACTTCAGCAGCTTTTGCGTGATTGATGGCTTCAACGGTCTGAGGCATAACACCATCATCTGCGGCAACTACAAGAATGGCGATATCGGTAACCTGAGCCCCGCGAGCACGCATTTCCGTAAAGGCTTCGTGACCGGGAGTATCAAGGAAAGTGATCTTTCTGCCGGAAATTTCTACCTGATAAGCACCGATATGCTGGGTAATACCACCGGCTTCCTTGGCAATCACATTCGTATTACGAATCGCATCGAGAAGAGAGGTTTTACCGTGGTCAACATGACCCATAACGGTAACAATGGGAGGTCTGGGAACGAGAGTGCTTTCATCATCCTCTTCATCCACGAGAATTTCCATTTTGTCATCAACTTTTACTTCAACGGTAATGCCAAACTCTTCCCCAAGAATCGTTGCGGTTTCCGCATCAATTTCCTGGTTTACCGTAGCCATAAAACCAAGTCCCATCAAAGCTTTGATAAGCTCAGCTGCAGTTTTACTCATGGCTTTTGCCAACTCGGAAATGATAACCGTTTCACCGATCACAACGGTCTTCGGCACTACCGGCGGCATTTCTTCCTTATGAGTATTCTTTTTCTTATGATTCGGTTTTTGATTTTTCCGATACATATTCCCTTCAAAGCTATGGCGTTCCATATCCTTTTTCCGAGAATCATAAGTATTGTTCTTTTTCTTTTGTTCAAAACGACGGGAGTCTTTCTTCTCCGGAGCTTTTACATTATCCGGAGGCGGCGGCACTGCACCAAAGCCGTGATCTCTGTTATTAAAGCCCTGTCCGCCTTTATTTTGACCGTCGCGATTCTGGAAACGGTTTTGCCCGCGATTGTCAGGACGCTGACCATCTCTGTTCTGATAACGGTTCTGACCGTCACGATTGCGGTTATCGGGACGCTGACCGTCTCTGTTCTGGTAACGGTTCTGACCGTCACGATTGCGGTTATCGGGACGCTGACCGTCTCTGTTCTGGTAACGGTTCTGACCGTCGCGATTGCGGTTATCGGGACGCTGACTGTCTCTGTTCTGATAACGGTTCTGACCGTCGCGATTGCGGTTATCGGGACGCTGGCCGTCTCTGTTCTGGTAACGGTTCTGACCGTCGCGATTGCGATTGTCATAACGCTGACCATCATTATTATAGTTTCCACCGCGATCATTTTTACCACGGTTATTTTTGGCAAATACACCCTGTTGGCGAGGCTGATTGGAATTATTTTTCGCAAATACGCCTTGCTGACGGGCCTGATTGGAATTATTTTTTGCAAAAACACCCTGCTGACGGGCTTGATTAGGATTACTTTTTGCAAAGATTCCCTGTTGACGAGGTTGTTCCTGTACGGGTTTTACTTCCTCATGCTGTTGGGGAGCTGCTTCGATTTTTTCGGAAGAGGCCTTTTCAACCTGCTCTGCGGGGGCAGCAGAGACCGGCTCCTGAGGATGATCTTCCTTTATTGCAGTCTGCACTTCCTGGTCTTTTTTGACCTCATCGGTAGAGTGATGCTTACGATGCTCTTCTGCGTTTTCGGCCTTTTCCGGCTGATCCGCACCTTTCTGTTCCAAAATTAATTTCGGGCGCGCAATATCCCTAAGCATACGTGCATATTTATCATCCACCGTTGCCATATGATTCGTGACTTCGGCTCCCATTTTACCAAGACGTCGTATGACATCTTTACTTTCCATCTCCAATTCTTTCGCTAGTTCATAAACTCTGATTTTACCCATACATTAACCCCCGTAACTTACTCTTATTGCAGCAATTGAGCTGCGAAATTTTTATCCGAGATCAGAATTACATTTCTCGGTGATTTACCAATGGACTGTCCCAGACGATTTTTTTCGCCAAAAACAGTATACTTTACGTGATATTGCTCTGCAAGGCGCTGCATCCGTTCTTTGGTATGTTCCGGAGCATCCTCCGCAACGACCACAAGACAAGAGCCGCGATCCTTGATCTTTGCTTCAACTGTATTTTCTCCGGACGCAACTTTTCCGGCCTTTTGAGCAAAGCCCAAAAACGTGTATCTTCGCTCAACATCATGATTCATGGTGTATTTCCTCTTCCAGGCGCAAATAAACATCTTCCTCCAGAGAAACATTGAGCGCACGCTCCAGACTCTTCGATTTTTTCGCCTTTTTCAAACACGCGGGATCATTGCAAATATAAGCTCCTCGCCCCGGCTTTTTTCCGGTAAGATCGATTTCACCGCTATGTTCTGAAGTTCGCACAATTCGGATCAAATCACGCTTTTCTTTCATTTCACGGCAGCCGACACACATCCGCAAAGGTACTTTTTTCAATGTTAAGCGTCCTCCCCGTCGGCATCTATTACACTATCGGCCGTCTCGTCAATGATTTCATCGTCAATCATCGCATCTTCGATATCTTCGATTGCATCGTCTTCTTCACCGATCACAAGATCATCGGCAGTTTCCTCTGCAAAGTCAATATCATCATTATATTCATCGATGTCATCATCGTATTCTTCATTTAAAGGATTGCCATGTTCATCCATATTCATTTCTGCTGCAGACTTAATGTCGATTTTCCAGCCGGTGAGCTTTACGGCCAAACGAGCATTTTGCCCTTCTTTACCGATAGCTAATGAAAGTTGATAATTGGGCACAACAACACGGGCAAACTTGGCTTCCGCATTTACATCCACACAAAGAACCTTTGCCGGACTCAAAGCGTTGTCGATAAAGGTAGCCGGGTCATCACTCCATTTTACGATATCAATTTTTTCACCACGAAGCTCATCGACGATAGCCTGAACACGCATACCTTTTGCACCAACACAGGCACCAAGACAATCGACATTTTCATTTTTGCTGTACACAGCGATTTTAGAGCGACTGCCCGCTTCTCTGGCAATGCTCATAATTTCAACGGTACCATCGTAAATTTCCGGAACTTCCTGTTCAAAAAGACGTTTTAATAAACCGGGATGCGTCCGGGAAACAACAACCTGAGGTCCGCGATTTGTTCTGCGAATTTCAACCATATATACTTTTAAGCGATCGCCGTGGCGATATATTTCCCCGGGGATCTGCTCATTCGGTGTCAAAACAGCTTCAGTCTTACCAATATCAAGGAAAACATTACGGTTTTCAATGCGATGAATCACACCGGTAAGAATATCCCCTTCCATATTGATAAACTCATCGTAAATCACAGAACGCTCTGCTTCACGCATACGCTGCACAACAACCTGCTTTGCAGTTTGCGCTGCAATGCGGCCAAATTTCCTGGGTGTTACTTCTTCTTCGTAAATGTCGCCGGCTTCGTAACCGGGATTGATCTTTTCCGCTTCGGCAAGACTAATCTCCGTAGAATCATCTTCAACTTCATCTACGATCGTCTTACGGGAAAATACATGGAAGTCACCGGTTTCACGGTTGATTTCCGTCCGTACATTCTGCGAAGAACCGAAATTCTTTTTATAAGCAGAGACAAGCGCAGCATCAATGGCATCTAAAATAACATCGGCAGAAATATTGCGCTCCTTCTCAAGGTCTCTCAGTGCTTCCAAAAATTCGACGTTCATCAAATAACCTCCTAAAACACGGAAATATTGGCTTTTGCGATTTTATCAAAGGGAAATTCCATGGTCTTCCCGTTTACATCAAGTGTAAGGGCTTCATCTGCAACGGCAGAAAGAATGCCAACCCATTCTTTGCTATTTTCAATTTTAGCAAAGGTTTTGATCCGCACCTTTTCCCCCAGGGCTCCTTCCAAATGAGCTCTGGAATTCAGATGACGCTCCACACCGGGAGAAGAAACTTCAAGAAAATAAGGTTCGGCAATGGGATCAAGGTCATCAAGAGGATCGTTGATCAAATCCGTTACAGTTTCGCAGTCATCCAGGTCGACATTGCCGTCTTTATCAATATAAATACGCAAATACCACTCGGATCCTTCCTTGACATACTCAACATCATAAATTGTATAAGGTGTTTCCTTTAACAATGGCTCGATAAATTGCCATACCTTTTGTTCTGTTGCATTCTTTTTATCCATAACATCTCCGAGATACATAAAGAAAAGTGGGCAACGCCCACTTTCAAAAGTAACATATCAACTATAAGGCTAGTATATCACCATAAAACGGCAGTGTCAAGAAATATTTAAAAATTTTCTGAAAATACTGCCCTCTATGATAACAACACCGGCAAAGAAAATACTTCTTTACCGGTGTTTCTCGTTTCAATCCGATACGTAATCGGGTATTTTTATATTTCGGATTAGAGTTCCTTCAGCTTTCTATAGGCAATATTTAAGAGGGATTTATCCTGGCTGTAAGTCACCTTATCAAAAGCATCAATGATATTAAAGAAGCCACCATCCTGGAACTGAGTAGCATCTTTGTCAATGGAAAATTCCTGAGAATCCGCGGTCATCAGGAACCAGACGATACGGTTGCATACCGGAGCATTTCTGGTAATGGAATAAAATTCGTAGCTGGTTTCACCAACAGCACTGAGTATGGAAGCATCAATACCGGCTTCCTGCTTTGCTCTTTCCAAAGCAACAGCTGTGGAGCTTTTACCCTGACGGATAACACCTTTGGGGAAAACCCATTCCCCTTTTTCATTCTGGAGCAAAAAGACCTTATCTTCGTTGAAAATAATGCCGCCCGCACATTCTCTGAATATCATTTTAAAGAACCCCTTTCTTTCTCGAGCCAACGCTCGCACTATTGAAGATTTCTATATTTTAAATGCAATAATTAGGTGCTTCTTTGGTGATCTGAACGTCGTGAGGATGACTTTCGATCAAACCGGCGTTAGTAATACGGACGAAACGGCCGTTTTCCTGGAGATCGGGAATCGCAGGTGTACCGCAATAACCCATACAGGAACGCAGACCGCCGATAAGCTGAAATACCGTATCCGCTAAGCTGCCCTTGAAAGGTACACGACCTTCAATACCTTCCGCAACAAGCTTCTGAGGACTCTTGGTGTCAGCCTGGAAGTAACGGTCTTTACTTCCTTCCTTCATTGCGGCAATGGAACCCATGCCGCGATAAACTTTGTAGCTTCTGCCCTGATAAATTTCAACTTCACCGGGGCTTTCTTCGGTACCGGCAAAAAGACTGCCCAACATAATCACACTGGCACCGGCAGCAATAGCTTTACCGATATCACCGGAGTACTTAATACCGCCATCGGCAATAATCGGGATACCGGCAGCAAGACCAACTCTGGCGCAATCGTAAACAGCAGTGACCTGAGGCACACCAATACCGGCAATAACACGGGTAGTGCAAATGGAACCGGGGCCCATACCCACTTTAACGGCATCTGCACCGGCTTTGATCAAAGCTTCGGTAGCAGCAGCAGTAGCAACATTGCCTCCGATAACATCGAGGTCAGGATATGCCTTTTTGATCTGGCTGACCATATTCAACACACCGTGGGAGTGACCGTGAGCCGTATCAACTACAATAACATCAACATTGGATTTTACAAGGGCGGCAACTCGTTCCATAGTATTAGGAGCAATACCAACGGCAGCGCCGGCCAGCAAACGTCCGTGAGAATCCTTGGCGGAATTCGGATATTTTTTTGCTTTTTGAATATCTTTAATGGTGATCAGGCCTTTTAAATAGCCTTCTGCATCAACAATGGGAAGTTTTTCAACTTTATGATTTTTTAAAATTTCCTGAGCCTGATCAAGGCTGGTACCTACCGGCGCTGTCACCAAATTTTCCTTGGTCATAACCTCACCGATGGGGCGGCTGAAATCTGTTTCAAAACGCAGGTCACGATTGGTAAGAATACCGACAAGTTTACCATCCACAGTGATGGGAACACCGGAAATGCGATAATGACCCATAATTTCCAAAGCATCACTGATCTTCTTATCGGGGCTAAGATAAATGGGGTCGATAATAACACCATTTTCAGAACGTTTTACGCGGTCGATTTCCGAAGCCTGTGCTTCGATGGACATGTTTTTGTGAATAATGCCGATACCGCCTTCACGAGCCATGGCAATAGCCATACGGCTTTCGGTCACGGTGTCCATACCGGCACTCATTAAAGGAATATTAAGCTTGATTTTCTTAGTAAGGTTGGTAACGACATTAATGTCGCTGGGGATCACTGCAGATTCCTGGGGAATCAACAGCACGTCATCATAGGTAAGTCCTTCCTTCCCAAATTTGTCCATTGAAATTTAATCCTCCATTAATTTATTAGAACATATCATAACACAAAATACCGGCTTTGAATAGATAAAAAATGAAAAAAATCCTATTTTTTTTACTTTATTTTCAGGATTTTAATAAATCGACAACGGGATTTGCAGCGGAATTTCAAAATGCCCCAAAATAATCTGGATAATCAATAAAATAAGGAGAAAAACAGCCTCGCCCAATTCCGTCATAGCACCATAAATATCACCGGTAAGCCCATGAAGGAATTTATTGACTTGAGCAGCAATACCGACCATGATCAAAGCAGCAATAACAAAAGCGATCAAGATAGGATAATAGCCTGTAGGGGCAAACAGCGCAAGCATGATCAGCGCCCCCCAAAGCGGAGCCGATTTTGAGACATGCCGTTTTATCGTAACTCCCAATCCTTCGGAGCGGGCAGAAGGAAACCATAACAAACAGCAAACCATAATAAACCGAGAAAAGACAAAGCTGCCCACAATGGCGATAAGGGTTAAGATTTGATCCCACACCGACACAAAAAGCCAATATGAGCTGTAAGCACTGTATAAAGAAAACTTCAGCAACATCAGCATAACAACGCCAAGAACCGCAAAGGAGCCTACACGACTGTCTTTCATGATTTCCAGGGCACGTTCGCGACCACGAGATGCAAAAATACCATCGCACATATCCATAAACCCATCCAGATGAATGCCGCCGGTAATTACCAAAGATGCAATTAAAGTACAAACAGCGGCAAGCATAGCAGATCCCAGCCAGCTACTGAGCCAAAATACCGCAGCAACTAATATACCGACAATGAGACCAACCAACGGGAAAAATACGGAAGAGCGGGAAAAGGATTTTTCATCCCATTCTCCCTGATAAGGCAAGGGTAAACGAGTTAAAAAAGAAACGGCAATTCGAAATTCTTTCCACATATCAACGGTATTCCTCCAAATATTCTTTCATAAAATGCGGCAGCAAAGATTCATCCAGAGAAGGTTTGCCAATGGTCCCATGCTTCTCATCTCGATAGCCATGGTCATCGGAACCGGCAGTGATTGCTAATCCTCTTTCCTTGGCAAGACGACAAAACTTTTCAGACAGCGCAGGATAATGAGCACTGTGGTACGCTTCCAAGCCATCGAGGCCGCAATCACACAGCAGATCAAGAAATTCATAGGTACGATCCAAACCGGGATGTGCCAAAACGGCATAACCGCCGCATCTTTTAATCAAGGAAATACCATCCATCGGTGAAAAAGGATCTCTGGGAACATAAGCCGGTTTTCCTCGGTTAATGTAACGTTCAAACGCATGCTGTTTATCCTTTACATACCCCTTTTCTGCCAATATGGCAGCAATATGAGGACGCCCCATCGTCCCCTCCCCTGCTTTAGCCTGAACCTCGGCAAAGGTAATATCCATATGCATTGTTCTCAATTTTTCCACCATTGCCGCAATACGCCGACTTCGGGCTTCGCGCAAGGAAATCAATTCCCCACGGAAAAGATCCGTATTCGTAATACCGTAGCCAAGAATATGCACACTGCGTTTTTGCCAATCGGTGCTTAATTCCACACCGGGAATAATACGAATATCCGATGCTTTTTCTGCGGCGGAAATATCTTTCCATCCATCAATGGTATCGTGGTCCGTAAGGGCAAAACCGCCCAAACCAACGGCTTTAGCCTCTTCCGCCTGTTCAAATACGGATTTAATCCCATCGGAATAAATCGTGTGCACATGACAATCAAATTTCATATTTCCTCCCGGGAAAGCGTGGCGAACATATAACGAAAGAGATTTTCGCCGGCCACCATTTCGATTTCTCTATCGGTGAAATCACGTTGTTTCATTTTTTCATAAAGATACGGCAAACAAGACTGATCCTCCATATCTTTCGGCATATCTGCCCCATCAAAGTCACTGCCTAAGGCAATATTTTCGATTCCCATAAAATCAGAAGCATAGAGGATATGATCGACAATTCGATCAAGGGAAGCATCTTCCTTCTCTGCCGATAAAAATTTATTCACAAAGGTGATGCCCATTATGCCGCCGGCCATGCGCAATTCCTTCATTTGCTCTTCTTTTAGATTGCGACAATGAGGATTCAGATCATAGCAACAGGTGTGGGTTACAATCGGCGGATGCTCTAATATTTCCAATGAATTATAAAATGTGCGTTCATTCATATGTGCAAGATCAACGGCTACAGGCAGTCGGTTTAGATCCCGTAAAAAGCGTTCACCGGCAGAGGTCAGACCGCCCTCAGAAAATGCACCGCCGCCAAAACAGTTTGAACCGTTCCAAACGACGCCGAAAGACCGAAATCCATGTTCATAGGCTTCAAAGACATCATCTTCATCTACACCCAATGGTGCGCAATTTTCTATTGCCAGAACTATACCGGTATTTTCCGGCTCCAAGCGACGAAAGCTGTCGCCATTTTTCAAAGGAATCAAAAGATCATAATATTCTTCCGTTTGCAAGGTGCGATAAAAACGGTACAAAGCTTCATACTCCGCTTTGGCTTTTTTACAGTCACATTCTTCTTCGATAAAGAGTGCCATAAATTGCATATCCGCATAACGAGGCAACGTTTCAAGATCAATATGAACCTTTTTTCCTTCCTGCATCGCCAAGATCGTATCACAATGACCATCGGCACGCAAAGGAAAAGAGCCTGAAAAAGACAGGCTCATATCTTCAAAAATCATATAATTCACCGCAAAGGAAGACAACATTCATGGATTTGGTCTTTTTTAAAACAAAATCATACATGATGCATGCCTCCTTTTCCTTTTAATGAAACATTTCCTATTTCATTATTCGAGGTAACTTCCCAGAATCCTCTTTAAAATTCAGGATAAACCCGGTTTATTCTCTCAATACTTTTTGCCTTATGTTCTTCGTCAAGGGAAATAACAACGCCATTGATCTGGCGCTCACCGGGTGCCGGCTTCATCGGTAATCGCTTTAATGCAAAGAAACGGGAGATGGAAGCATCTTTTGTCATACCCAGACAAGAATCATAGGCACCGGTCATACCGGCATCGGTAATATAGGCCGTTCCCCTTGGCAAGATTTTTTCATCTGCTGTTTGAATATGGGTATGAGTACCGCAAACCGCCGATACGCGACCATCAAAATAATGACCGAAACAGACTTTTTCCGATGTTGCATCGCCATGAAAATCCACAAATATCGCCGTTTCCTTTAACAGCAAGGTTTTTAACAGGTCTTCCGCCATTTTAAAAGGACAGTCTAAAGACATATTACTGTACGCTCGACCAAGGAGATTCATGACGGTCACTTTCTCACCGTTTTTCAAAGAAAAGCTTCGCACCCCCAGTCCCGGAGCTTTCAAAGCATAATTCAAGGGGCGAACAATGTTGTCTTTCTCTTCAATAAAGTCAAAGATCTTTCGATTATCAAAGGTATGATTTCCCATTGTGATGACATCAGCTCCGGCAGAGGTGATCAAATTGTAGGCCTTCATATCCATACCAAAACCACCGGACGCATTTTCTCCATTAACAATGGTAAAATCGATATCAAATTCATCTTCCAACGCCGGCAGATTATTTTCAAGGACTTCCCTGCCGGGACGCCCGACAACATCGCCGATAAATAATATCTTCATTGCAAAATCCTTTCAAAAAAGAAATAGGCTGTCCCGAAGGAGGTCACTGTGACGTAACGCTCCGGACAGCCTTTACACACTTTATTTTGCGTAATCTACAGCGCGGGTCTCACGAATCACTACAACTTTGATCTGACCGGGATATTCCATTTCCGAAGATATTCTCTTAACAATATCGCGGGAGAGGCTTACAGCCATAGTATCATCAATCTTATCCGGTTTTACCATAATGCGTACTTCACGACCGGCCTGAATCGCATAACTCTTATCAACGCCGTTAAAGGAATTAGCAATTTCTTCCAATTTTTCCAAGCGCTTAATATAAGTCTCCAACGTTTCCCTTCTTGCACCGGGACGAGCAGCGGAAATCGCGTCAGCGGCCTGTACAAGAACAGCTTCGGTGGTACTGGGCTCAATATCGCCATGGTGAGCAGCAATAGCATTGACAATGTTTTTGGATTCTCCATATTTCTTTGCCATATCTGCGCCAAGGAAAGCGTGTTGTCCTTCCATTTCACGGTCAATGGCTTTCCCTAAGTCATGGAGAAGCCCGGCTCTTTTCGCCATGGTCACATCAAGGCCAAGTTCAGCGGCCATCACACCGGAAAGCTGAGCCACTTCAATGGAATGTGTCAATACATTCTGACCATAGCTGGTGCGATAACGCAAACGACCAAGCAATTTGATCAATTCCGGATGGAGACCATGTACACCAACGCTAAAGGTGGCCTGTTCCCCTTCTTCCTTGATCGTCTGGTTGACTTCACGTTTTGCTTTTTCAACCATTTCTTCAATACGTGCAGGGTGGATACGACCATCCTGAATCAATTTTTCCAAGGCAATACGGGCAACTTCTCTGCGAACAGGATCAAAACCGGAAATAATCACAGCTTCCGGCGTATCATCAATAATCAAATCAATCCCCGTCATCGTTTCCAAGGTACGAATATTGCGGCCTTCTCTACCGATGATACGACCCTTCATTTCATCATTGGGCAAAACTACCACCGAAACGGTAGTTTCAGCAACATGATCTGCAGCAACACGCTGCACCGCCTGGGTCACGATTTCTTTTGCATATTTTTCTGCATTTTCCTTCGCATCGTTTTCAATCTCTTTGATCATAACGGCTGCGTCGTATTTAACTTCCTCTTCCAAACCTTTGAGGAGGAGTTCTTTTGCTTCGTCAATGGAAAGCCCACTAATATGTTCCAATTCAGCCTGTCTTTCGGCAACAAGCTTTTCTGCTTTTTCCAATCTCTGATCGAGATCCTGTTCCTTTTTATTGAGCTTTGTTTCTTTATGCTCAATATTTTCCAACTTTTTGTCTAAATTTTCTTCTTTCTGAAGAACACGACGTTCCATACGGGAAACTTCGTTTCTTCTTTCCTTTGCTTCCTTCTCGGATTCATTTTTTAACTTGAGAACTTCTTCTTTTGCTTCTACCAAAGCTTCACGCTTTTTGGCATCGGCTTCCTTTTTTGCGGCTTCAATTAGTTTTTTTGCTTCATCATCTGCGGTTTGAATTTTGGCTTCCGCCACCTGAATTTTCGCTTCTGCCGATTGAATTTTTGCTTCTGCGATTTTTCTGCGCACAGCATAGCCGACAAAAAAAGCAGCCGCAGCAGCAACAATAGCAATCACAACGGCGATCAGTAAACTAACCAATCTCTATTCACCCCCATTACATAATAGAAAAAAGCCAAGATAAACTTGGCTTATGCTGTATTCCTACATCGGGATATAACACGACAAAACCACAGGAAGGCATAAACCTCCCTATTTATTGCCATTAGTATTTTATTTATCGCTTATATGTATATAAATCCAAATAAAAATGATAAATATATAAAATACGTGATTATATCACAACAACTGAAATTCAGCGGATAAACTACGTTTCATCTTTATATAGTGTATACTATTTCCTATATTCTTGTCAAGAAAATATTTTCTTTCAATCGAAGTCATTTTCCGAGAAATCTTCGTATTTTCCCAGCTCCGATCGAATATTTGAAATCGTAAAGCCACGGCGATACAGCCGCTGGAAATAACGATCCTTGTTTTCTGTAAAATCTTCTCCGCGGCGCTGCCATTGATGCAGCAATTTGCGAATAAGCTCCTGCTCTTCCTCATCGGTATAAAGATCTTCCATTTCAAAACCGCAGGCAATTCCGGCATCAGCCAATTCGCGGCACACAAAATTGCGGCCTTTCGGATTATTTCTTTTTCTTTTTTCAATCAAATAATGTTTATAAGCATTGTCATCAAGATAATTCCGCCGTAGCAAAGAATCGATGGTTTCATCCACGACCTCCGGAGAAAACCCCCGTTTTTTTAATGCGAGGGTCATCTCCTTAACGCTGCGCGGTTTATAATTCAGCAGCCAAAGGCTGTAATTTACGGGATTTGGGAGTTTCCCATCTTTTCTGCGCTTTATCATTCTAATTCAAAAGGTTCTTCATCGACTTCGGCCTCTTCGGTGGTTTCCACATCATCACCAAAAGAGGAAACGTCCTTATCCTGAATCAAGGACAATACGGTACTTTCTACTTCTTTGTAGATATCCGGATGCTCTTTCAAATATTTTTTGGCATTTTCGCGCCCCTGACCAATGCGTTCTTCTTTATAGGAGAACCAGGAACCGCTCTTCTTGATGATATCCTGATCTACGGCGATATCCAACAAGCTGCCGACTCTGGAAGCTCCTTCCCCATAGATCATATCAAATTCAGCAACCTTAAAAGGTGGGGCAACTTTATTTTTCACAATTTTAACTTTTGTACGGTTACCGATGATCTCAGAACCGTTTTTAATCGGTTCCGCTTTACGGATATCAATACGCACTGAGGAATAAAACTTCAGAGCGCGGCCGCCGGTCGTTGTTTCCGGGCTGCCATACACAATACCGATCTTATCACGAATCTGGTTAATAAAGATAACCGTTGTCTGGGTTTTCCCCACAATACCGGTAAGTTTTCGCAGGGCCTGAGACATTAAGCGGGCTTGCACCCCCATATGGCTGTCCCCCATTTCCCCTTCTAATTCCGCACGAGGAACCAATGCCGCCACAGAGTCCACAACAATAATATCTACGGAGTTGCTGCGAACCAAAGCTTCTGTGATCTCAAGAGCCTGTTCACCCATATCCGGCTGAGAAATAAGCAATTCATTAATATTCACGCCTAATTTTGATGCATACTGAGGATCCAACGCGTGTTCAGCGTCGATGAAAGCCGCAGTGCCACCCATTTTTTGAGCTTCGGCTACGATATGCAAGGTAACCGTCGTTTTCCCGGAAGACTCCGGACCATAAATTTCAATAATACGGCCCCGGGGAATCCCCCCAACGCCTAAAGCAATATCGAGAGAAAGGATTCCCGTAGGAATTACATCAATATTCATCTTTGCAGCATCACCAAGGCGCATGATTGCACCTTTGCCGAACTGCTTTTCGATTTGATGCAAAGCTTCCTCTAAAGCATCTTTACGATTGGTTTTATTCTGTACATCTTTATTTTTGGTTTTATCCACTGCCATATACATTCCATCCTTTTCTATTTCTTTATTTCAATACTTTTTCCGCAACAAAATGCAACGCAGTTTCCACTGTCTGCAAACGCACTTCATCACGTTCTCCCTGAAAAAGATTTTTTTTCACAAATACATCATTACCGTAAGCAATCCCCATGTAAACCAACCCCACAGGCTTTTCCGGAGAACCGCCGCCGGGTCCTGCAATCCCGGTAACCGAAACGGCAACATCTGCACAGGAAACACGTTTCAGGCCTGCCGCCATTTCGTAAGCAGTTTCCGGACTAACCGCACCGTGAGCAGCCAGAGTTTCTTCCTTTACACCGAGGATCTTTATTTTGGCATCGTTACTGTAAGTTACCATACCGTAACCAAAAATCTCCGAAGCACCGGGAACATCCGTAATGGCTGCCGCAATCTTTCCTCCGGTACAGGATTCTGCTGTAGCAATGGTAATTTTATGTTCAATTAATGCCGTAACAATTTCATGTAATTTCATTAGCGAAACAATTCCTTTGCCTTATAAAAATAATCTGCACCGGAAAGGATCGTGATCACAACGGCAATCCAAAGCAAAACCGTACCGAGCCACCCGGGCAATACGGTAAATTGGCCGGCGAGAAGAATATATGTAATCGAAATAATTTGAGAAACCGTTTTAAATTTTCCAAAGTAGGATGCGGCAATCACAACGCCTTTATCTGCGGCAATGGCACGAAGCCCAGTGACCATCAGCTCACGGGTAAGGATCAAAATGATGGCAACAGCACCCACTTTATCAAGGCCCAAAAGACAAATCAAAGTGGCAAGGATCAAAAGCTTGTCTGCAAGTGGATCCAGGAATTTTCCCAAAGTTGTCACAAGGTTTCTGGAACGGGCAATGTGTCCGTCAATACCATCGGTTGCAGAAGCCAGGACAAAAATGATAGCAGCAATCAAATATTTTCCGGGAATCGACAACAGTAACACCAACATAATCAAGGGAATCATTGCAATACGTATCAAAGTAATCGTATTCGGTAAATTCATAGTTCTTTTCCTCACTTATTTTAGTTTTCCAATATTTCTCCGGTCAGATCATAAATATCACTGCCGGAAATCTCAACTTCAACAGCTTCTCCGATATAATGTCCGGCATTACCGCGTAAATAGATGATACCGTCAACCTCCGGAGCCTGAAATGAGCAGCGGCCGTAATAAGGATAATTCTCCGCCAGAGGTTCCGAGGGATCTGTCATGCCATCAATTAAAACGACCTCTTTTCGTCCGATCCAACGCTTTAACGTTTCTGCCGAACAGTGGCTCAGCAGCGACATTACCGTATCATAACGATCCTGTTTAACTTCTTCCGGTATTTGATGAGGAAGGTCATAAGCAACGGTATGATCCTCTCTGGAATAGGGAAAGGCGCCAACCCAATCTAATTTTGCTCTTTTCAAAAAATCACAAAGACTCTCAAAATCATCCTCGGTTTCTCCGGGGAAACCAACAATAAACGTACTGCGAAGGGCAAATTCAGGATTGACATCTCGAATCATTGCCAATAAGGCCTCTAATTTATCGCGTCGCTCCGGACGCCCCATGGCTTTCAATACCGTATCGGAAGCATGCTGCATGGGGATATCAAGATAATTGCAGATGTTATCCCGCTCATTCATCAACTCAATCAATTCTCTGTCGATGCGATTAGGATAGCTGTATAAAATACGGATCCGTAAAAAATCCAACTCCGATAAAGCACAAAGCAATTCCTTTAATTTCGGTTCCCCGTAAAGGTCCTTTCCGTATAACGTTGTGTCCTGAGCTAAAAGATTCACTTCCTTTACGCCTTTTTCCAAAAGCTCTTTTGCCTCTTCCAAAATATCTTCCATGCTGCGGCTAACATAGGGGCCGCGCATTTGCGGAATCGTACAAAAAGTACAGCTGTTGTTGCAGCCTTCGGCAATTTTCAAATAAGCCCAATGAGAAGGCGTCGTTAAAATACGGCGATAATCACAACAACCAATCCCGGCGGTTTCCTCCGGAAACAATGTCTGCAAACGGCTGCCGATCGTTTCAAAATTCAAGGAAGTCAACCACAGATCCACCTCCGGGATTTCAGCTTCCAGCTCCTGTTGATATTTTTTTACCATACAACCGGTAACGACAAGACAACGACAACGATTTTCTTTCATTTTTGCATACTGAATGATCGCATCGATGCTTTCTTCCTTTGCAGAAGCAATAAAACCGCAGGTATTAACGATGATAATATCGGCGGATTCAAAGTCCGCGGTGAAGTCATAACCTTGGGCTTTCAGGATTGCCATGATCCTTTCGCTGTCTACAAGATTTTTTGCACAGCCTAAGCTGCATATTGCTACGTTCAATGGTAAATCTCCTCATTTCATATCCAAAGCCGACTGCCTAAAAAAGCAGCAAATGCCAAGATCAATAGCGTTACAATGATCGTCAGTAATAATCGACGATGATGAGCCGAGCGCTTGCTGACATTTTCCCATTGGTCATTGCGTTTGCGCACATGATCCTCCGGCGTAAATAAACGCTGTTCTATGGTGCTGTTTACAAAAGCACCTTCATCATAACCGATTTCCTGCATGATCTCATCGGTAATTTTGCGAGCGTTAAGCCCCAAATAATTAGCATAACTCTTTGCGTAACCAAGAGCAAAAGTTTTACCCGGTAAATCGTCATAGGCCTCTTCCTCCAAGGCAAACAAGTAACGGGCATCAATATCCAATTCCTGTGCAATTTCACCCAAGGTGAAACCGGCCTCCATTCGCGCCTGTTGAAAACGCAAACCTGTTGTTCCCATAAACTCACCTGTTCATTTATATAATTTTATTCTTCAAACAAAGATTGTTCCTCAGGCTCTTTAAATTGATCTTTAAAGACCTCCAAAGACATCAGGACTGTCCGGGGACGCGCACCATCCGCAGGCCCCACAACGCCTTTTTCTTCCAATTCTTCCATCAGACGGGCAGCGTGGTTGTAACCGATACGAAAGCGCCGCTGCATCATGGAAGTAGATGCCTGTCCTGCAGTAATGGCAGCTCGGGCCGCATCAAAGAAAAGAGGATCTCCGGCAAAACTTTCCTTATCGTTTTTATCACCGGTCTCCACTGCCTGAGCAACACCGTCAATGTAATCCGGCGAACCTTGTTTTTTATAATGATCCAAAATTGCGGCAGCATCTGCATCAGAAAGCCATGCCCCCTGAACGCGTAAAGGCTTGGAATAGCCGATCGGCATATAAAGCATATCGCCGCGTCCCAAAAGCTTTTCGGCTCCGCCAACGTCAAGGATGGTGCGAGAGTCTGTCTGGGAAGAAACCGATAATGCAATTCGGGAAGGAATATTTGCCTTGATCAAACCGGTGATGACGTCAACCGAAGGCCGCTGAGTCGCAATCACCAGATGAATCCCGGCAGCACGGGCTTTTTGTGCCAAACGGCAGATAGAAGCTTCCACATCCTTTGCCGCAACCATCATCAAATCCGCAAGCTCATCAATAAAAATAACGATTTGAGGCAGCTTATCACAGGGATTTTCTACCAGTTTATTATACCCTTCCAAATTTCTTACCCGATTCTGATTAAAAAGCGTATAACGATTTTCCATTTCACGTAAGGCCCATTTCAATGCACCGGCAGCCTTTTTCGGGTCCGTCACTACCGGAGTAATCAAATGCGGCAAGCCTTCATAAATCACAAATTCAACCTGTTTGGGGTCGATCATGATAAACTTTACTTCATCCGGAGTCGCTTTGAAAAGGATGGAGCAGATCATCGTATTCATACAAACGCTTTTCCCGGAACCGGTTGTACCGGCAATCAAAAGGTGGGGCATAGAGGCAAGATCACCAATCACCGGGTTTCCGGCAATATCTTGACCATAGGCACACGTTAACTTGGACGGCATATCAAAAAACCTGGAATTCTCCAATATATCACGGAAATACACCGTTACCGTATCTTTTCGAGGAACTTCAATCCCGATCACACTCTTTCCGGGGATCGGCGCTTCCATACGCACATTTGCCGCAGCCAATTGCAAAGCAATGTCATCGGTAAGATTTACGATCTTGCTGACTTTTACCCCGGGGCCGGGTTGAACTTCGTAACGAATCAGGGAAGGCCCGCAACTGACCTCTGTCACTCTGGCCTGAACACCAAAGCTGGCCAAGGTTTTTTCTAATTTGGCCACACCTTCACGAATATTTTGGGCAGTTTTTTTCTTATCGCTTCTCTCCCCTTTTTCAAGGATACTTGTTTTCGGAGGACTGAAAAGAGGTCTGGATGCCGAAGTCTCTTTGGCTTCGACATCGAATGCCTCATCCTCATCGGCTGATTTCTTTTTGGATTCAACCTTTTGGGGCGGCTCCGAAACCGATTCCGCCGGAGAAATAACATCCTCAAACACTGCCGCTGCTTCTTTGGATTTTTTCCCCTTTTTTGCTTTTTTTTCTTCCAAAGCAGACGATTCTGCCGCATCAACAACAGGTTCTTCCTCATCAAAGCCGGGCACGGCCAAATCTTCTGCGGTAAAAATTTCTGTTTTGATATCTTCCGTACCATAGCCCCCCTGCAACCCTGCGACTAGTCCCATATCGGGATCTTTTACAGAATCGTCATAAAGAGGTACCAAGTCATCCACCTCGGTTTTTCCGGTCATACGCTCACGAAAAGTCACGCCGTCAAAGTCATCACAAGGCATATCTTTGGTAAAAATCATACCATCAATAATGATACGGTTATGCCCGGCATATTCCACAACTTTTCGTTTTTTCTTGCCCGGCTTGGGCATCGGTTTTTTCTTATCGGACACCGTCGGTTCCGGCGATATTTCAACTTCAGCTTCTTCCGCTGCCATTGCTTCTGCCTCGGCAGCTTCCTTGGCAAGACGCGCGGCTTCCTTTTTCTCCGCAATTTTCTCGCCAAGATCGTCCTGTTTTTTTCGTAAATAATCCAGCAGTGAAAAATTCACCAGCATCAATACAGATACAAATGCCAGTAAGATCAGGATCACCACCGATACCGGCTCGCTGAAAAGCAAGAGCAGCAGGTATGCAAATATGCCGCCAAATACACCGCCGCCTTCGCCTCCGGAGGCAACGGTCATAAAACCTTTAAAATCAATAAAACTCTGGTCAATACAGAAAAATGAAGGGAACGTAATAAACAACAAGGATGAAAAGATCACAAAGCGCACAAAGCGAAAATGATCCTGTCCTTTACGGAAAAAGGCAAAGGCCAATAAAAACAGATAGAAGGGTAATACATATCGAGTTACGCCAAAAAGCGTTACGAATATCTTAACGATATACTGAAGTAGCACTCCGGCGCCGCTGATATCCGCTGCCGGCGAAACACAGAAAAAGAGCAATAAAAACAGGATTCCGCAAATACCAAGAATCATAGCGATACCCAAAGAAGAGAGCCCGTTTTTTGATACAGCTTTTGTTGCAGTTTTCTTTGAAGATGTCTTTTTTTGTTGTTTTTTCTGGGGCTTTTTTTTCTTGGATGCAGCCATTTTTCACCTCAATTTATATTTTCTCATAATAATCTAACTTAATAATTTCGATATTCAGTCGTTTTTTCCTGCCGGATTGCGATATTTTCTCATGTTCCGCGCATACTAAAGCAGACAAAGAAACGGAGGAATATTTATGTGGAAACTATTTTCTGATCAAGATACCCCCAACTCCGAAGAGGAGCAAAGCAAACAGGCCGCCATTCAAACCATCACAGAATTTGGTCAAATGACCTTGCCGGAATTTAAAAGCGATATCCATGTGATCAGTATCATCGGTCAAGTCGAAGGGCATATGGTAATGCCTCCTCAAAATAAAACAACAAAATATGAACATATCCTACCTCAACTCATCGGCGCAGAACAATCCGATGATATCAAAGGTGTGCTGTTTTTGCTCAATACCGTTGGCGGTGATGTTGAAGCAGGATTAGCCATTGCAGAAATGATCAGCACAATGTCCAAACCAACGGTATCTTTGGTTCTCGGCGGCGGTCACAGCATCGGCGCACCCATTGCCGTAGCTGCGGAATACAGCTTTATCGCCCCCACCGCAACCATGACTCTTCACCCCATTCGGTTAACCGGATTGGTCATTGGTGTACAGCAAAGCTTCAACTACTTTCAAAAGATGCAGGATCGCGTGATCAATTTTATTGTAGATAACTCAAATATCAGCGAGATCAAACTGCGTGAATTGATGATGAAAACAGGAGAACTTGCTCAGGATATCGGCACAATCGTTATAGGAAAAGATGCCGTGGACTGCGGTCTTATCGATCAAGTCGGCGGCGTTGGAGATGCGATTCAAAAGCTGAAAGATCTTATCGATCAACGTTCCGGAAACAGTGAGGTGTTGAGCTGATGCTTTGGACAGTCGTTCCGCCCCAGGAAATTATTCGAGGGATCGAAAAAATCCCACCGGCAGGAGAATATACCTACCAAAACCGCCGTATTTTAGGCTATCCCACTGCCGAGGGCAAAGTGTGTATCATTCGTACCCTCAGCACCGACCCGGCGGATTTTCTTGACCCCCGGTTTCAACCCGGCAATATTGTTTTGGCAAAAAAACTATAGAAATCATAATTTTGGGTGGTATTCCTCTTTCTGACATGATATAATATTTAGAATGGATTTTTAGCGTAAAAATCTAACAACAACACAAAAGGAGGAACTACCACTATGGGTTGGTTTGAAGGTATTCTACTCGGCATTATTCAGGGGCTTACCGAATTTCTGCCGGTTTCCAGCTCGGGACACCTTACCATTGTCAGTTACTTTTTAAACGCAAAGGATGCAGGCTTAACCTTTGATATCCTACTGCACTTTGCAACTCTGATTTCCGTTATCATCTGCTACCGCAAAGATCTCTGGGAACTGATCAAACATCCTTTTCAAAAATACGTAGGATTGATCATTATTGCATCGATTCCCGCCGGAATCGCCGGTGTCGTTTTCGGCGATTTCTTCGAATCGCTGTTTGAATCCATCTGGGTTCCCACCATTGCCCTTTTTGTCACAGCAACCCTGCTGTTTATCGCAGACCGTTTTCGCGGGAATAAACAAGGGAATGAAATGACCGTATGGATGGCATTTCTTATCGGTATGATGCAAATGGTTGCCATTTGCCCCGGTCTTTCCAGATCCGGTTCCACTATTTTTATGGCCTTACTTTTAGGACTTTCCAGAACGGAAGCCGCCAAATTTTCCTTTATCATGTCCATTCCCGTCGTTCTCGGCTCTTTCCTTTTAGAATGTGTCGATATTTTCAGTGCAGGCAGTACCTTTACTTTAAGCCCGGTTTACCTCGGTGCCGCCTTGGCTGCCGGTATTTCCGGTATCCTCGCCATCAAGCTTGTGGTATCTCTGCTAAACAAAGGCCGCCTTCGCTACTTTGGTTATTATTGCGTCGGCGCCGGGATGCTGACTGCATTGCTTTTACTTTTGGGACTATAAAACAAATTTAATTTATTCATAGAAAACAGCTTTCGTTACCCGCTTTTCAACAGCGGGAAACGAAAGCTGTTTTTATTGCCTGAATTTAATAATAAGAAGGATCTAAGAACTTTTCAAAAAGGCTTTTACCATCTTCAAAAAGAATGCCCGAGGCCTTTGCGCTGTCTTCATCATGAATAACAGACCGATCCAGCTTGTGATGGCGGCTATCAAAAATCACAAAGGGAATTGGCTCTCTACTGTGGGTACGCAGTTCCAAAGGAGTTGCGTGGTCCGGAGAAACAATGATGCGATAATCTTCTCCCATATCCTTGCAAGCGGAAAGTACCGCAGGAATCAATTCCTGATCAATCCGTTCAATAGCCTTGACCTTCATATCTGCTTTGCCCTGATGACTGCTTTCATCCGGAGCTTCTACGTGTACAAAAATAAATTCCCCGCCGCCCTTCAAATAGGCCGCCGCAAGATCACCTTTGCCGCGAAAATCCGTTTCTACACCGCCGGTGGCAGAAGCTAAATAACAGATATCCATACCGGCGCTGATACCGATACCTCGAATCAGGTCAACACCGCTGATAATGCCGCCCTTTAAACCATAACGTTCTTTAAAGGAAGGCAACGGCGCTTTTACGCCGGGGCCCCACAGCCAAAGTGCATTGGCTTGCAATTCACCTTTTGCTGCTTTCGCTTTGTTATAGGGATGATCCTTTAAAATTTCATGGGCTTTTTTCATATAATCAATGGCAATATCTGCCATGGAACCGGTAGGATATTCGTCACCAAGACGATGCCCCATAATCTCATGGGCCGGTTGGAAGGTCATATCCGTAGCACTGTCATGCCACAACAAAATATTACGGAAGGAGACACTGGGATGTACCGAAAGGACATCATTGTCGAGAGCTTTCTGTACATCGGCAATGAGCATTGCAGCGTCTTCCGTAGATACCTCTCCGCCGCAATAATCCAGCAATTTTTTATTCTCAAAGACAGGCTCATCACTGACAGATACCAAATTTGCACGAAGGGTCAGATCCTTTTCGCCAAGGGATACTCCGGCAGAAACCGCTTCCAGGGAAGAACGCCCCTTATAATAATCCTTTGGGGGATACCCCAAAATAGAAAGATTCGCAACATCACTGCCGGGAGAAAATTCCGGCGGGACCGTTTGGCAGATCCCGGTAATACCACCGGCGGCCATTGCATTCATATGAGGTTTATTTGCAACATGCATTGCCGTTTTGCCCCCAAAAATATCGTTGGGACGATCCGCCATGCCATCGGCAAGAATAAAGATGTATTTCATTTTAAGCTCCTTTTTTTCGATCAATAACGGTCTCGGTCATAATCATCGTATCGGTCATAGCCACGGTTTCGCTCTTCACGATAGCGGCGATAATCATCGTCATCATAGGTATCTCTGTAATCATAAACATCATATTCCTGAATCGGCTCTTCGTTGATATTTTCTTCATAAACCCGTTTCTGGCGAGAGCTGCCGGAGCGATGCCCCGAAGAACGACGACGATTCGAAGGCGCGGGTGAAAGATGCAAGGCACCAAACTCCCCAAGACGAACGACATTATAAGTAATAAAATAAATGCCCAAAATACGAGCCATAAAACGCTCCGTACCGGAGAGATTAATAAAAATCAAAACCGTAACAACGGCTCCAACAATCGCCGCCAAAAACGGAATCCACCACAAGCCGTTGCCCAGGCGATAATTTCCCAAGGCCGCAAAAGCCGCCAATACCGTAGAAAGCAATACCCATATTCCCAATAAAACAGGGAAAAGGATCAGCGCAATGGCACTGCGGAAAAACATGACCAGAATCCCGACGATAATGCCGATACCGGCAAGAGCAATCAGAGGATAATTGCCATCATCACGATGAAGGACAAACCAAACGCCGCAAAAAACACCGCAAAGGATCATGAGCACACCAATGAATCCCACAGAGAGATTCAGCGCTTTTGTGGGGAAAATCAGAAGGAAGATGCCGTAAATCAATAAGGCAATCTCCGATATCAATACCCCTCGGGTCAGCAGCTGTTCTCCGCTGCATTTTTCAATGATTACGTTCATATTCATGATTCAATAAACCTCGTTTCGTTTTTGTATTACAAACCTTTTTACAGGTGGATTCACATTAAAGGGGCAAACAGCCGTAAAACCGAACGGCAGATCCGTTCCCACAAAGAGATCTTCTTGGCTGTCGCATAAGTGATCTCATTGCTTGTACTAAGAGTATGATGAAAGTCCTCTTTAATTTTCCCAATCACACTGCTATGGTAAAAAGCAACACCGCATTCAAAATGAAAATAAAAGCTGCGATAATCCATATTGATCGTTCCCACCAATGCAACCTTGTCATCAACCACAAGATTTTTGGCATGGATAAATCCCGGTGTATATTCATGTATCTTTACGCCGGCATCCAGCAAAGGCAGATAATAACTGCGAGTCACCTTGAAAACACTTTTTTTATCCGGGATTCCCGGCGTAATCAAATGAACATCGACACCATTTTTCGCTGCAAGGCAAAGGGCTGTCTGCATTTCATAGTCAATAATCAAATAAGGTGTCGTAATATAAACATAGTCTGTGGCATGATTGATCACATTGAGGAAGAAGTTTTCACTGACATTCTCAAAATCAAGAGGGGTGTCGCTAAAAGGTTGTACAAAACCATCGGAGCGAGCAGTACCAATGGTATGACGATAGTTTCGCTCATCGAGGGTATCCTTGCTCTTTACGCAATTGAAATTCCACATACGGATAAAGGTTTCCGTTAAATTCCAAACCCCCTCCCCTTCGATCATCACCGCGGTATCTTTCCAATGACCAAAACGTTCTTTTTCGTTGATATACTCATCGGCAAGATTCAAACCGCCGCAAAAGGCAACTTTCCCATCAATGACTGTGATTTTACGATGATCCCGATAATTCATTACCGGATTCAACCGAGGCCGAAAAGGATTTACAATATGAACATGAAAACCCTCATCCTCAAGAATATGGTTATAATCTCTGGGCAAAGTATTAATACAACCCATATCATCATACATAAAATAAACATCTACACCTTGACGGATTTTTTTTCGTAACAAAGCATGGATCGGATCCCACATATGACCTTCCTGTACGATAAAATATTCCATAAAGATATAGTCCTCGGCTTTATTCAGTTCGCTCATCAGCCGGGTAAACATTTTTTCCCCGGTAGGGAAATATTCCGCCTCGGTATTATTCCAAAGAGGGAAACCTGCAATCTCATCAAGATAGCGGGCTGTCACTGCCAGATCTTTATCCTTTTCTTTCAAATCGGCCAGCGGTTTTTTATTCCTCACATGATATTCCAAGCTGGTATTGCTGAAATGCTCTGCAGCAATTCTGGTTTTTCGCGGAAGCCGCTTGTTGCCCCAAAGCAGGTAGATGATACCGCCCACCAAAGGAACCAGCAGGATCAAAGTGACCCATGCCAGCTTGTAGGCTGGATTATCATTTTTCATGCCGATCCAGATAACAATAATAAAGCTGAATATAATAAAAACAATGTACAAAGCAGGGAATTTACCGCCAAGCAACAACAGCGCTGCAATAAAAATCAGGATCTGTATCAAAATTGCCAGACTGACGGTAACAAGCCTTGTAAAAAGCAGCCGAACCACTTTCATAAAATATACTCCTTCAATGCTCCTTGCTCCTTTATAAAAGGAAAAGTCTTCCCGTATAATTCTATTCTTTCTCTATTATAGATTATACAGGAATATGCCAAAATTGCAATAGTTTTTTCTTTATCGACGGCAGTAACGCTCCGACGCACCGATGGTACGAAAACAATGGGAAAGCAAAGAGCAGTAATCCGCTAATAGCTCCAAATCCTCCCGAGAAAGACCACAACTCACAACAGAGGCAATAAAAAAGGCGGAAGAAAGTCTGTTCATGCCATGGTTCCATCCCTCCGCCTCTTCCCAACAGCAACGTTCACCGGATTTTTTTTCACCCATGGCATACACCTCCCCTCTAGCATATGCCTTTTTTCGTCGGATATCCCCAAATTCCACATAACAACCGGTTCAACAAAAAGAGCGAATTCAGTTATTTTTAAAAAATATCAATTTTTTATCAAAAAAACATTGCAAAAGTGCCGTTAAAATATTATAATATATTTATGCTATTTCTGAGTTCTAAAACGTTATCTCCTGAAAGGATATTTCGGCAGGACAAAGCAATAGGAAATTTTAGGAGGTAAATCCATGTACACTGACAAAACTTTAACTTGCAAAGATTGTGGCGCAGAATTCAATTTTTCCGCTGCAGAACAGGAATTCTACGCATCCAAAGGCTTTGAGCATGATCCTGCCCGCTGCCCGGAATGCCGCCGCAAAAGAAAACAAGCAAGAAACAATGACAGAGAAATGTTCACTGTCATCTGCGATCAGTGCGGTGCAGAAACTCAGGTTCCTTTCCGTCCTACCAACGGCCGTCCGATCTACTGCCGTGAATGCCTTGATCAGAAAAGAGGCTAAAATTATCGGACATTAAATTTCATTTGAAGCAAAAGACCTGTAGCAGGCAATCAGCTACAGGTTTTTTCTTTTGGCTTTATAAATCATATTTTTACCAGTTTCCCAAATTTTGCAGGGGTTAATATTTCATGGGTCAAAAATTCACCATTATAAAACAGTGCAAAGGTTGTATAGGCACAGGGAATAGCCCTGGCTTCTTTCACTTTTTCCAGATATACTACTTTTAACGGTACACCCAATTCCGCAGCTTTTGCCTGTAATAAAGGAACCGCTTTCGCCGTATGGGGGCATTGGTGAGAATAGTACAGCAAAAATCCTTTTTCGGTATCGGGAACGGCTTCCATCAATTCCGGAGAAAACTGCGGTGCTTCGGCATTTTCTTCCAGAGGATAATACCATAATTCAAAATAAGGATCTGCCATGGCAGCAAAACGAAAACCAAGTGCTTCCAGATCACCCTTGCGATTCAAATAAGGCATATCTTCTTTCCCTGCCAATGCACAAAGACCAACTTTATGCTTTATACGGCACTCGGCAACAACTTCGCGCCAGATCTCTTTTTCCAGTCCAAAATCACGAAAACGTTCCTCAACACGATAGCAATGGATGAACATATAACCGGGAGCATCTACAGGACACCAGGCATCGTCCGCCGGGATATATTCCATAAAAACCTTTCCGGCAACGTCGCCTTTTCGAATCACCAGGCCATCCTCAAAAACGGTTTCCAGCCATTCTCGCTTGGCAGCAATGCGGCCTTCGTTATTTCGATCCCGCAGAACGCAGCAAAGATGCTCTTTTTTAAAATTGGTATAATCAATGACTTTCGTACTCATTTAAACTACCTCTTTCCCTCTCCGACTCTTCTCTGGGATTCACATGAACCATACAATGTTTGATTTTAGGAAAATCTTTTTCAAGGCGATCATGCACCCGCTCGGCAATGCGGTGCGATTCCAGTAATGTCATATCTCCCGGGAGGGCAATATCAATATCTACATAAATTTTTGGTCCAAACATACGGGTACGGATCATATCCAATCCAAGGACATCTTCATCCGCTAAAACAACGTTTTTTATTTCGTTCACCGTATCCTCATCGCAGGCATGGTCAACCATTTTTTCCATGGCATCTTTAAAAATATCAATAGCAGCCTTTAAAATAAAGATACAGATAACCAAAGAAGCAATCGGATCCAACACAGGTATTCCCAACCGTGCACCAAGGATTCCAACGAAACTGCCTATGGAAGAAAGAGCATCGGAGCGGTGATGCCAGGCATCGGCCATCAAAGCATCGGAATCCACCTTTTTGGCTCCCCACCGAGTGATCCAAAACATACCTTCTTTTACAACAATCGAGATCACTGCCGCCCATAAAGCCAAAACTCCGGGAGCAGAAAGTTCACCGGCAACTCCGGCTCGAATCTTTTCCACACCGGTCATGCCGATCCCAAGACCGACAACGATCAATAAGGTAGCGAGCACAATTGCAGCAACGCACTCCATACGTTCATGACCATAGGGATGATCTTTATCCGACTTTTTCTGCGATGCATTATAGCCATAAATCACAATAAATGTGCTGAACACATCGGAGGCGGAATGCACGGCGTCAGAGATCATCGCACCGGAATGCGCAAAGATCCCGGCAATCGCTTTAAATACAGAAAGCAGGAGATTTACAACGATAGAGCCTAAGGAAATCTTCATAACAAGTTTTTTATTTTCATTGTCTTCCGTTTTCAAGCAAACCCCTTCCTTCGCTAAGATCAATTAAGGTAGGATATGATAAGCAGCAGCGGATCACCCTTTCACGGAAGATCCGCTGCTTCAAAAAATCTCATTTTATTATTTTAGAATATCCGCTACCGTAGATTTCATTTCCGTTTTATCAACAATGCGGTCATGTAAAATTTCCTTTTTATCCAAATCCCGCAAACCACGATGAATTTCCATTCCCGTTGCTTCACTCAATGCTTTCGATACGGCAAATTCATCCATATCATCAGCAGCACCTTCTCCAAAAATCCCATCATAAACGGCCTTATTAAATTTAAAAGGATTTGCCGTAGCGTCAATCACTACAGCTTTTCCGCCGCGATCATGAGATGCATCGTATTTTTCCAGAGCTTTGACAGCGACTGCGGTATGAGGATCAAGGATATACCGATCGGAAGCTTTCATTTCTCCAATTGCAGCTAAAGTTTCCTTTTCCGTGGCATATTCCCCGGCAAGGGTCTGCTGCATTTTTTCTACCGCCAAAGCAGGCAGCTGATAATGGCCTTCACTATCCAGCGCATGGAACAAGGTTTTTACCGTTTCCGCGTCACGATCGCAAAGCTCAAAAACAAAGCGCTCAAAATTGCTGGAAACAAGAATATCCATGGAAGGCGATGACGTGCGGAAAAAATCACGACGTTTATCATACTGACCGTCACGGATCACATCGGTCAAAACTTTGTTTTCATTGGAGGCACAGAAAAGCAGACGAATGGGAAGCCCCATTTCCTTTGCATAATAAGCCGCCAGAATGTTGCCAAAATTGCCGGTAGGAACATCAATATCAATGGTTTCACCCTCGGCGATTACACCGTCTCTGCGCAAAGCGGCATAGGCTTTAAAGTAATATACGATCTGAGGCAGCAAACGTCCCCAGTTAATGGAATTTGCAGAAGAAAGTTTATATCCTTTTTCTGCCAAAGCAACATTAAAAGAACGATCACCAAAGATCTCTTTTACACCACGTTGACAATCGTCAAAATTCCCCTCTACAGCCACAACATAAGTATTCTTCCCGGTCTGCGTTGCCATTTGCAGTCGTTGAATGGCGCTGACACCGCCATTGGGATAAAATACAATAATCTTTGTGTGAGGGACATCAGCAAAGCCTTCCAAAGCGGCTTTCCCGGTATCACCGGAGGTTGCAACAAGAATCACAACTTCTTTGACATTGGCTTGTTTTTCCATAGAAATCGTAAGCAAATGGGGCAAAGCCTGAAGTGCCATATCTTTAAATGCTGCGGTAGGCCCATGCCACAATTCCAATATATGCCGATTTTTTGAAACGGTGTGCAACGGCGCAATATCTTCATCATCAAAGTTATCGCCATAGGCATTTGTCACAACACGATCCAAATCCTCTTCGTTAAAATCATCCAAATAAAGACGGAAAATTGTCTTTGCAAGTTCCTGATATTTCATATCCGGCAATTTTGACCAAAGCTCTTTCGGAAAAGGCAGAATTTTCTCAGGAACAAAAAGACCTCCGTCCTCTGCGATCCCCTGGTAAATCGCTGCAGAAGCGCTTACCGGCTTGGTACCGCCGCGTGTGCTGATATACATTATTAAAACCTCATTTCTTTAATACAAAACGCCCATAATAGATCGGGCCTGTTTTACTCTTTTTTTCTTCGTATTCCGTCGTAAAGCCATCAAAATAAGGACTGTTGTGCAAATCAAAGCTGACTTCTGCCAAGGAAAAACCGTGATTTGTCATTTCCACCAAAGAAAATTCCATCAACGACGCCGCGTCGGTGCGCAACAGAATTTCTCCTTCCGGCGGCAGAATCTCACGATAAAGTGCCAGAAAATTTTCGTGAGTCAACCGCCGTTTGCGATGAGCTCGTTTCGGCCAGGGATCAGAAAAGTTTAAATAGATCCGTTCCACTTCCCCGGGAGCAAACCATTGGGGTAACCCCTCTGCCCGAGCACTGATGACTGCAACGTTTTTGCGATCATCACCGATCTTTAATCCGGCATCATAGATCACTTCATTACGCATTTCCACTGCAACAAAATTTTGTTTCGGTTCCGCTTGAGACAATGCGTTGATAAAACGCCCTCGTCCCATACCGATCTCCAAAGAAATGGGCCCGGTCTGTTCAAATCGCTGCTGCCATCGCCCTCGCCATTGTTCCGGGTCAAAAATCACCAAATGGGGGAATTCCGCAGCCACACGGTCTTCCATACCGGGAATTTTTCTCAAACGCATAAATTAAGCTTCCTGAGGACGCATTTCCGCATCCGCTTTTTCTTCGCCGGCTTCGATCTGCTCTTTGGTATAGCCAAGTTCTTTTTCCAATTTATAACCAATGGCATCAAACCAGAAACGGCATTTGTCATTGATCTTTTTGTATTTTTTACTGTTCTTATCTTTTCTCATCGACCATGCCTGAGCATTAACCGCCATGGTGCTAAGAACATAGCGCATGGTAAGCAAAGCATCGCCATCGTATTCCGGATAATGATCGTTGAGTTCTTTTAACACTTCATTGTAATAAGCATTGAATTCACCGAATTCCAATTCATGATCCATTGCCAAATATTCTTTTAATTTTGCGGTAATTGCTTCCATTCTTCGTAAACTCCTTTAAAATTAATATCATACAATAAAATAACAGATTTTGCTGCAAATTGCAAGCATAGTACCATTTTACCGTTTAAAGACGCTGGTCTCTGGCAAAGCTGTAATAGGTACCGTTAGGGCAAATAATCAAATGCTCAATCAAAGTAGATCCAACCACATTCAATGCCGTTGCAAAACGATTTGTCATAACGATATCTTCTACCGAAGGCTTGCAGCTGTTTGAGGGATGATTATGAGAGAGAACCACATAAGGCGCCCTCTTCTGCATAACCTCCAGTAAAATATCACGCTGGTCAATATAAATCTCCCGAACATTGCCCCGGGCAACGATCTTTGAAGAGATCAAGGCATATTGACCATCCAACAGCACGATAGCTGCCGCTTCATCTTTGATACCAAGATACATTTGCTGGATATAGGTACGCAATGCAAAAGTAGAGTCAAACACCGTTTTCGGCGTGTATTTGTCGTTCAGATATCGTCGGGCAATTTCCGGCAGTAATGATAAAAATTGTGCACTCTTCGGACCAATCCCTTCAATCTCGCTGAGACTTTTTTCATCGGTGTCCAATACAGCAGAGAAAGAGCCGTAAGTGTCAATTAAACGATGAGCCGGTTCATTTGTATTTACCCTGGGTTGAATATAGAAAAGCAGGTATTCCAACAACTCGTGATCGGTCAAGCTGTCCAAACCGTTTTTTGCGATTCGATCCCGCATACGTTGTCGATGTCCACTGTGCATATCATTGTTACCGCCATTCCCATAAATTATCTATATCATATCACAAATTGGATATTCACTCAATATCTGCACATAAAGTTTTTATAAAAAAGCTAAAAGGCACTTTTTTCCGAAAAAAAGCGTAATTTCACAAATTTAGTGTTGACAAGATGACCATAGTATGATATTATAAATGCTGTTCGGGGCGTAGCTCAGTTTGGCTAGAGCGCTACCTTGGGGTGGTAGAGGCCGCACGTTCAAGTCGTGTCGCTCCGACCAGTTTAAAACATATCCCCTATTGGGGTTTGAGAGTACGAGATACAGTTTTGTATCTCGTATTTTTGTTTTCAGAATAAAAACAAGTACACGCGTCCATGTCCATCCGATATCCATATCACAAAAACCCGGGATCAGAAATGCCTTGCCTTTTAATGATTTTAGATAAAAAAAATACCCACAGAAACTCTGTGGGTACTGTGGTGGAGCTAATTGGATTCGAACCAGTGGCCTCTACGATGTCAACGTAGCGCTCTAACCAACTGAGCTATAGCTCCTCAAGTCAACGATAATATTATCCTACAAAACAGAGGAAATGTCAAGCATTTTTTTCAATTTCACCAACTTTTTAAAAACCGTGCCATCTTTTTTCGATGACACGGTTTTACAATAATCATTCTGCGACACTGAGACCAAAGCCTTCGTGAAGAACTTTCACAGCCTTTTCCAGATCCTTTTCGTCAATGGCACAGGAAACTTTAATTTCCGAAGTTGCAATCATCTGGATATTGATCCCGTTCGTTGCAAGGATATCAAACATTCTGGCTGCAACACCGGGGTTGGTGATCATACCGGCGCCAACAATGGAAACTTTGGCCACGTTATCAATATATTCTGTTTCCTTGGCGTGGAATTCCCATTTCATTTCTTCCATCAATTCTCTTGTCTTTGGCAGATCATCCGAGGAAATCGTAAAGGAAATCTTATTTTCATTGCGACGCTGACCGGCCTGAATAATCATATCTACATTGATATGATCTTTGGAGAGAACATCAAAAATTCGTGCAGCACTCCCGGGCCGGTCCGGAACATCAAAAATGGAAATTTTAGCAACATTACGGTCAAAAGCAATACCGCTGACCGCCATTTGTTTTTCCATCATTTTTCCGTTCAAAGCCTCTACAATTGTACCTTCATTGTGGTTAAAGCTGGAACGCACGTGAATCTTCGTGCCAAACTCTTTTCCCACTTCCACACAGCGAGGATGCAAAACCCCTGCTCCCATCGTAGCGAGCTCCAGCATTTCATCAAAGGAGATGCGTTCGATCTTATGAGCTTCCGGAACCATGCGGGGATCCGTCGTATAAACACCATCCACATCGGTAAAGATCTCACAATAGTCGGCATTCAAAGCTGCCGCCAAGGCAACGGCTGTTGTATCCGAACCGCCGCGGCCAAGGGTCGTGATTTCACCATCTACCGTTACCCCCTGGAAACCGGCAACGATAACAATATGCTTTTCCTGCAATTTTGCTTCAATACGTTTCGGATCAATGCTCATAATCTTGGCTTTGGAGGCGATATCTTCTGTAACAATCCCTGCTTGCCAACCGGTGTAGGAAACCGCTTTATAGCCCATGCCGTTCAATGTCATAGATAAGAGGGATATCGTCTGCTGTTCGCCGGTGGAAAGAAGCATATCCATTTCCCGGGCAGGGGCTTTATCATTCAGCTCCTTTGCCAACGCAATAAGATGATCTGTCGTATCGCCCATGGCAGATACTACAACAACCATATCGTTGCCGGCATCATAACTTTCCGCAACACGGGAGGCCACCCGGCGAATACAAGTGGGGTCTGCAACGGAGCTGCCGCCAAACTTCTGTACAATCAGTGCCATTTTTACCGTCTCTCCTTATTTCATCAATCTTCTACGCGGATAATATTATCAATACCATATACCGCCGAAGATTTCATTAATTCTTCTTTTGCCAAAAGGAATTTACCTTCTCTTACATGATGCGTAATAATGATCAGCTCTGCATCTTCATGATTGCCTCGATCCTGAATCAGGGAAGCAATGCTCACACCGTGATCACCCAGAATCTTTGCCACAAGAGCCATGACCCCGGGAGAATCCTGTACTTTCATACGGATATAGAATTTAGAGTCAAAATCAGCCTGTGCGCGAATGGGTTTATCCATGTAGCAGGTGCAGCCCTGGGTGCCGAGAACATCGTTTTTCATATCTTCCACAACACCGCAAATATCACCGGCTACAGCACTGCCGGTGGGAAGATCGCCGGCGCCGCGACCATAAAACATCGTTTCGCCAACAGCATCACCGGTAACAAATACCGCATTGAAGGTATCGCCAACCGAGGCCAAAGGGTGTTTTTTGGGGATCATTACCGGATGAACTCTGGCCTCAATCTCGCCTTCCTGCTCTCTGGCAATCCCCAACAGTTTAATAACGTAACCCAGCTTTCTTGCGGCATCAATATCAAGAGCCGAAATTTTTTCAATACCTTCGACGTAAACATCATCAAGGGTCACACGACTATTATAAGCAATGGAAGCAAGAATTGCTACTTTTCTGGCAGCATCAAAGCCGCCGATATCCGCGGTGGGATCGGCTTCAGCATATCCCAGTTCCTGGGCTTCCTTCAGGATCTCCTGAAAATCACCGTTTTCCTCATACATTCGGGTAAGGATGTAATTTGTCGTCCCATTTACAATACCCATAATGCTGATGATATTATTGGCAACCAAATCGTTTTTCAGCACATTAATAATGGGAATACCGCCGGCTACCGATGCTTCAAAGCGCAAATCGACCTTATTTTCCGCTGCGGTATCCAGCAATTCCTTGCCATGAATGGCCATAAGGTCTTTATTTGCGGTAACAACACTTTTACCGGCTTTTAAAGCCTTTAAAATAAATTCTCGGGCCAAAGTTATCCCGCCGATCAATTCCACTACAATGTCCATGCCTTCCGTTGCCAAAAAGGCATCAAAATCATCGGTGACGATTTCGGGATCCATGCCGATCGCAACAAGATCTTCCTTCGCACGATCCACATATTTTTCCAAAACTTTGACCAAATTAATTTCACTTTCCTTGCGCATGGAAAGTGTTGCTTTATTTTTTTGTAAAATCGTCGCTGTGCCAAGGCCAACTGTGCCAAGGCCCATAATGCCGACTCCAAATTTATTTTTCATGGTCGTTCTCCTAAAATAATATTATCCATAATAGTAACAAATTGCGTCTGATTTTTCAATAGGAATCCGCTGTTTTTGTGTAAATATAATCGAAGTTCTTTAAAATCTCATAAATTATTTGCATTTCCGTATTTTTTTATTGCATCACCGCCAAATTAAGATTATAATGTAGCTACAGTAAAGATCATAGAAACAAAGGAGTGATACTCATGGAATTAAATGGTGAAAAACTTACGATTCTCCTCGAGCATATGCTTCATCACAACAAGCATCACAGCGAAGAGATCGGCGATATTGCAGAAAATGCAGACAAACTCGGAAAGGGTGAAGTTGCAGCATTGGTTAAAGCTGCCAAAGAATTGCAGGATCAGGCCAATGATAAGCTGGAAGCTGCGTTAAATCTTGCCGCAAAGGAGGACTAAATCATGTGCCTTGCTCGCGTTTATCTCGATCATAATGAAAATGATCCCTTTGCTCAGAGCGTTACCGAATTTGCCCAGAACGGCGATGAATTAACCTTTACCACCATTTTTGGGGAACAGAAAAAGGTTGCCGGTACCATCGAAAATATCGATTTTACCGAATCCATCATCAATGTAGCAACAAAATAACAAGAAAAAAAATCCCCGTACCACGTTTCAAAAAACGCAGTACGGGGATTTTCATTTTCATGATATCGCTAAAGTTGTACCGAGATCCTCGCAAAGAATACGGCCTTCCTCATCGGGTTCGTCCTTCACGGCAAGGCCATAATCCATCAGGAGAACACCGGCTTCGGCAGCACGTTGTTCCCAATCAAGCATCCACTGCTGTTCTCCCCAGCCATAGGAACCAAACAAAACCACCTTTTTCCCTGGCAGATACGGTTCGATCTCACGGAACATAGGTTCAAATTCCGAAGGTTCCAGCTCTTCATTACCCATAGCAGGGCAGCCAAAAGCCAGCTTATTATAGTTCGGCATAAGGTCTTTTCCAAAATCACGAGCAAGGTAAACATCAGCAGTTTTGCCTGCCGCTTCCACTCCTGCTTTTACATAGTCTGCCATTTGTTTTGTCGCTCCCCGACCGCTCCAATAAACAATAGCAATACGATCCATTTTTATCACTCTCCAATGATCTTTTTAAGGGCATATACCAAAACATTGTTCCCTTTTAGTGATCCTCATACTTTTTACAAATATCTTCCAGATCTTTACTAAAGGCCCGGATATCTCTATTCGCCCTGCCTTTATAAGATGCAATCAATTCAAGCAGCCGACGCCCCAACATTTGCAGGTGAGCAAAAATCTCTTCGGCAGCTTTGGCCCCTTTCTTTTCCCGTAGAATCGGAACAGGTTCGGCAATCCGCTCATAACGACCTGCGGCAAGATCATAAACACTGCCGCTATAAGGGGCATCGGATTCAAAACCAAACTGCTCCTTTACAAAAGCTGCAAACTGCGTACAGCTTTCATCTTCTCCATGAACTACAAAAACGTGCTTCGGTACCGAATGAAAACCATTGAGCCAACGCATTAACCCGGCGCGGTCTCCATGGCCGCTAACACCGGCCAATATGGAAATTTCCGCCTCAACCCGAATCGTTTCGCCAAAGATATTCACCTCTTTTACGCCATCGGCAATGGCACGTCCCAATGTTCCCATGGACTGATATCCTACAAAAAGAATGGTGCAGGCACTACGCCATAAATTATGCTTGAGATGATGACGAATACGTCCGCCTTCACACATCCCCGAAGAAGCAATGATCACCTTCGGTGTAATATCGGTATTGATCTGCTTTGATTCCGCCGCTGTCAAAGTCGTTTTCAACCCCGGAAAAGAAATAGGATTGATCCCCTGATTCACAACGGCCATTGTTTCTTCATCGTAGCATTCCAGCATATTTTCCCGGAATACTTCAATGGCCTCAATTGCCATGGGACTGTCCACATAAACCTCAAAATCACGATATTGCGGCACCAGATCCTTCTCCTTGACCTCCCGTAGGAAATAAAGAATCTCCTGGGTACGGCCGATAGCAAAAGATGGGATCACCACATTACCGCCGCGATCAAAAGTTCTTTGGATCACATGAGCAAGTTCTGTAGCGTAATCAAACTCCACAAATTGATGATAGCGGGTGCCGTAGGTTGATTCGATTACAATATAATCGGCCTCCTCTACAAAGGAAGGATCTTTTACAATCGGCTGATTCAGATTGCCAATATCCCCGGAAAATACAATTTTCTTTTCGTGGACGCCTTCCTTGAGCCACACCTCGATGCAGGCAGAGCCCAGCATATGACCGATATCCGTAAAGCGGATACGGATTCCCGGCACGACATCAATGATATCGTTATAATGACAAGGGAAAAAGAGCTTGCAAACCTCTTCGGCATCTTCCACGGTGTACAGAGGTTTTACTTCAGGTTTTCCCGCTCTGCGGCCTTTGCGGTTTTGCCATTCCGTTTCCGCTTCCTGGATATGTCCGGAATCCTTGAGCATAATCCGGCAAAGATCGGCTGTGGCTTTCGTCGCGAAAATCCTACCGCGAAATCCTTTTTTCCAAAGGGCAGGCAACAACCCGGAATGATCGATATGAGCATGGGTAAGAAACACATAATCAACATCCTTTTCCTTAAAAGGAATCGGTTGATTCACAAAGATATCTTTCCCCTGCTCCATACCGTAATCTACGAGAATGTTCTTTCCATTAACGGTTAAACAGTGACAGCTGCCGGTAACTTCATGATCGGCACCGGAAAATGTTAGCTTCATACCATCACCTACTTTTCTATACGTTATCCGTGTTTTATAAAAGGATTATTGCAGGGCCTCGCGGATCATCGCATTGATGGAACCGGGATCGGCTTTCCCCTTCAATTCCTTCATACACTGACCGACAAGGAAGCCCAAAACTTTCGTTTTACCGCCTTTATACTCTTCTACGGTTTTGGGATTTGCGGCAATCACCTTCGCCACCGTATCCTTCACCAGATTATCATCGCCAACCATGGCCAGGTCGTGATCTTCCACATATTTTCTGGGATCCAGATTATCCTTCCATACTACGGCAAAAACATCCTTTGCGGTGTTGCGGTTGATAAGGTTTTCTTTAACCATCAAAATGACATCGGCCATTTTCGCAGCATCCAGGAAGATATTAAAGCAATCTTCCTCACCTTCTTTGGCCAAACGCATAAAATCACCAAGAAGCCAGTTTGCAACTTCCTTGGGGTTATTAACAATACCGTTGACCTCGTCAAAATAATCTGCCAAAGCTTTGATTTCCGTCAGTAAACGGGCATCGTATTCCGAAAGACCAAATTCATCGATATATTTTTGTTTTCTTTCTTTGGGAAGCATCGGCAGAGTCTTGCGGATCTCTTCCTTCCATTCCTCGGAAATCACGACCGGAGCAAGATCCGGTTCCGGGAAATAGCGGTAATCCTGAGCATCCTCTTTGGAACGCATGGCATAGCTTTTACCGGCAGCATCGTCCCAACGGCGGGTTTCCTGTACTACCTTGCCACCACTTTCCAATACCTCAATCTGGCGTTTTTTCTCGGCGGCAATGGCCCGAGCAATGGCTCGGAAGGAGTTGATATTCTTCATTTCGGTACGAGTACCGAATTCTTCCTGTCCTTCGGGGCGCACCGAAAGGTTCACATCGGCACGAAGAGAACCTTCCTGCATTTTACAATCGGACACTCCCAGATATTGAAGAGTAGCTTTTAACGTTTCCAGATAGGCAATGACTTCTTCAGCACTGCGAAAATCCGGTTCGGAAACGATTTCCAACAGAGGCACACCGCAACGGTTGTAGTCGGCACGAGTTGTATCAAAAATCGGATCATGAATCAGTTTCCCGGCATCCTCTTCCATATGGATTTCATGGATGCCGATTTTTTTATGGAAGCCTTCCCCTTCGATTTCAATATAACCATTACGGCAAATGGGCAGATACAACTGGGAAACCTGATATGCTTTGGGCAGATCCGGATAGAAATAGTTTTTACGGTCAAATTTTCCGTAAGGCGTAATATCGCAATTGGTGGCAAGCCCTACAGCAATACCGCATTCTACCACCTTTTTATTCAGTTTCGGCAGCACGCCGGGCATACCGGTGCAAATGGGGCAGCAATGGGTATTGGGTTCACCGCCAAATTCCGTAGTACAGGAGCAAAAGATCTTTGATTTTGTAGCAAGCTCGGTATGAACCTCCAAGCCAATGACCATTTCGTATTTCATATGGCTCACTCTCCTTTCTTGGCAATGGCAGGCTGTTGACAATGGAAATCGGTAGCTTCCTGATAAAAAGCACCAGCGCGAAGGAGTTTCGCATCATCAAAAGCTTTGCCCAAAAGCTGCATCCCAATGGGTAAACCCTGACCGTCAAAACCACAAGGCAGGGACAAGCCGGGCAAACCGGCAAGGTTGACCGAGACGGTATAAATATCACTAAGGTACATTGCCAAAGGATCCTTCAAGCTATCACCAATCTTCGGTGCCGTGGTAGGCGCAACGGGGCCAAGAATCATATCATATTTTTCAAAGGCTTGATCAAAGGCTTTTTTGATCAAAGCTTTTACCTGCAAGGCTTTATTGTAATACGCATCATAATAACCGCTGCTCAAAGCAAATGCGCCAAGCATGATACGTTTTTTTACTTCACTGCCAAAGCCTTCGGTACGGGTTTTTAGATAAACATCCCGGAGTCCCTGGGCCTCTTCGGAACGGAAGCCATATTTCACACCGTCAAAACGGGAAAGGTTGGAGCTGGCTTCGGCAGAGGCAATAATATAGTAAGCAGGCACTGCATAATCCAGCATGGGAAATTCAAATTCCTCAACGACAGCCCCGTTTTCTTCAAACACTTTTGCGGCAGCAAGGATTTTTTCCTTCACTTCCGCATCAAGGCCATTCCCAAAGAAGGACGTGGGAATACCAATGGTCATTCCCTTTACATTTTTCCCCAATTCAGACAAAACATCCAGTTCCATGGGCATCGAGGTGGAATCCATTTCATCATAACCGGAAAGGACATTAAAAATGGCAGCACAATCCTTTACCGTAGGTGCAATGGGTCCGATCTGGTCAAGAGAAGAACCGTAAGCAATGAGCCCAAAACGAGAGACGGCACCATAGGTGGGCTTCAATCCGGTCACACCGCAATATGCCGCCGGCTGACGAATAGAACCGCCGGTATCACTGCCAATCCCAAAGGGAACTTCTCTGGCAGCAACGGCGGCAGCACTTCCGCCGCTGCTGCCACCGGGAGCATGATTCAGATCCCAGGGATTTTTTGTCGTTTTGTAATAAGATGTTTCCGTAGTGCTTCCCATGGCAAATTCATCCATGTTGGTTTTCCCCACCATGATCATACCGGCATCATTCAATTTTTTGACGATGGTAGCATCATAGGGAGGTAAAAAACCACCCAAAATTTTCGAAGCACAGGTCGTTTCCATAGCCTTTGTGCAAATATTGTCTTTCAAACCGTAGGGAACGCCGGCTAAAGGCCCCGTCAATTCACCGTTATCAATTTTTTTCTGCGCCGCATCGGCCTGAGCCAGAGCCGCATCGGCTTCTGTACGCAAAAAGGCCTGTACATCATCGTCTATCGTCTCAATACGTTCCAATGCAGCCATGGTAAGCTCACGAACGCCGATCTCTTTCGATTTAATTTTTTCGCCTGCTTCCAAAGGCGTTAATTCATATAAATTCATCCTGCTGAAACTCCTTTACTCCACTGTTTTCGGTACACGAAATGCGCCTTCATCACTTTCGGGAGCATTTTTCAAGATTTCATCCCGAGGATAGGAAGGACATGCCACATCTTCACGAAAAACATTTGTTGTCGGGAGCACATGGCTCATGGGTTCCACGTCGGTGGTATCCAATTGATTCAAAACATCCATATAATCGATGATCTTTTCGATCTCACCTTTGATTTTCGTTTTTTCTTCGGGATTCAAATCCAGACGAGCCAAAGAAGAAACGTACTCAATAATGCCATCCGTAATTTTCATCTTTTATCTCCTTCTATTTCAGATACGGTCTCACGGGAATCCCCTGAGCCGTCAAATAATCCTTGATTTCGGAAACCGAATAATTATGAGGCAGCAACGGCGAATAGAGCATAGAGCTGATAATAGCAGCAGAAGCACCGGTCTTGGTAAAAGCATCGGCAATATGAGCCGGCGTTCCGGCGCCGCCCGATGCAATGACCGGCACACTGACATGCTCCGCGATCAAACCGGTAATCTCAAGGTCATATCCCTGATGTGTACCGTCACAATCAATGCTGTTGATGCAAAGCTCCCCGGCACCGAGGCTCTCGCCACGCTTGGCCCATTCCAAAGCATCCATACCGGTAAAGGTGCGGGCACCGTCAATGGCAATTTCATAGCCAGAAGGAATCTTTGCTGTTTTTTCAACCCGTTTGACCTGCATACTCAAAACAATACATTGGGAGCCAAAGGCTTTTGCCCCCTCCGCAATGATTTGGGGATTGCGCACCGCCATAGAATCAATACTAATCTTTTCTGCACCAGCCTTTAGAACCTGATACATATCCTCCAAATTGCGAATACCGCCGCCAACGGCAAAAGGCACAAAGACCCGCTCCGCCACAGTGCGAACGGTAGCAAGATCAATGGGCTTTTTTTCCGCACTGGCGGTGATATCGTAAAAGAGGATTTCATCAATTTGATCCTCATAGATTTTACAGGCAATCTCTGCGGCACTGCCTATATCAAAATTATCTTGAAATTGGTGGGCTTTCGTCACCATTCCATCACGCATATCAAAACAAGCCAAAAGACGTTTCGTTAACATTAGTCATTTCCTCCTTCGGCATAGTTTACAAAATTTTGCAGCAGCTTTAAACCAAGAGGGCCGCTCTTTTCGATGTGGAACTGAGCTGCCATAATATTTTCATGCTGCACCATACAGCAAAATTCACCGTCGTAGTCGGTCACTGCTAAAATATCTGCGGTATCATCGGGTACAACATGGTAAGAGTTCACATAATAAAAATGACCGCTTTCCCCCATGTTTGCAACAAGAGGATGTTCACGGCAAAACCGAACCTCATTCCATCCCATCTGAGGAACGCGAACATGGGATGGATCGAAACGAACCACATGACCTTTAAGCCAGCCAAGGCAATCCACATCCCCTTCTTCGCTATGTTCAAAGAGGATCTGCATACCGATGCAAATGCCGATAAAAGGAATTTTTTCAACCAGAACTTTTTCCTTCAAAGCCGCTAAGAGATGGGTTTCGGTTAAAGAACCAATGGTAGCTTCCGCCGAACCGACACCGGGCAAAATGATCCCGTGAAGACCTTCAAGGTCTGCGCCGCTTTTTACCATGCGCCCTTCGGCACCAATCCGTTTCAGGGCATTTAATACACTGGGGGCATTCCCCGCTTTGTAATCAATTACACCAATCATAAACGATCTCCCAACCTTTTTATCAATACAGCGTACCGCTCCGGATACGCCTTTTCTACCATTTTCATATCGCAAAAGCCACAGATATGCTTCAAAAGCATCGTGAAGCAATAACGTTTTACGGATTCCTCCGTAATAGAATTATTATACACTAATTTTGCCCAAAAGACTATCGGAATTTCATATTTTCTCTGTAATATGAAATCATTTTGACAAGAATACAGATTTCCCACAAAAGAAAGCAGCCTCGTTTTTACGAAGCTGCACACAAACTGCGATTTCTATAGATTTTTACATCGAATGTCCTATGAAAAGCAAGACTCAATACCGACGGTATTCATCTTCTTCGGAATACCAATCTTCTTCATCCTCATTTTCTTTCGCCAACTCCCGTTCTTCCTCTTCAAAAGCAAAGGCCATCGGATCGTCATTTTCAGGGAAGGTCAAATGAACTTCGTCATAGGCGTGGCGATTTAACCACTCAATGATGGTATCATAAACCTCTTCGCGGTTTAATTCATGGCAAAGCTCATGACGGGCACCGGGAAAAAGAACAGCACTTACATCCTGAAAATCCATAGACAAAAAGGTATCCTCCAGCTTTTGGATTCCTTTCCCATAATTTCCCAGAGGATCTTCCTTACCGGAGAGAAAGAGGATCGGCAATTCCTTGGGGACATCATCAATAAAAGGATGGCTGTTCACAACACGAACAAGAGAAAAAAGATCCTTAAACCCCGAAGCCGTGAAGGTCTGGTTTCGCAATTCATCGGTATCAAAGCTATCGACAGCGGCTTTGTCGCGACTAAGCCAATCCCAGGCAGAACGAGGCTCTTCAATATGCTTATTGTAGCTGCCAAAGGCCATTTTTTCCAACAAAGAAGAGCGATAATATCCGCCCTTTACCACTGCAATGGATTTGGCAATGAAAACACCGAGACCGGCCAAGAGATTCGGCCCCGAAGTACCCATAAGAATCGCTCCCGCCATATTTTCCCGATAGGTGGACATAAAATAACGCACGATAAAGGAGCCCATGCTATGCCCCATCACATAGTGCTTCTTGTAGGGAAAACGTTCCTCCAATAGCTGATAAAAATGGTGATAATCGGCAACAACCTTTTGATAACCGTCATTCTGGGCAAAATAACCAAGATCATCAAGGCTCTGGATCGAGTTGCCGTGGCCAAGATGATCGGCATAGGCCGCAACATAGCCGCAATCCGTCAGCTCACCAAACAATTCCTCATATCGCTCGCCGTAATCGCACATTCCATGAGCGAACTGCACCACACCTTTGATATCGCCATAGGGCAAATAGATCCTGCCATAAATCGTTTCCCCTTCTTCCCGACTGGAAAAGGTAATTTCTTCCGTAATCATTGTCCCACCTCCTGAAAATATTATATGCGATAGCAGCATCGGTTTCAAGAAAAATTTGACAAATCAACGGTGCAACTCTAAAATAAAATAGAGGTATAAAAACGATATGAGCAACGAAATACATCCATTTTCCCCTATATACGATGAAAAAGCAAAGATCCTTATTTTAGGAACATTTCCTTCGGTAAAATCCAGAGAAAACGAATTTTACTACGGACACCCTCAAAATCGTTTCTGGAAGGTTCTATCCGCCGTATTTTCCGACACTCTGCTGGAAACGATTCCGGAGAAGCGGGATTTTTTATTAAAGCACAGAATCGCCCTTTGGGATGTCATTCAAAGCTGCGATATCATCGGTTCCGCAGACAGCAGCATCAAAAAAGCCGTTCCCAACGATATCCCCGGATTGTTGGAAAAGACCCAAATCAAAAAAGTTTTTTGCAACGGCAAAAAAGCCCATGGGCTTTATCTGCAGCACTTTAAGAGCATCTCTCTTCCCGTGGAAGCATTACCCTCCACAAGTCCGGCAAATGCCGCCTGGAATCTGGAAAAGCTCATCCATGCCTGGAAAAGCATAACCAAATAAAAAACTCCGTTTGGAAATCGGTAACATAAACGCACCGGCTCCAAACGAAGTTATTTTTTAGTCTTTCTTTTTCAGAAGATCTCGGATCTCCGTCAATAAGGCAATATCTTCTGCGACTTCGGCTTCCTCTTCCTCCTCTTCGATCTCCTCTTTTTTCTCAAAAGCGGATCTGGCTTTATTTGCCGCCTTGATACAAAGGAAGATCGTAATGGAGATCAATAAAAAGCTAAAGCAGGATTGGATAAAAGAACCGTACATCACTTTCGCAGAACCAACGGTAATGGAAAGGCCGGAGAAATCAACCTTCCCAATGAGAATCCCAAGCAGGGGCATAATGATATCCTCAACAAGAGAGGTAATGATCGCACTAAATGCAGCACCGATAATCATACCGATGGCAACATCAACAATACTGCCTTTCATGGCAAATTCTTTAAACTCTGCAATGATACCTTTTTTATCCGTAGCCATTGTATTTCACTTTCTTTCCTATCTCAAGATAAGTTTTCCTTAGAAATCAGATCTGCTCCAAAATTTCGTCACTGATCTCAAAGTTGCTGTATGCATTCTGAACATCATCATATTCATCCAGTGCATCGTAAAGCTTCAAAACCTGGCGGGCCTGATCAACATCTTCTACCGCAACGGTATTTTTGGGTACCCGAGTCACTTCCACTTCCGTAGGTTCCAAACCGGCAGCCATAAGTGCCTGACGAACCTCTTCCAGATTTTCCGGCAAAGTAACAACTTCACAGTTGCCGTCTTCAAAAGATACATCCTCGGCACCGGCATCCAGAGCCGCCATCATCACATCATCCTCTTCTTTGCCTTCCATGGGAATCACGATGCGGCCGATACGGTCAAACATCCAGGCAACACAGCCGGTTTCCCCGAGATTACCACCGTTACGGGAGAAAAGATAACGAATTTCACTGGCGGTACGATTGCGGTTATCCGTCATGATCTCTAACAGAATCGCAGTGCCGGCAGGGCCGTAGCCTTCGTAAATCACCTCATCCATTTTAGCGCCTTCGCCGTTACCGGCAGCCTTCTGGATGCAGCGGTTAATATTATCATTGGGCATATTGGCGGCTTTTGCCTTCTGAATCATTAATTTTAAGCGAAAGTTACCATCGGGATCCGGGCCGCCCTGTTGAACGGCAACAATGATCTCTCTGGAAATCTTGGTAAATGCTTTTGCTCTTTCGGCGTCTACTGCGCCTTTTCTTCTTTTGATATTAGCCCATTTTGAATGTCCTGACATTGATATTCTCCTCAACTATAAAATTTATTAAAACCTTACTTTACTTATAATCCGTTCCCCGTATTATTTTACGGTTGGCGGCAAATGACGTTTGTGTTCGGAAATCCGGTGCAAATGATCCAGAATCTCACGATCTTTTTCGGGGATATCCTCTCCGCGCAAGAAAGCATCGATGGTATCATAACTGACACCCATTTCCCCTTCATCGGTTTGTTCCGCAAAGAAGCCGGCAGTAGGCGGACGCTTCCGTATCACTTCGGGAACACCGAGATAGGCTCCGAGTTGATAGACCTCCCCTTTATTTAAATGGGAAAGGGGCAAAATATCTACACCGCCATCTCCGTATTTTGTAAAATAGCCGGTATAAGTTTCTGCGGCATTGTCCGTACCCACAACGAGATAATTTAAACTGTTTCCCACAGCATAGAGCGTTGTCATTCGCAGCCGGGCGCCGATGTTGCCCTTTGTCATCCGTTCATCACGAATGCCTCGACCGGAACGGTCAAGAGCTGCCTTTACATCGTGAAAAAGGGTTTCGCGATGTTCCCCGAGAGGGACTTCAATATAAGGAAGAGAAAAGGTGTCTGCCACCAATATTGCATCCTGGCGATCCTTTTCCCGATTCCCTGCCGGCATAATAACGCCCAGAGAATGGTCGGGACAAGCCTTCATGATCAGTGCAGCAGCAACCGAAGAATCAATTCCCCCGGAAAGGCCCAGCACAAAACCGTCCATTCCTGTTGTTTCCAATTGCCGCTTTAGCCATTTAATGATTTCCTCGGCAATTTCCTTCATAATTTTCAGATCCTTTCCAAATGGATTTTATGATCCAGCAATAACATTTCCTCGATTTTTGCTTTTACGATCTTCCGTTCTCCGAAAATGCTTTCCACCAGGATCTCACCGTCACCGGGAATCACTTTATCCACCGCTTCCAATAGCAGCTCATAGTCCTTCTCGCCTTTATTGCGGATATAGATATTTGCTTCACACATTTTCAGATCCCTCCTTACAAAGCATCGTTGTTAATTCATCAATAAGATGAGGCAACGGCTCTTTTAAGACTCCGGCAATATGTACGTCATTTTTATTCAATGGCAAGAGGAATTTTTTTGCATGAGAACTGCCTACAGCCGCAGCAATGGCAGGACTGATCTCACCCAGCATACCATTGGCAATGAGGATCGATACGGTTCCGGTAATATAATCCACCCGATCTGCCATATAACAAATAGCATTTTCTCCGGTAGCACCTTCACTGGCACCGGCTTTCATCATTTGAGCCGTTGCCAAAGCATTTGTTCCCAATGCAATCAATTCCGTATCTTCCGGCAGTCGGGCACGAAGTTTTTCCATGATATGTCGGCCGATACCGCCGCCCTGACCATCTATGACTGCAATCTTCATCCAATCCTCCTATTCTTTGCCTTAAAAACGACAAACACGTTCCATAAAGCCTTCACGCAAAAATGCGCGGAATATTTTATAATATAGTAGCATAAAACACAAAAATTTACAAGGTAATGCTATTCAAATAGCAAGATCTATGATATAATATTGATATATTTTTCCATGCAGGAGGAAGGAAATGTCAAATAGTAAATACTCCTTTTCGGATTCGCCTTCCGATAAAAAGAGAAAGAGAAAGAAGAAGAGAAGAAAAAAACACTCTATAGCGAAGCGCATTGTCCTTATCGTCATTCTCGTTATTTTGCTTTGTATCATCGCAGTAGGCGCTTACAGCTGCTTTTTGATCAAATCAAATTATGATGACATTCAGGGCGCATTGGAAGATCTGGACACCAACGGTATTTCACAGGCTTCGAAATCCGAAGTTTACGATGGAGACGGTAATTTGCTGACGGAAATCAGCGGTTCCGAATTCCGCAATGTCGTAACTTTTTCGGCCTATGAAAGTTCCTATATTATCCCGGCGGTCATATCCACGGAAGATACACGCTTTTACTCTCACAACGGTATTGATGTGATCCGTATTTTTGGGGCATTCGTCGCCGATATTCGTCACCGCGGTGCAGCACAAGGCGGTTCCACCATCACCATGCAGTTGGCAAGAAATGCCGTTCTGAATTCCCAGGATAAAACGATCGACCGTAAGATCAAAGAAGCCATCGTTTCTCTGAAGCTGGAAAAGATGTATACCAAAAATGAAATTCTTACCTTCTATCTCAATGAAGTTTTCATGGGACAAAACATTTACGGCATCGGTTCCGCAGCCAATTACTACTTCAATAAAGATGTAAGTGACCTTACCCTCAGCGAATGCGCAACACTGGTAGGGATGCTGCCCTCCCCCAATGCCTACTCTCCGGCAACGGATATGGATAAAGCCATCAGGGTAAGAAACCAAGTATTGGATAATATGGTAAAGAACAATGCCATTACCGAAGCAGAAGCCGATTCGGCCAAAGCCGAGGATATCGTGCTCAACATCCATAAACCCGAAGAAAGCACCGAAGGACATTCCTACTTTACCGACTACGCCATCAAGGAAGCCGATTCCATTCTTGTGGAAATGGGCTACAGCACCGGCTCGGTCTACACCGGCGGTTTCCGTGTCTACACAACATTAACCCCCGCCGTCCAGGAAAAACTGGATGATATCTACCTCAACGGGAATTACTCTTTCCCCAAAGGCTATGGTGATGACCAGCTGGAAAGCGCCGCAATCTTTGCCAATCCGAAAAACGGTGAGATCTACGGTATGGCCGGGGGCCGAGAATATGACACCCGTTTCGGTTACAATCGCGCTACGGATATGAAACGTCAGCCCGGTTCCACCATCAAACCTCTGGCCGTTTACGGCCCGGCTTTGGAAAAAGGTTATTCTCCGAATTACACCATTCTGGATGCTCCTCTTACCGGCTCTTACAAACCGAAGAACTCCGGCGGCGGTTACCGCGGTGAAGTTTCCATGAGTGTAGCGGTAAAATACTCCATCAATACCTGTGCCGTTCGTCTCCTTCAGGAAATCGGCACCACCACCGGTTGGGAATTTGCAAAAAAATTGGGACTACCTCTGGTGGAAAGCGATGACAACCCGGCATTGGCTCTGGGCGGTATTACCTACGGTGTATCTCCGCTGAATATGGCCACAGCCTATACCTGCTTTGCATCCGGCGGTTATAAAACGGATCTCACAACGATCCGCCGCATTGAAAGTCGCTATGCATCCGAAGGCGATGCACCGGTATACGAACACGATGCCCAGTTCGAACAGGTCATGAAGGAAACCACAGCTTATTCCATGAGTCAGCTCCTTCACGGCGTTGTCTCCAGCGGTACCGCAACCCGGGCCAACGTCGGCGGCCTTTACATCTGCGGTAAAACCGGAACAACGCAGCTTCCCAATACAAAAACCTTCCGCGGTAAATACGGCACCAAAGACGCCTGGTTTGCCGGTTACACACCGCAAATCGTCGGCATGGTGTGGATGGGATACGATAACGACGTCAGCGCCGACGGCAAAGCTCAATACATGGCCAACGTATATGGTGGTCAATATCCCACTGTTATCTGGCGTATGGTCGTTGGAGAAGCCTATAAGAGCGGCGTTATCAAAAATGAAACCTTCGACCGACCTTCCGGTTATAGCTATTCCATTTCCGATTATTCCGGCGGCAGCAGCGATGATGATGACAGCGATGACGAGGATAAGAAGGAAGAGGAAGAAAATAATAACAACGAAAACAATAATAACGGCGGCGAAAACAACGGCGGTAATAACGAAGGAAACAACGGCGACGGTGAAAACAATGGAGGAAACAATAATGGAGGCAATGAAGAACGCGACGACGGCGGCGATCAAGCCAATGCGCTCTTCCGTCAATTAGCCGCAATCCTTCCGGAACAAAGAAACTTCCTCGGTTTAAATCGTATCGCAGCATAAAACAACAGTATAATAACAAGGGCAAAGAAGATGACATCAACTTTGCCCTTGTTTTTTTGCATAAAAAAGACTTTGACCGAATCTCGCCCAAAGCCTTTTTGACTGAATTATTATTTTTTCAAAACATAGTCACGAATAATCTTCGCAACCTGAATCACCAGGGTAGGGGCAAATGCCAATACGGCAATGATACCAAGCTTTCCTCCGGTAAGACCTTCCACAAGGAACAATCCCTTTAAACCGGGGATCAACAATACGGCAGCAAGGAAACAAACACCGCCAAAGAATGCCAGAAGGGAGAAAGGATTACTGCGGAATCCAAGCTTCACAATGGATTCCCGACCACGGCAGTTAAAGCCGTGGAAGAGACGGGCCAAAGTAAGAACAGCGAAAGCCATAGTTGCGCCGGCAACAGCGTCCTCCGCATAACCGATGTAAAAAGCAATCATCGTAGGAATAGCAATCAATAAACCCTGATAGCCGATTTTTCCCAGAAGATCTTTATTCAGAATCGGCTCTTTGGGATCACGGGGCTTTTGCCGCAACAATCCCTTTTTGGCCGGTTCCATACCGATGGCAATAGCAGGGAGACTGTCGGTAAGCAAATTAATAAACAAAAGGTGTACCGGAGCAAAAGGTGCCGGTAATCCGGCTAACGATGCAAATAGAACACACAAAATCCCGGCCATATTCCCGGAAAGCAGAAATTGAATGGAATTTCGGATATTGGCATACATGCCGCGGCCGTTCACAACAGCCTTCACAATCGTAGCAAAGTTATCATCTACAAGGATCATCGAGGAAGCATCTTTACTTACTTCGGTACCGGTAATGCCCATTGCCACGCCAATATCGGCTTTTTTCAATGCCGGAGCATCATTTACCCCATCCCCGGTCATAGAAACGATCTGTCCCCTTCTCTGCCAGGCATTTACAATGCGGATTTTATGCTCCGGAGAAACACGGGCATAGACCGAGATTTTCGGCAGCATTTGATCCAGTTCTTCATCACTCATCCGTTCCAGCTCCACACCTTCTACGGCGATATCACCATCTTTAAAGATACCGATTTGCCGGGCGATGGCCGCCGCAGTGATTTTATGGTCGCCGGTAATCATAATGGTACGGATTCCGCCTGCTGCCGCATCGGCAACGGCGCGAATGGACTCTTCTCTGGGGGGATCCATCATGGCCATGAGTCCAACAAAAATCAAGTGATCTTCATCTTCCGGCGTCAGGGCCGTCACTGCCGTCAATTCTCTCTGAGCAAAGGCCAGAACACGCAAACCTTCTTCCGAATATTCCCGATTCTGATGCAGGATTTTTTCCTTATCCTCATCGGTGATCAAACGAATCCCCTGATCCGTCAGAATGCTGTCGCAGCGATCCAACATCTGATCGAGAGCGCCCTTTACCAGCATCATCGGGGCACCATTGATACGGTGCAACGTACTCATTCGTTTACGATCGGAATCAAAAGCGACTTCACCGAGACGAGGATAGTCATTGCGCAGTTCCTCTTCGTTTATGCCGGCCTTTCTTCCGATCTGCACCAAAGCAGCCTCGGTAGGGTCGCCTAAGATCCGATCACTGCCCTGATCCGCAACGGCATCACAAGCTAAAATACCAATACGAACCAATGTACGCTGAGAGACCTCTTCCATATTCATATCTTCGGGAAGAATATCCTTGCCATCGGCAAAGAGCCGCAGCACCGTCATTTTATTCTGTGTTAAGGTACCGGTCTTATCGGAACAGATCACAGAAACACAGCCGAGAGATTCTACCGCTTTCAATTCCTTGATAATGGCATTTTGCTTTGCCATTTTCTGCGTGCCAATGGCAAGAACAATGGATACGATGGATGCCAATGCCTCCGGAATCGCCGCAACGGCCAGAGCCACGGCAAACATCAGAGAATCCAAAATTGTCATATGACTGCGGAAAATCGAAAGCAGGAAAACAATAACGCAAATCACCATAATCGCCGTAGCCAGCTTTGCGGAGAATTGATCCAAGCTAACCTGAAGCGGTGTTTTACGCTGTTTTGTATCATTCATCAAAGCAGCGATCTTGCCCAATTCCGTATCCATGGCGGTACCGGTCACAAGAACCTTGGCACGTCCATAAGTGACTAGAGATCCGGAAAATACCATATTTTTTCGATCACCGAGAGCAACTTCCTCTTCGGCAATGACCTCTGCCGTTTTTTCCACAGGCTCACTTTCACCGGTCAAAGAGCTTTCATCACACTTCAAATTGAAGTTTTCAATGATACGCCCATCGGCTACGATCATGTCGCCGGCTTCCAGAGAAAGAATATCCCCGGGCATCACATCTTCCGAATTGATTTCCACAATGTTTCCGTTCCGCAGAACTTTTGTTTTGGGAGAAGACATTTCCTTTAACGCAGCCAGAGATTTTTCCGCTTTTACCGTTTGGATCGTTCCCAAAGCGGCATTCATCAGCAGTACCACAAAAATAACGATGGTACTTTCGATGTTGCCGGAAATCATGGAGATGATTGCAGCAATGATCAAAATGATCACAAGAAGATCTGCAAACTGCTCCAGAAAAATACGAAACGGGCTTTTCTTTTTACCTTCCTCAAGTCGATTTTTACCATACTTTGCTTCTTTTTCAGCAACTTCGGCATCGGAAAGACCTTCACTGCCGCTGCCATGCTCCTGAAAAAGCTCCGCAGCGGTTTGCTGCCATAGTTCTTTACTCATACACTACACCTCTTATTATTTTTCATCTACAAAAAAATAAAGACTTTTTGCCAGCGATTGCATTTTATAAACGCAAACAACTGCCAAAAAGTCTTGTTACCTTACAAAGGTGGACGCTACCGGGTTTTCACCGTGATGACGACAACGCCACTTTCAACTACTCCCTTTTTAACGCAATTATTTTACCATAGATAAATCAAAAGGTCAATAAGAAATCATTGGAAATTTCCTTTATTTTTATTCATAATGTAAAATGGCATTTTTTAATTTAACTCATCGAGAGTCAGGGAAAAGCTCTTCACAAAATGGGCCAGAAAATACTTTACTTCTTCCCGGTCAATCTTTTCCAGATCCTTACGAATGGAAGCTTCGGCCTTTTCAAATTCCCGATTGCCCCATTTCAGCTCTTCAACACATTTCAAGTAAGCACAAATGCGATCCGCAGCTTTCACAATCTGATATTCCTCGCCTTTTTCATCGGGAAAGATCAGCGGCCGATACGCCGCCTGCAAGGCTTCGGGCAACATTTGATGAATTCGTTCCTTCGCCAGATGCTCCATTTCTCCAATGGCATTTTTCACTTCGGGATTGAAGTATTTGATAGGTGTTGCAACATCACCGGTAATGACTTCTCCGGTTTCATGATACAGTGCCAGCATGGCAATATGCTCTGCATCCACATCACCGTCAAAAAGCTCATTTTTGATTACCGCCAACCCATGGGCAATCGTTGCCACCTGCCAACTATGCTCCATAATGTTCTCCTCGGCCGTATTTTTCATCAATCCCCAGCGACGAATCCATTTCATCTTGCTGATATAGGCAAAAAAATGGCTCATTTTACCGCCTCCGCCAATCGCTCCGCTGTGGCATTGGCCAATTCGTTAAGACCGTCGGTGTCCATATGAAAAGTGCATTTGTTATCAAAAAGGAAATTGGCCGCCGCAGGAAACTCATCATCGGCTTCCCAAAGAATTACTTTTACAAAAATTTTCGGGAAGAACGGTAAAATATAAGCGACATCACCATCATCGGCTTTTTCTCCGCCAAGGGCCTCACAAATGGCGATAAAACCGGGGAAATCACCGCCAAATGTATTTGCCAGGACATCGGTAACTTCGGCCTTAAAAGCCTTAATATGGTGCGATCCGCAAGGAAGCTGAATAAAGGCGATATAATCGCTTCCCGGGCCTTCCATCCCTTGGGCTTCCTGAAGGTATTTCAAAATCAGGACTTCTTCCAGAAGCTGATTTGGACGAGGAGCCATCGTACCATCGGCGCAATGAACTTGGATCACCTCATTAAAATGTTTCATCGAAATCACACCATTTTCATAGTGTCCTCCGGCCAGTTCAGCCATTTTTTCGGGATCCGAAGCCAAAAAGCCGTTGAGATATTTTTCATGAGCAAGACGCAATTTTCTGCTGATAGAATCTTCCATAAGAATATCACTCCTTTTGCAAAAGATCGTAGAATATGGGAAACATAAAGATAACAAAAAAGACGCTCTCAAAAAGAACGCCTTTTTATAAAACTTATTTAGATAGCGCGCTGGACTTTTCCGGAGCGTAAGCATCTACTGCACACGTAAAGTCTCTTGGGGGTGCCATCAACAACCACCCTTACTTTTTGAAGGTTAGGTTTCCAAGTTCTTTTGGTGCGGATATGGGAGTGACTGACTTTCATTCCGGAGCGGGTTGCTTTACCGCAGATCTGACATACGGCCATGCCGACACCTCCTTTGCTATATAATATCAATCGCAATTACTTTTATATGATACCAAATTTCCCGTGAATTTGCAAGCTTTTTTTTTATGATTTTCTAAATATTTTTTTATTGCGAAAATCAACGTTTTGATTTACAATAAATATATATGAGGTAAAATGCTATGTTTCAAATCCCTACACCCGAGCAATGGCAAGGGTTATTTACCATTGCAGAAAAAATACGTACAAAAAAACCATGGGAAAAATATCCCGAAGAATTGATCTTTGAGTTTAAACCTCAGGAAAAAGATCCCTTCTATATCACCGTTCACGGTTATGAAGAAGACGTTATCGGCATATCCCTATACCCCAACCAGAGCGATGTGCAAAAATACATGAATATCATTGACCAAGGGGATGACGTCGGCTTTCAAACCATCATTGCCAACCAAAGCTGTATCACGGTGATCTACGGAGAAGAAAGTCATTTAAGCCCGGGAGATGTCACTGCCATGGAGCAGGCAGGATTCCAGCCGGACGGTTCGCCCCACAGTTACATTTACTTCCGGAAATACCAACCCGGAATGTCTCCCTGGTATATCCAAAGTGATGATGTGATCCTTTTGACCGAGGCTTTAAATGCTTTTGACGAAGCCACAGAGCTTTTCCGTAATGAAGTACCGGATCCTTCCGACTTTATGATCGCCTGCGGTGACGAGGATGGAAAAAAGCAGGTCAATGTCGTTGATTTTGACAGCTCCCTTCGCAAAGAAAAAGAGGATGCCGTAAAAGACGACCTCTACGTTGCCAGATTAAAGCGACTGAAAAAAACAGCTCGCTGTTTGGAAATCGATATCTGCTACCTCGGCAACCCTGTCGGCAGCCAATTGGGGCCGATCCCCTTTTTCCCCAGGCTGTGCATTATCGCCGACTCTGACGAAGGCTACATTGCCGATCAATGCCTTTTTGAGGAAACCAGCCAGGAAGAAGATACCTTCTTTTCCTTTTTATCAGAATATCTTCAAGCAAACGGATTGCCGCGTTTGATTCGAATCAAAAGGGAAAACACCGGCTATTTGCTCCATGATCTGTGCAAAAAGCTGAATATCAAGGTAGAAGAAAAAAAGGAGCTGCCGCTGATCGATGATTTCTTGTCAATGATCGGTGGATTTCAGCCCGGAGAGTGAGAAATTTATGGCACTGGATTCGAAAAAACTATTGTTTCAACTCCAAAGCGAAGCGGAAAAATGGCCGCTGGAGGCTCTTGAACAACAATATTTAAACTGGAAAGCAAAAGAATATCCGGTAGAGAGCGAAGAATATCTCAACGAAAAAAATGCTCTGTACAATATTGAAACCATGCTGGAGCTAAAACACAATTCCGGCAATTTCTTTCCGGAAAACATTCCACCCCACTATTATCAGAAATTGATCGACTGCATCAACAGCTATATGGATAAATATGCCCCGGGGCAGGAAGATTTCAAAGACTATATCCGCATCCTAAGCCTATACAAAACATTTGTCGCAAAGCTTCCGCTCCATCCGCCGGAATTACAAATCCCCGGTGGCGGCAAAATCTATAAAAAAGGAAAGGACTACTTCTGTACTGCCAAGCAGCAGCACATTCATGATGAAGAGTCCATGTGCCGGTTCTGCACCGCAAAAATGTGCGAATACTGATTAAGGTGCATTAAAGTCTTACAAAGCAAATGACCGGGATCATCCCGGTCATTTTTGTTTTCATTTCTTTTCGTAAGCGATGAGAACGACTTCTTTGCCGTTTTCACTCTTAAGGCTTTTTTCCAATTTGGAAATCGCATCGGGGCAGCAGGAACTTAATTTTGCAAAACGGTAATCAGTATCCAAATGACACATAAGAAACACCTCCTTCAATCTCGAATCTATTTTACCCCAAAGGAGGTTTTTCATGCGCAAAAGAGGAGGTTCGATTATGGGAAAATATATCATGGCGCTGGATCAAGGTACCACCAGCTCGCGCTGTATCATTTTTGATAAAAAAGGAAATATCATTTCAAAAGCACAAAAGGAAATCACTCAATATTTCCCCCATTCCGGCTGGGTAGAGCAAGATGCCACGGAGATTTGGGAAACCCAGCTTTACACCGCAAAAGAAGCTCTAAAAGCCAAAGATATCTGTGCTAAAGATATTGCATCCATCGGCATTACCAATCAAAGGGAAACCACGGTAATCTGGAACCGCCACACCGGAAAACCAATCGCCAATGCCATCGTATGGCAATGCCGCCGCACCTCCGATGAATGCGATGCACTGATCGCCGCCGGTTACGAAGCTATGATACGGGAAAAAACCGGCTTAAAAATCGACGCCTATTTTTCCGCATCGAAAATTCGCTGGCTTTTGGATCATATTCCCGGCGCCGAAGAAAAAGCGAAAAACGGCGATCTTCTTTTTGGCACCATCGATACCTGGCTCCTTTGGAATCTCACCGGCGGTAAAGTCCATGTAACCGATTATTCCAATGCTGCCCGGACCATGCTCTTTAACATCCATACCCTTACCTGGGATGAAGATATTTTAAGGCTTTTGGATATCCCAACGACCCTATTACCGACCCCTCGTCCTAACAGCGAGATCTATGGCGAAACAACCCTTTTTGGCGCACCAATTCCCATCGGCGGCATGGCCGGGGATCAGCAAGCCGCCCTTTTTGGTCAAGGCTGCTTTGATAAAGGCGAAGCCAAAAATACCTATGGCACCGGCTGCTTTATGTTATTAAACACCGGAGATATGGCAGTCAGCTCCAAAAACGGGCTGTTGACAACGATCGCCTGGGGGTTAAATGACAGCATACACTATGCACTGGAAGGCTCGGTATTCACCGCCGGAGCAGCCATTCAATGGCTCCGGGACGAACTGAAAGTCATTGATAATGCCGCAGAATCCGAAAGTTGTGCATTGGCCGTACCGGACAGCAACGGCGTTTACGTAGTACCGGCATTCACCGGCCTTGGCGCCCCTTATTGGGATCCCTATGCAAGAGGGATCATCACCGGTTTATCCCGGGGAGCCAATCGTAACCACATCATCCGCGCCACATTGGAATCACTGGCCTATCAAACCTATGACGTTCTCAACGCCATGACCGGCGATGCAAAAACCGAACTGACTACACTTCAGGTAGATGGCGGCGCCTGTGCCAATAATTTTTTGATGCAGTTTCAGGCCGATATTGCCAGAGCCACCGTACAACGCCCCAAATGCATCGAAACAACGGCACTTGGTGCTGCATATCTCAGCGGTTTGGCAGTAGACTACTGGCACTCTACCAACGAAATTTTGGAAAATCGGCAAACCGACAGAATATTCCGTCCTCAAATGGCCGAAGAAAAACGCCTTTCCCTGCTGGCAGGCTGGAAAGAAGCCATAGCAAGGGTACGATAAAAAGCACAACCCCGGTGAAAAGATTTATGATTTACTTCCAAATCTTTCACCGGGGTTCTTTTTTATTTTACCGTTTTTCGTTCTGCTAACTTTTTGATAACACTGGGATATGCTTCCAAATCAGTATGGGGGAAGAAGCCCGCAGCGCTCATTTTCAGAATAAAATCCGGGAACTGGGCAAATTCCAGATAATAGATGCGGCTGCATATATCCGCTATGCGGGTCATCTGATCCCGGTCAAGGAGCAGCCTATGGGCTCCCTTTAAAGAGCCGTTGCCAATACTTTGAAATTTGCTCCGCTCCACATCGGGATACATGCCAATGGTCACCGCTGATTCCAGATCAATATGTTCACCAAAGCCGCCGACCATATAGATCACATCAATATCCTTGGGATCAATCTCGGAAGCCTCCAGCAAACAGGCAACCATCGTATTTGCGGCGGCTTTCGTATCACGAAAAGCAAGGATATCGCTTTCGGTAAAGTAAAGGTCTTCGCCGGTGGCACTGTTGTTACCATAAGCATAAATTACTGCCTTTTCTCCGTAAAGCTCAACAATACGGGGAGAAGCCCCCATCACCAACTTGCCCTGTTTATCCATCCAACCGCTCAAAAGCATCTCCGCCAAAAGATCCACAATTCCGGAGCCGCAAATTCCCAAGGCCGGCCGATTACCAATGGTTTCGATCACCATATCATCACCGATAATATGCAAATGAGAGACAGCCCCTTCTTTTGCACGAATCCCAAATTTGCTGATACCCCCTTCCAGTGCCGGACCTGCAGCACCGGCTCCGGCAAAAAGGAATTCTTTATTGCCAATGACCATTTCTCCATTGGTGCCGATATCCATATACAGGCAAAGCTTATCCTCATCCGTCATATTTACCGTTAAGAGGCCGCTAATGATATCACCGCCAAGGTAATTTGCGATAGAAGGAAGGCAATAGACAAGACCTTGAAAATCCAAACCAAGCTCTTCGCCGGGGACGAATCCCGTGCTGTTAAAGGTCGGCGCAAAGGGCGTCATAAAGACACAAAAGGCATCCATCCCCATGAAAAAATGAATCATCGTCGTATTGCCGCCTACCGTCATTAAAGTAATATACTTTGCATCCACATTCCCACGCCGGCATAGACGTTGAATCAAGGCATTGATCCCTTGGACTGCTGCCTGCTGCAATTCTCGGAGATGTTCCTCCTGATCCTTGCCATAAGTAATGCGGCTTAGGATATCCTCCCCATAAGGAATCTGGGGATTCGGTTCTCCATCGGCAGCCATCACTTCACCGGTATTCATATCGATCAATTCCATTGCCAGCATCGTACTGCCGAGATCCAAAGCCAAACCGTAATGATACGCAGTAGTATCTCCGGCCTCCACCGCGGTAATTTGCCATTGCTCACCGCTCCAAACCAGAGTAGTCGTTACCTGCCAATTTCCGCGACGAAAAGCACGATAATCCCTGCGAAATACAGAATAAGGAAAGGATACCCTACCTGCAAGAGGCTCTAAGTATTGTAATAAACGCTCCCGGTCGGCAGTCACATCGCCGGTATGAGGTATCGGTAATTCCAAATATATCTTTTTGCTCATGCCATTCATAAAAAAACCTCCCTCTCTCTTATGAATATAGCATACCCGATTTTGCCATTTTTTTCCGTTGTAATTGCAACATTGCCTTATTTCTTTTGTAAAACCATTCTAATAAAGTTCAAATATTTTCCCGCTCCGGCTTCCATAGATTTCCGATCATTGATAGCATATTCATTTTCCTGAGCCAACCAATCCTGCCAAAGCTCTTCATTCCCTTCGGTTTCTTCGATCTCAAGAAGTTCTGCGCCTTGGGTTTGGGAAAGTAAATCACGCCAATAGCACAAATCATGCATATAATCAAGTTGTTCCGGTGTCCAGGAAAGAAGAAGCTCCGGCGGAAGATCCTCATGGAGATCCTTTTTCATACCGGGAATCACAAAATAAAGGTAGCCGCCGGGTTTCACAAAGGGCAACAGCTTCTCATCAAGATAAAGGGGATCTCTGCCAAAATAATTATAAGAATCCACTGAAACCACACCATCAAAAAATTCTTTTTCAAAAGGAAGGTTCGTTGCATCGGCCTTTACCGGAATCAGTTGCTCCCGGGGAACTCCCTGAGCATCAAAAAACTTCTGATTTTCTGCGGGATCACTCCAAAGATCCGCCGCATAAACCGTAAATCCATATTCTTTGGCCAAAAATATGCTGGTCAAGCCCTGGCCACTGCCAAGGTCGCAAATACGGCTTCCTTCGGGTATTTTGTGATCTCTCATCAACTCTTCGGTAAGCTTCATCGGATTTGGCCCCATGATCTTTTCCATCCAATCTTTGCTTTCATATGCTTTACTTTTCATATATTCCATTTCGTTTCTCCTAAGCTATTTTTTTCGATAAGGTGTTGATTAACGTTGATTTCCCTACACCGGAAGAACCGATAAAAGATGCGGTTTTTCCCGGCTTTAGATAAGATGCAATTTCATCCACACCACTGTGATTCACAGAAGAAATTCGCAAAATGTCCACACCTATGGCGATTGCGGCAACCTCTGCTTGTCTCTGTACGGCATCCGGGCAAAGATCCGCCTTGGTCAGCAAAACAACAGGGATCACACCGCTATCCCAGGCTAAAGCCAAATAGCGCTCTAACCGCCTCAGATTAAAATCACTGTTCAAGGCCATGCAAAGAAAAAGTGTATCAATATTCGCCGCAATCGGCTGCGGTTTTCCCTCAAAACCGGCAGCGCGGCGCAGAACAAGGCTTTTTCGCGGCAAAACCCGAAGAATGCGCAGTGTACCTTCGCAATCTTCCGTATCCACGATATCGCCAACCACCGGATAATCCGTTACTTTTTTAGCATCATAACGAAACTTTCCGGTCACTTCGGCAATCCTTTCACCTTTTGCTGTCATAAGGTGATAAATCCCCCGCTCCTGTCCGATCACTCTGGCAAGAAAGGGGTTCTCGGTTATCGACGCGGAAATTCCCCATCGGGTCAGGTCAATATCACACATGAAATTTCACCTCCGGAAAATATATCGAAAAAAACCGGCGAAAATGCTCTTGTAACAACCTTTCGCCTTCTTCTGCCGAAATACGATGATCCGTAGCCTGTATCAAAAACAGCATAGGGCCGTAAAATTCCAAAGCCATAAGCCTTTCCAGGCCCTTTCCCTGTTTGCCCGAAGACAAAAAACTTCGGAAAATATCTTCCATATATTTCAGCGGGCCTGTTTGCAAATAGTTTTCATAAAGCAGAGCCATTTCTTCATCGTGATATTGTTCCAGCGTAACCATTTTGCGAAAGGCTGCGGCAAAAGGATCCGCAGTCCAGTAGCGATACTGCCCCAAAGAAAAACGGCATATGTTTTCCGGGGAAATATTGACATAAGCTTGGGGATCTTCATCGCAGCTGACCTCCGGCACAGCATCATCGTGGGCTCGACGCCGATCGTATTCCTCCATACGTTTAAGGATGGCATCAAAAATATCCCGCTTGCTTTTGTAATGACGATACAACGCCGCCTTTGTGATTTGTAACTGCCCTGCAATGCAGCTCATGGAAACTCCGGCATATCCTTGTTTGGAAAAAAGAAGCAACGCTTCCTGCAATATCTTCTCTCTTGTGTCGTTCATAAAAACCTCCGTTACCGTTCGGTCACTAATTATTATAGTTACCTATCGGTAACTTGTCAAGTAAAAAAATGGAGCTGTTTTCACAGCTCCAAAATTTATTATTTCAGTATGAAATTATTCAAAGTATTTTAAAATGCCTTTATACATACCCTGAGCACAGAGAATCTGATAAGAGTAAGAGGTCAAAAGCTTTTCTTCTTCGGCATTGCTCATATATCCGGGCTCAGCATAAATCGAAGGCGCAATCGTACGGTTAAGTACCGCAAGGCTGTCATGCTTGATTCCTGCGTTATTAGCGCCGGTATCAAGAAGAAGGGAATTTTGCACAGCATTTGCCAATTTCAGCCGCTTTTGCACTTCTGCAGCATTATCGGCATACTCTGTCAATTTCCCATTATTGTAATAGGATTTGCTGTAATAGACGAGGGACCCCTTCACTTTAGCATCATTGGAGCGATTGCAGTGTACAGAAATCAAAATATCCGCATTATTGCTATTGGCATAGGCCGCACGATCCGCAAGGGACATATAGCCTTTGTCTGCAGTACGGGTCATCACCACCGTAGCGCCGGCCTTTACAAGATAGGCCTGCAAATACTGGGACATCGGCAAATTAAGATCTTTTTCCAACACACCGTCAATACCGACATTTCCGTTGTCAATGGTGCCTCCCTCGGTTTTTATACTACCATGACCGGGATCAATCACGATGGTTTTGCCCTTCAAAATCGAGGTATCAAAGGTTGCCACCAGATCACCGCGGATATAACCGGTTTTACCGTTGAGAACCGTAATTTTATACCAATCATTACCATCGGTTCCCTTGGTTTTTCCTGTAACCGTGATCAACTCCCCATTGGCGACTTCGGTCAAAATACTGTTGCCGGTCCCGGGGCCGGTGCGCACCTTTGCAGTAGTGGAAGTTTTTACCTTATAAATCTCAATGGCAGGAACTTCCGGCAAAGCAGGTGTATATTCCGGGTAGCTCTTTATCGGATTCACAACAGAGCTTTTCAAAACATACCCGGTTTCTCCCTGAAAGGAGGTTGCCTTATACCAGTTGCCATCCTGCCCCACAATGCTCATTTCCGTACTGATACTGCACATTTTCTGAATCACACTGCTGTCGGAAGGGCCGGTACGTAATGCGGCACCGGGGAAAAGAGATACCGAGGATTTCAATGCATCGCCGGTTTCTACGTAATCACGGAAAACATATCCGTTAACACCGCCGGCAAAGCGAATCTTGTACCAGTTATCGCTGACCTGTTCCACAGGATAAAGCAACGTCCCTTTTTTTTCAATTACCGTGAGGAGCTCCGAATAAGTATCGGGCTGGGTACGGATATTCAGAGAATCCTTTGTTGTTTTAAAGGTGATGGGTAAGTATTCTGCCGAAACAAAGGTGCTGAATACAAAAACAAAGAGGCACGCAGCGATCATTGCCAAAGGAATTAGCCGCAGGCGTTTTCTTTTTAAAATTGCTGTTTTTTCCATCCACATAGGCCTCCCATATTTCTATTAGTTTAGAAGTTTATTATATCATAAACCACAGGAAAAAGCAAAAGAGAAACGGTGACGTTTTTATTTCTGTTTCATAGCTTCCTGCAAAGCCTTTGCCAGAGGGCTTAGTTCGGCTTCTTCCTTTTGATTACGAAGGTACTTTTGCACCTCTCGCTTGGAGCCGCCATTGTCCTTTTTCCGTTTATGAAAAGCATCGGCCTTTTCACGAAAACCGCAGGCACAGATATAGGTTTTCTTTTCCCCTTCGCCATACATATCCATGACCTTATGGCATTCCGGGCAACGGGCATTGGTCTTCCGGGAAATATTCTTCTTATAGCCGCACTCCCGATCCTGACAAACAAGGAGTTTCCCGTGTTTGCCATTGACCTCCAACATCAGCTTGCCGCATTCCGGGCAAGGGGTACGGGTAAGGTTATCCGGATGATAAACGGCGCTGCTATTCTTTACCGTTCGCACCAAAGTTGTGGCATAGGTACGAATATCATTGAGGAAATCACGATCGTTGCTTTTTCCGGCAGCGATGGCTTCCAGTTCTCGCTCCCATTTGGCCGTAAGCATCGGCTCCTTCAATTCCGAAGGCACAAGCTCCATCAACTGCATCGCCTTAGAGGTAGGATAAATCACATTATCCCGGTTTTCCATATAAAATGCCTTATAAAGCTTTTCGATGATATCGGCTCGGGTCGCAGGGGTACCAAGGCCACCGCCGATATATTCCTTCATTTCTTTGTCGTTGATATATTTGGAAGGATTTTCCATCACCGCCAAAAGACTTGCTTCCGTATAACGGGAAGGTGCCTTTGTTTTGTCAGCCTTAACCAAAGTATTTTTACAGACAAAGGTATCTCCCTTTTGGATCTCCGGCAGATTTTGAAATTCTTCTTCCTCTTCTTCCCCGTCATAAACGGCGCGCCATCCTTTTTCCAGCTCCCGTTTTCCGCTGGCTTTAAAAAGCTCCCCTTTCCAATCCAAGCGAACAGATACAGTCTGATAATGGTATTTCGGGTAGTATACCGCCAAAAATCGTTGGACGACCATAAAATAAATTTTCTTTTCTTCCTCAGACATTTTTAAAAGATTCGGCTTTTCTTCCGTAGGAATAATGGCATGATGGTCGGAAACCTTGGCGTTATTGATACAGCTCTTTTCAATCACATTTCCTTCCCTGAAAATACGCCGAACCTGGGCGGTAAACTCACCAAAGGCAACAGCTTTGAGCCGCTCCGGTAAAGTAGGAACAATATCATCGGTAAGGTATCGCGAATCGGTACGGGGATACGTCAGTACTTTATGATTTTCATAAAGCCGCTGCATAATATTTAAAGTTTCCTTTGGAGAAAAGCGATACTTTTTATTGGCATCCTTTTGCAGCTCCGTAAGATCATAAAGCATCGGCGGCGGCACCTGTTTATCCGTAACCTTCACTTCTTTCACCGTGAAAATATCGTTAAGCATCTGCCGTTTCCATTCTTCCGCCTGTTTTTGACTTTCAATGGCACCGCTGCCCTTCCCATTATCCCAGGCAGCAGTAAAAGCCCCTAAATCCGCTTTGAGCCGGTAAAATTCTTTCGGCCGGAAATTTTTGATTTCCTTTTCCCGCTCCACGATCAAAGCCAAGGTCGGCGTTTGTACGCGGCCGGCGGAAAGCTGGGCATTGAATTTACAAGTCAAGGCCCGGGTAACATTTAAACCTACAAGCCAATCGGCTTCGGCACGGCTTTGAGCCGAACGATAAAGATTCCAATATTCCTTACCGTCCTTCAAATGACGAAAGCCTTCCTTAATGGCTTTATCGGTTTGCGAAGATATCCATAGCCGCTTAATCGGCTTTTTCACACCGCTTTTTACAATGATCCAACGGGCAACAAGCTCCCCTTCCCGCCCGGCGTCGGTGGCAATAATGATGGAACCCACTTCTTTGGAACGCAGCAGCTCTTTTACGCATTTGTACTGCTTTGATGTTTCCGGAATCACCTTTAGCTCCATTGGCGAAGGCAGCATTGGCAGTGTATCAAAAGACCAATGCTTGAATTCATTGCCATATTGCTCCGGCTCTGCCAGGGTAACGAGATGACCCAAAGCCCAGGTAACAATATAATCACTGCCGATAAGGCAGCCATTTCCTTTTTTCGTTGCGCCCAGCACTCTGCCAAGCTCCCGTCCTACCGACGGTTTTTCTGCTAACACAAGCGTTTTACTCATATCAAACCTCCCGCATCATTATAACATAAAGTTTTATTTCCTGCTATCTTTTCTGTCATATCTCCTAGGACTACCCCATAAAATATACAAAAACACGTTGGAGGGAACCTTACCATGAAAAAGAAAGGTATCGTAACCGGTATACTTTTTGTCGTGCTTCTGGCCTTTGTATTTCAAACAGAGATCGGCGGCTTTTTCGCTTCTGTTCGGGAAAAAGCCTTTACGGCAGCAAATGAAACCAAAGCTGAGGAAACCGCCGCCTTGCCGGAATATGAAGAATCCGAAGAAAAAACAAAAGAAACCGAAACAAAAGAAGGAGAAGCACCCCCCACACCGGGGCAGACAGAGTCAACCTCAGCCGATGTCACCTATAAAGAAGTCTCTCTCTATTTCGTCGATGAAAACAGCAAAGATCTGGCCGTAGAAACAAGAAGCGTCATTAACCAGGTCGGGTTGGCAAAAACCACACTTCAGGAGCTGCTTACCGGTCCTACTACAGAGTCTCTTTCTTCCTATATTCCGGAAGGTACTACCGTGCAAAGCATCAACATTGAGGAAGGCGGTCTTTGCACCGTAGATTTCAGCAAGGAGCTGCAAAGTGCGGCACTCAACAGCAGTGAAGAAAAATATGTGATCGAAAGCATCGTCAATACCCTTTCCCAATTCGATTCTGTTAATACTGTGCAAATCCGGGTAGACGGCAATGTAGTAAACAGCATTGCCGGTCATTGGGACATTTCCAAACCCTTAGCTGCAAAATAAAATGGCATTCCCCGGATGTAACAAATCATGCCCCGCAAAAGAAAATGGGGCATGATTTTTATATTGAAAAAACATGACTTGCTTTATATAATAGATTCCAATCATATTCTGTTAGAAAGAACTGTTTCATGAATAACAACAAAACCTTCGGCTCCCTGGCAGTGGCCTTGGCCTATGCCAGTTGGGGACTGTTAACCTTATTTTGGAATCTGTTGGCAGAAGTCAACTCTCTGTACATCCTGGCCCAGCGCATTCTCTGGTCCATGGTATTTATGGGCATATTCATTGCCGTAACCAAGGATACCGGGGAGATCAAAGCTATCTTCAAAAATCGCCGCGATCTTTTGATCTGCTTTATTTGCGGCATGCTCATTACTGTAAATTGGGGCACCTACATTTATGCCGTCAACAGCGGCCATGTTCTCGATGCCAGCCTGGGCTATTTTATCGAACCCATCGTTGTTTCCGTAATCGGCATGCTTACCTTTAAGGAACGATTGAGCCGTTTTGAAAAGATCACTTTTTTCTTTTCGGTGTTGGGACTTGCATATATGATCGCCGTAACAAGGGTTATGCCGCTTCTGGCTCTGGTGATTGCCGGTTCCTTTGCCGTTTACGGCGCCGTAAAAAAGATGATCCATATCAGTGCCCAGACATCTCTTTTTATGGAGACCCTCTGCATGACACCGTTTGCACTGATCTTTACCGTTATAGCCGAACAGCAAGGCTTCGGCAGCATCGGAGTACTTTCCGGACCGGCACTGTTACTGTTGCCGGCTTGTGGTGTGATCACTTCTGTACCGTTACTGCTTTTTAATATCGGTGTAAAGAAAATTCCTTACTACGTTTCCGGGATCTTGATGTACATCAATCCCACACTTCAATTTCTCATGGGTCTTTGCTACTTCCACGAAGCTATGGATATACACCGACTTATCGCTTTCATTATCATCTGGTTTGGAATTCTCTTCACCGTCTACGAAAAGGCAAAGCTGATTTACAGAGAAAATCATCCGCTTGAAACTTGAAAATTGAATCAAAAAGATCTTTCTGCTGCCGAATTAGCAAACAGAAAGATCTTTCTTTTTTAGATATTTTTACCCATACTGCGGGCAGAGTCCAAACCGGAATGTCCCCGAATCTCACCCGGATCCGTCACACCGCCGGCAAAGACCTGTCCGGCAAAATTCGCCTTTTCAAAACAGGCAATCCAGCCCTTTAATCCATGGGCTGCACCTTCGGGGACATCGTCCTCAACCTCCGCAGCCGCGGTTAAAAGATAGATATCCCGAAAATCATAATCTTTATCAAACAAAGTATTGCTTCGATCCAATAAAGTCTTCATTTGGCCACTCATTTCATAATAATAAATCGGTGTCGCGAAGGCAATCACATCAGCACGCCCCATTTTTTCTACGATCTCCGCCACATCATCGCGAATACCGCAATGCCCCGTGCTTTGACAACGAAGACAACCTTTACAAAAGCCAATTTCCTTACCGCGCAAGGACAATTTTTCCACTTGATGTCCAGCAGCCATCGCACCTTCGGCAAAAGCATCCGCCAAAGCCTCTGAATTGCTATTTTTTCGCAAGCTTGTTGATATCACCAATACTTTCTTACTCATAACCGATAACTCCCATCCTTTCCCTGTTTTAAAACTACACTCCCACCATTATAAATAAAAATCATTCAAAAATCAAATTGCTTATTCTGAAAAAAGCATCTTTCGGGTTTACAGAAAAACCGGAAAGATGCCTTAAAATCATTTCAATAACAATCGCTTTTACTCACCCTTGCGGATGCGTTTTGCATAGCGCACCGTAAGAAAGGTAACGAGAAGGCCGAGAATGCCACAGCTAATTACCCAATACCAGATAATATCGTAACCGAAGTTACCATATTTATCCAACCAAATCCCGGCTAATTTTGCAAAATAGACATCGGGAAGGTAGCAGATCAAGGAAATTACGCCGGTAGCCACACCGGAAAGAGCCAAGGGAATACCTACCTCACCCAAAGTTGCAAAGTAGATTCCCCGCATACCGGAGTAGATCACCGCAAAAAGAAAAGTAACACCGATACAAAGCATTGCGGCATTCTTTGTGATCAACAACACTACGGTAAGAATCGTAGCAATGGCCAGATAATAGCCAAGGGTTTTTACCTTTGATCCGATTTTATCGGCAATAAAGCCGATGGCCAAGGTAGAAAGACCGGCAATAATATAATTACGGATCACCGCAAAGGTGCTGGCCTGGGTTTGCGTGATGCCCAAAACATTTACCGTATAGGCTCCGAGATAACCGCTGGCAGCCGAAGTGAAGGAATAACAGAAAAAGAGTAATAACGAAAGCAGCCAAGTACCCGGCATTTTCAGCACCTTCATCGCAGAGCGAAAGGACAACTTTTCCTGTTCCGGCAAAGCTTCGCCCTTGGCAGCCAATTCGGCTTCCTCTGCCCCGGTGATTTTTCCGGGCAACAGGAAGAAAACGCCGATGGCAAGAACCACAAACATACTGCCGTTAAGGAACATCATTGTATGCCATTGTTTTCCCAAAAGCTCAAGATCGGTGGTACCGCCGGGCATAACCGCATGGTTCAGCAATGCCACGCCGAGAAAACCCAAGGTCATACCAATGATGGCTCGAATGAACTCCGAAGAAGAAAAGAGCTTGCCCTGTTCCGCCCCGGTACCTAATTTACGCGTTGTTTTAAGATATGCTCCCCAAACAAAGAAGCTGGTACCGATACCGAAAAGCCCATGAATCACAATGATTGCCATACGCCCGGGAAGCATGCCATACCAAAAGGTGCAGGCTCCCATCAATAATGCACCGATAATTAAAAGCCATTTTTCGCCAAATTTATCGACGAGAACACCGCCGATGGGATAGCCAATCATACAGATCAACCCTAACCAAAAGCTGAAATCGCCAATAAACTCATTTACATTTGCGGCATCAACAATTGGTTTGTATTGAGTGAAGAGCAACACCATCTGGTCGTAGTAGCTGTAACGCAAATAAGGCACATACACCATAACGCCGGAAAGAAGTGAGATCAAAACTAAAACGATCCATTTCTTTTTTCCTGAAATAACCATTTTAACCTCCCATAAACAACAAGCGCTGCTTTATTCCATTTCCGCATCTAATTTGTCCATATCCATACCGGATTTGGCGATGATTGCTCTGGCTTCTGCCATTGCTTCGGCTTCCTGGGGACGATTTTGTTCGTATACTGTCAACAGGCGATCCATTTCTTTATCAATGCTTTCCTTGAAGTAAGCATCTCCTTTGGCACTGCGGGAACCGATTTTCGGTGCATAGAGATCATTGAAATGGAACATGGTGTAATCGGTCATAACATAGCTGCCGGTGGAATTCACTTCTTTGATTTCCTTCAAATTCAAGGTTTCTTCCGTTACTTCAATGGGAGTAAATGCTTTTTTCACCTGACGAATGATTTCAAAGTCGATGATCATTTTCTCAAAGGAAGTAGCGTTAACGCTATCCATAACACCGCCGGCTTCCATTACCAGGTTGATACCGTGACGATAAGCCGAGGAAAAGGTAAGCATCGATTCATAACCGGCCTGGCAGTTGATAACAGGAGCATCGGTCTGACAACCGCCGCCACGAGAAGGGACGCCGTAGAATTTAGCCATATTCGCAGCAAAGCCCTGCATCAAAGTACCTTCCGGAGCAGCGCAAGCAAAGGTAATACCACCGCGCATATCTGCCGCTGTGGACTGAATGCCAAGAACAACAGGTGTGCCGGGGCGCACCATTTGCGCAAGGGCAATGCCGGCAAGATCTTCGGCAATGCCGGTGACAAGGGTTCCGGCCATGGAGAGAGAACCGGTAGCGCCAAGCATGGCAGCAGGGCAAAGAATGGCAGGCTGGCCATATTCAGCCAAGAGCATAAGACAATCAAGCATTCTTTCATCAAGGGATAAGGGGGATACCGTATTGATCAAGGCAATCATCCGTGGTTTTTCAATCATGGCTTCTTTTCCGCCGAAAATAGCAGCACCTGCTTCTAAAATCAGCGCCATTTCATCTTTAAAACCGGTGGGAAGCATCATGACCTTATCCGTTGTTTTCAGCATTGCATAAAACATAGCCAGTGCCGCGGTTTCTTCGGGAATGTCACTGGGCTGGATCATGATTCCGCCATTGATATCATAGGTATCTTCGGCATGAACCAGCTTTAAGCATTTCAAATAGTCCTGAATTGAGCCCCGACGGCGGTTGCCTTCCCAATCATCAATAAAAGCACAGCCGTAGGTGGGGGCAGGATTCACATGATCACCGCCGATCACCATGTCATATTTCGGATTCCGTCCGTAAAGAGTAAACTCCGAAGGTGCCATTTTCACCCAATGCATTACCTGCTCCTCGGTAAAAAACACAGTATCGTTTTCTACACGGATGCCATTTTCCCGATAAATTTCACAAGCTTTTTTATTGTGAATTTTTACCCCGACTTCGTTTAATACTTCCATTGCTGCGTTGTGGATCATCTGTTCTCTAGACATCATCATGTCCTCCCTAAATTATTATTTTCGCGAACAATAAAAATTAACTTGTTCATTTTTTAACGCAAAGAAAAAACAAGGTCCATTCTTGCTATCGAATTAGCAACTTTAAGAACAAGTTCATTTTTTAACATATAGAGAACTTGTTCACTTTTACGGTCAAAAGAGATTCCTCCCGGAAGGAGGAACATGCACTGCAAAATCTCTTCGGTTTCAGATACGAGCAAGGCATCTGCGAATCAATTCATTACATTCGTTTTCTCCTTTTCGCCGTTCTGCCATATCACAGTATCGGTATTCATCAAGAATCCCTTTTACAACCAGAGGCACAACCCTACTGAAATAGGCAGCATCTTCTTTTGAGATACAGCCCCGAGCCGCCGCTTCACTTAACACACGATAATCTCTCTCATAAATATTATTTTGAAAAAATAAGCGAGAAAAAAGATCCGGTGATTTTTGAGAACCGGCAAAGGGAAATACTTGGTAGTACTCTTCCATGGCATTGGCAAATTTACCATTATATTCTCCCCAGAATAATCCGTAAAAAACATCCGGACGAGAAAAGGCATGGTAATTAAAGAGCTGCCAACCATCGCGATAGATTTTCATAAAATCATCATTTCGATCAAGCAAAGCCGCATAACCTCGGATATATTCCTCTAAAAATCGCACAGAAGCAACAACAATAAGATCATCCAGGCTGCCAAAGTAACGATAAAGTGCTGATGGGGAATAACCCGCCTCTGCCACTAAATTTCTTACGGTGATGGAAGAAACGTTTTGCTCCAACAACTTGTGGTAGGTAAGCAATATTAATTTTCGTTTTGTTTCGATTCCTTTACTATATCTTGCCATAGCGTCTCCAAAACGGAACTTGTTTACGTTTTGTATTCTATCACTTTGCATAACCCTTGTCAACCACTATTTTAAAAAACTTTTTAAGATTTTATTCTCGTAAAATCACTTTACTTCCCACAGCGACTACAGGGAGAGTAGCCGCTATTGATTGCCTCGGCTTCGGACATAGTTTTCAGCCCGCTTTTCCCGGCAATATAGGAACAACCTTCATGATGATAGCAGCTGCCGGAAGCCGTACAGTATACGACATCACCGCTACCAGCAGTTTGAGCTTGTCCGCCGCCATCTAAAATGCCGTAGTAAGCATCGTTTTTGGCTCCGTCGGCGCCGTCGGCATAACCTTCATCGTAGCCAACATCGTAGCCATCTTCTTTGCCCAACTCCATACCTTCGTTATAGCCAAGATCGTTGCCTTCGTCATAACCGGCATCATATCCCTGACTAAAGCTGCGGCTATACCCCAGCCGATAACCGCCAAAACCGGCTGCAACAGAACAGAGCAGCACCAACAACACAACGGCGACAATATATTTTCCCTTTCCTTTCGGCGTAAAGATTTTCTTTTGAAATCTGCGGTTAAATTCACCGGCAGAAACTGTACCGGGATTCGGCACATTGCCCAACTCCGGAATATCAAATTCCTCAAAATCCTCCAGGTAAGGATCATCCTCATAATCACGATCTTTTTTCACGATATCCCTCTTTATCTTCCTTCGTTTTTCTCCGTCAGATCCAGCCGATTTCTCAGCTTTTCATTTTTACGGTTCAGCTCCTCCACCAATAGCGCCAACTTTTTCTGAACCCCGGAGATTTCCTCCTCCAGTTCCCCAGCAGTCATGCGCAAAACACCGCTGCTAACGGCGGAAAGCTGGATCAAAGCATCGGAAGTGGCAATCCGCACATTATAGTGACTGCCGATCTCCTTTAATAAGGTCTCAATATAGCGATCCGCCGTCTCCCCTTCCTTAGTATAAACCACATGAATACCGTCAACGGTTTGGTGGTCTCCGGGATTTCCTTTGATTTTATATCCATCGAAAACGCAGACCAATTCACAACGAACAAAGGCCTGATAATGACTGAGCAATTCGATAAGGCGATGCCGGGCAAGATCCATATCATCGGTATCAACCAGCTCCTTTAATCCCTCCCAGGAAAAAATCATATTGTAACCATCTACAATAAGATAATCTTTTTTGATCTCTACCTTTTTACCGGAATGAAAACGATCATCGGCCACCGTTTTTTTATATTGGCGGCGTTTGATGGGGCCAAACTCCCGCTCCATAATCGCTTCCAGTTCTTTATCGTCTATATTCAGATTACGGGCAAAAACTTTGGGGTTGGGCAGCGTAGGCATGGCATCGGGAGAGGTTTTTACTCCGCTATCCACGTGAGCATACTCCCGGACATCCTGCCAAGGCACGTTAAAACCGCCACCGTGGGCACAAAAAACGGAAAAAGCAGGATTATCCGGATCGTGCTCCGGATCATATCCGGCGGTTTCGATGATGGCAGCCGCATTTTTACAGGGAGCATAGCCGCAGATTTCCCGACGGAGCCGCCCCTTGCCATGAGTATAAGCCAAAACCTCTGTCTGGTAATTGGCCATGGCAGCCACCGGAGCCGTGCCTTTGAGAAGCATCATTTCACCAATTTCCTCAGGAGCACCAAAGGTGCCGTTCATCGCCTGAATATCATGGATTCCACGGCCCAGATACTCCCCGGGAAGCTCCAGTGCAAAGTGATAATACGGTTCCAGAAGAACACTTTCTGCCTGCATCAGTCCGTGACGCAAAGCACGGATCGCCGCCTGACGGAAATCGCCGCCTTCGGTATGTTTCAAATGGGCGCGCCCTGCCACCAGAGTGATCCGCAGATCCGTCAAAGGTGAACCGGTAAGAACACCGATAAGCTCATGAGATGCCAACTGTCCCAGAATCAGTCTTTGCCAGTTACGATCCAGAAGATCTTCGCTACATTTACTGTCAAAAACAATACCGCTGCCCGGTGCCAAAGGTTCCAGGAGCAAATGCACTTCGGCATAATGGCGCAGAGGCTCAAAATGGCCAATGCCCACCACCGGCTCTTTGATGGTTTCTTTATAAAGGATCCTGCCATCGGCAATATCCACAGAGACACCAAACCGCTCCGCAATAAGATTTTTGATAACGTCAATCTGCACTTCTCCCATCAATCGCAGGTGGATTTCTCCAAGAGATTCCTGCCATACCACATGAAGAGCCGGGTCTTCCTCTTCCAAGAGCCGCAGCTTAGGTAAAAATCCGGCGGGGTCGATATCCTCAGGCAAAACAACGCGGTAATTCAATACGGCCTCCAACAACGGCGGAACACCGTTTGCCGCAGCACCCAAACCCATCCCCGGAGCCGTTTCCGAAAATCCCAGGACAGCGCAGACAGTACCGGGATAAACTCCGTCGGCGGTACTGTACTTTTCTCCGGCATAGAGCCGTAGCTGGCTGACTTTTTCCGTGGTCTCCTCCCGGGTATGGGAAGAAAGGTAAGATACCGGCATGCGCACCTTTAAAGTGCCGCCGGTGATTTTCATATAAGTAAGACGATTTCCTTTTTCGTCCCGGTCGATCTTGTAGACCATCGCTCCAAAATCCTCGGAATAAGAGGGCATCAAGGTATAATGCTCCAAAGCATAAAGCAGGGGTTCCATCCCTTCCAACTTCAAGCCGGAACCAAAGAAGCAGGGGAAGAGCTTTTCCTCTCGAATCAATGCCGCAATATCACGATCCGTAACGGTATCGGTACGGAAATAACGCTCCAACAAAGCTTCATCACAAAGAGCGATCTCTTCGGGATCAAAGCCATGAGAGAGATCTATACAGGCCGAAGAAAGCCGATCTTTCAGCTCTGCCAAAGTCCTATTCCCATCGGCATGGGCGAGGTCGCATTTGCTGATAAAAAAGAAAGTGGGAATATGATATTTCCGCAGCAACCGCCAAAGAGTTTCGGTGTGGGCTTGGACACCGTCGGTGCCGCTGATAACGAGAACAGCATAGTCCAACACACTCAGGGTGCGCTCGGTTTCCGTGGAAAAATCAACGTGACCCGGAGTATCCAAAAGAGTAATCTCCGTATCACCCAGAGAAAACCTTGCCTGCTTGGAAAAAATGGTGATTCCTCTGGCCCGCTCCAAAGCATGGGTATCAAGAAAACAATCTCCGTGATCGACTCGCCCCACCTTTTTGATTTGACCGGAAAGATAAAGAAGCCCTTCGGAAAGGGTGGTTTTACCGGCATCCACATGGGCCAAAAGCCCCAGAACGATACGCTTTTTTAAGTTTTTTTCCACCTGCTCTGCCATAAAAAGAGCCTCCTGATCCATGTCATTCTTCTTCTATTTTACCATAAGTACAATAAATTCGCGACATTTTTCTTGAAATGCCATAAAGAAATTCCGACTGCATGATATTGCAGCCGGAATAAAGCATTAAGCATTCTTTTTCTTCCATTTTACCAAGTTCTCCCGGATAAAGCAAGATCCATAATAAACCAAAGCAAAGAAGAAATTGACATAGGTCAACAGGATATTCGCGATAAACCCAAGGTAGAGCCACTCCTTTTCATTGGCAGAGATAATTTGTACCAAGTCCAATCCGCGAGGTTTTCCAAAGGACGGAGCCGGCGTTTCAATGCCATCGGGATCTTGGAAATAACCCATGATTCCGCCGTACATTGTATTCTCATAGGATATCGGCAACTGCGTAAAACGCATGGACAGGCGATAGACAACAAGAACCAAAGCAATTTCCACCAAAGTCGTTAAGAGAATCATCGCCATCATCCCTTTTTCCGCTCCTGCGGTTTCCTTTAAAGAGCGAGTAAACAAAGGTCGTCCCTTTATAACGGAAAAGCATAACACCAGCAAATTCAAAAGAAAAACAAGAAAAACGATCCAGGAACAGGAAATCCCAAGGTTTTTGCAACCGGGCAAATGAACAACAAGAGGATGCAATACCGAAAGAATAAGATCACTCATCACTGCCCACTCCTTTCACTTCCCTATGCTTACGGTTGCGTACCAAGGATACAACAAATAGGAAATCATACACAATGCAGGCAATTCCTGTTGGTATTGAAGTTGCCAACCGCAAAAAGATGCTATCTGCAATCCGATTTCCCATCTCTTTCTCAATTACGTTATAATAGCTTCCATCCAAAGGATATCTGGAAGGATAATACTCCCCGGGTTCCGGCACAAGCAAAGAGCGCTCATTGAGACCAATGATATCATTTCCAATCAGGAGCTTTTCGTTGGGGAAAAGCATATCTACATATTTCAAAGCATCCGAAAACAAGTAAACCGAATAAAAGGCAACAAAAAGAAGGAAGACCACCAGCATCGGCTTGGAAAAAGCAAAGTCACGATGAAATTTGCACGCGTAAAGAAAAACGGCCCAGGTAACCAACACCAAAAACAGCGTATTGTGATAAAAAAATTCCATTAACCAACCGGGGATAAACGAAGACCAAATCCGGCAAAGGCCAATCCAAAAACCAACGCTCATATAATCACCTTCTTTTAGAAATAAAATCTTAGATACTCATACGGCTAACAAAATCATTTTCCTCACAAAGAACACTGTTTCCAACAGTATCGTGCACAATATATTTAATAAATTTATTATAACACAAAGGTAGTGTCTGTGCGGCAAAATGTCATAAATCATCGATTTGATGTCATAATTTAATGAATTTATTAAAAATCTATTAAAAACATTCCTTTTTTAAGGATCGTATGGTATCCTAATTATAGTTTATCTTTTTAAATTTAGATACTAGGAGAATCCATGCTTCGAATTGCTATTTGTGACGACGATGAAATGACCTGCCAGGACTTAAAGGAAAAAATCACCAAAACGGCTCATACAGAGCAGATTCAAGAGACAATCGAAATTTTTTACACCGAAACCGGTTTGCGACAGGCTTTGGCCGAGGAACAGTATGATTTGATTTTTCTGGAAGTATCCCTTCCGGAGAACCGTGGTCTGGAAATCAGCCATTATATTCGTAAAGAGCAGAAAAATCATATTGTTCAAATCGTCTATATGTCCAAAGAACTCATCGACGTAATGCCTTTCTTTGAGATGCACCCCCTGCACTTTCTAATCAAACCCATTTCACAGAAAAATATCAATGAAATTCTTCCTATCTGCAATACGCTAATTCACCGCTTCGACAATCATTTTGCCTTTCGTTCCGGTCGAGAACTTCGGCGTGTCACCGCAAAAGATGTTTTGTATATCGAAAGCAAAGGAAGACACATCCATATCCACACAAAAACCGAAACCCAAATTTTTTACGGTAAGATAAGTGAATTATTGGATTCCGTCAAAGACCTTCCTTTTCTGCGAATCCACAATTCCATTGCGGTAAACTGCCGATACATTGAAGCCGTAACACCAAGCCACATTTTCCTTGCCGAAAATATCAAGCTGCCGATCAGCCAAAGCAAAAAAGCCGAGGTACAGGAATGGATCCAATCCCACACGAGAAAAGAAAACAACCACTAAAATGGCCGCCAAGGTAAAAAACCAAGGCGGCTAATTGCTTTATTATGATAGATTTTGCCGAGGAAAAGCGTTTAAGCAGAGCCGGAAAGGCGGCGATAAACGGCTTTTATTCGGCAAAAGCATTTCGGGGCGGTCAGCCGGTATACTAAAACGTATCCGGATGGCCGACACGAGATGATTTTGCCGAAGAAAAACCGTTTAAGCAGAGCCGGGAAGGCGGCGATAAACGGCTTTTATTCGGTAAAAGCTTTTCAGGACGGTCAGCCGGTATACCTAGACGTATCCGGATGGCCGGCATGGATAGATTTTGCCGAAGAAAAACCGTTTAAGCAGAGCCGGAAAGGCGGCGATAAACGGCTTTTATTCGGTAAAAGCTTTTCAGGACGGTCAGCCGGTATACTAAAACGTATCCGGATGGCCGGCATGGATAGATTTTGCCGAAGAAAAGACGTTTAGCGCCGCCGAAAGGTGCGTTTGGAAATTAAGATGCCAACCTCCCACAACCCCATCATTGGGAAAAACAGCATCAGCTGTGAGACTACATCCGGCGGCGTCAGGATCGCGGCAACGATGAGAAGCAGGATCAGGACATAACGACGGGTGCGCACTAATACATCCGGGGTAAGAATACCAAGCTTTGTTAAAAGATACACACAGAGGGGCATCAGAAAAATCAAGCCAAAGGGTACAATAAAGCCGATCAGGAAACTAACGTATTTACTCACGGTGAGCATAGCGGTGGCTGTGCCTTCACCAAAGGCTACGAAAAAGCGCAAGGTAAAGGGCAGTACCACAAAATATGCAAAGGCAACCCCGAGGGCAAATAAGAACACCGCAGCAAAAAAGCAGAGGCTGAAAATCTTCTTTTCTCCGGGGTACAGCGCCGGGGCCAGAAACCGCCAAAGAAAAAAAGCTGTAAAGGGAAAGGAAACCACCAGAGCCGCCATAAAGGCAACTTTCATCTTCGTGGTCCAAACCTCGCCTACCGTCGTATAAACGACCTCCAAACCAATGCTGCGTACACCGGAAAGGAAAAAATCCATCAGCGTATCTTGAAAAACGCAGAAAATAAGAATGAAAAAGGCAAGGATCGTCACAATGCAGAGAATCAACGTCTTTCGCAGCTCCGCAATGTGCTCGAAAAAAGCCTGTTTTACTTCGCTATCCAAGGGCGTCACCACTTATTCCTTCGAAGCTTTGTCATCATCTTCGGCTTTGGCGGCTTCGGGTTTGGGCGACCCGGCATCCTTTTCATCATCGGCATGGATTTCTTCTTTAAACTCCCGAATCCCTTTTCCCAGAGACTTTCCCACACCGGAAAGCTTTTTACCGCCGAAAAGGATCAGCGCCAAAACAATAATCAGGAGAATTTCCCATATACCCAATCTCATATCAATACCTCCTAGGAATTTATGCAAACCATCAGCGAATCACGATTTCCGGTTTTTCATCGTCCTTATTGCGATGCACCGGCAGATTCTCTACAAGAAAGATATAAATGACCACCATTAAGGCCATCAGCCCAATCACGATCCCCCACTCCACAAAGGAAGGGAAATAACTTTCCCCTGCATGACGAGCCATACCGGTAAAAATGAAATTAAAGCGATTCCATAAGATCCCGATCACACCACAAAGAGCTGCCAGAATCTGCCCTTTCTTTCCCTTTCTCAAGGGGGTAAGCAGTATCAGCAGAGGGATCAGAGAACCAACGACGATCTCGCCAATGAACATCACACTTTCATACTGCCCGGAAAAAACAGCGCTCCATGCACCTCGTACCGAAAGATCAACGATTTTAACCACAAGATTGACACCGATCACCACACCGGCTATGCGAAGCAGCGAGGAGATCATTCCGGTATCGGATTTTTCCCGAAAATAGCGATTGGAGCCATAGTATTCCAAGGCAATAAAGCAAAGTCCGCCGTAAAATGCGGAAATCAAACAATTCCAGGGCAAGGCTTGGGAATACCAGATGGTATGGAGCTTATTGGGCATGGCAAGATAAATCCCACCCAAAGCAGCTTCCTGACCAAAGGGTAAAATACAGGCAACCAAAAATACACAGGGCATCAGATACTTCAATATCATTTGCAGCCAGGGCAAAGGCAAGTACCGTTCCACCCAAATTTCTTCGATCTCGGCAATCTGCACCAAAAAGTACAGCGTCAAGCAGATAAAAACCTCATACAGAGGAGAGGACCAGGCAAAGGAAATAAAGATCCAGTAAAAGTTATCCCAGCGACCAATCTCGGCAAAGAGAATCAGAAAAAGCAAAAGATAACAGAAAAAGGACACCAGCAATGCCCGACGAGCCAACGGTTGATACTTGGGGATATGAAGCACATGAGTAAGAATCCCCACCGCAAAACCGCAGGAACCCAAAGCACTGAGAATCATATCAAAATAAATCCACAGCCCCCACGTCCAGGAATCCGAAAGATTTGTTGCGGCGCCAAGGCCGTTGACCAACCGATAGACCATCAGCAAAAGACCAATGCCACCCAAAGCCAAAAGACACAAGCGGCCAAAAGTAAAGCGGAGCGTCGTTTTTTTGTTCAGACGCAGGTTATAATCAAACATCGGCGCTATCCTCCTCTTCCCTTTGGGCGGCTTCCACCTTTAATCGGCGATGGGTATACAACCCCAAAGCACCAAAAACCGCAGCAGCTCCGGCAAAAACGCCCGGTTTCCACTTGGTATAATCATGAACCATCGAAGGAATGGAGCGTTTTGTAATATTCACCGGCAGCCCCAGTTCCTCAAAGGGAACATCGGAGATATAAAGCCAGCGGGTACCGCCGCCCTCCTTTTCACCATAGACATAATTGATGTATTTTTTATCACCGGCAATCATTGTTTTTGCCTTCTGCAAAAGCTCGTCACGATCTCCAAAGGTCAGCGCTCCCGAAGGACAAGTGGAAACACAGGCCGGAGATTCATTTCGTTCCAGCTTATCGGCGCAAAGCCGACATTTCATCACCGAGGGGAACACCTTATCCCACTCGTATTTCGGTACATCATAAGGACAGCCGATCATGCAATAGCGGCAGCCAACACACTTTTTGGCATCGTAAACCACAGCTCCGCTTTCCGCCACTCGGATGGCCTTGGCAAAACAAACCGCAACACAGCTGGGCTCCAAACAATGCATACACTGCTGTTTCAAAAACCGCAGCTTTTTCCCATCCTTATCTTCCAAAGAATGGTACTCTACCACCGTCCAGTTATTTTCATTTAATTCCACATCGTAGCCATGGGCGTTGCCCTCTTCAAAGGAGAGACCATTCCAAAGCTTACAGGCAACGGTGCAGCTGCCGCAGCCAACGCATTTGGTCACATCAAACAATACAGCGCTGTTTTTCATTCCATTTGTCTCCCCTTTCTTCAGGATTTTCCACGGATACAAACATCCACATAATCAGAAGTATCCTTGGTGTGGATAGAACCGCTGCGGTCGGTATAGGTGGTATGAAGGATTTTCTCTGCCAACTCACTCAAGGGCTTTCCGAGAAAATCATCGTACAAAGCAGCGATCTCTTTATTTTTATAGCTGACCCGCTGTTCTTTCGCCATACTTTCATCGGCAGCATAGAGAGAATCAATCCGATGCCCCCGAAGCACATCCGATGGCGGAACCACGGTTTTTGCCTGACCGCCGCCGCCGATACAACCCCCGGGGCAGGTCATAACCTCCAGAAAATGCAGATCATTGCGTTTCCCGGCCCGAATCTCCTCGCAAAGGGTACGGGCAGCATGAAGGCCGTTACATATAGCCACACGGACGGTGCCGTAACCGGGGAACTCCACACTGGCTTCGGCATAACCATCCATATCGTTATCCCGAACCATATCCAGATGATAAAAGGATTCCGGCGGATCTTCGTTGGTGACAAGATAATAGGCGGTACGCAAAGCGGCTTCCATAACACCGCCGTTGTTGGCAAAAATCACCGCAGCGCCGCTGCCTTCACTGACGATGGGATCAAACTTGCCTTTTGGCAAATGCAGGAGATCCAACCCCTTATCCCGAATCATTTTCGCTAATTCCCGGGTAGAAAGGACGATATCCACATCCCGCATTTTTCCGTAGCTTTTGCCTTCTTCATCCCAATAACGTTGGGCGGCATTCATTTCCGGGCGGCTCAATTCAAATTTCTTTGCGGTACAGGGAGGTACATTGACCACCACGATATCCGAAGGCGCAATATTCTTCTTTTTCGCCCAATATGTTTTCAGCAAAGCACCCATTTCCGCAACAGGGCTTTTGGCAGTGGAAATATTCGGAATCAAATCGGGATAATTATACTCCACAAATTTTACCCAACCGGGGCAACAGGAAGTAAACTGAGGCAGTGCACCTCCCTGGGTCAAACGATGTACCAGCTCGCTTCCTTCTTCCATAATCGTGGCATCCGAAGCGAAGTCAATATTCACCACGTAATCAAAGCCGAGTTCCCGCAAAGCGGTAATCATTTGCTCCTGTACCCACTTGCCTTGGGGAGCACCAAATTCTTCCCCAAGGGAAACACGAACCCCGGGAGAAGTGGCAACCACCACGACCTTGTTGGGATCCGCCAGGGCCTCCCGAACTTCGTCAATATAGCTGCGCTCCCGAATAGCTCCGCTGGGACAATTGATGGCACACTGGCCACAATGCACGCAAATAAATTCATCCACTACCGGCAATTCATAATAATTATAGATCGTTTCGGTATTCTGACATACCTCCAAACATTGGCCACAAAGAATGCAGGCTTTATCATCCCGTAAAATAGAAGGGTTATTCACATCAATGGGAACCCTCCCTCGAACCTGAGCCGGATAACCGTTACTATTGTGATATTGCTCCGGCAGCCAGCCATCGGCTCCGGGGTCATCGACGATATCACAGCCGGAAACCGCCGCTGCGACACCGATGCCGGCAGCAACACCGAGAAATTGACGGCGCGTGAGCTTGGGTGATTCATGATTTGGTTGTTTCTTTTGTTTTCCCTGTTTTTTCAAAATAGCACCTCCGCTGTCAATTTTCCTCCGTGTCCTTTGGCTTTTCGGCGGCCTTCTTTGGCCCACGGGTAAGCTCCTTGCGCATATCAGCTTCGGCCGCTGCGGTTTTCACCTCGTCAGCAGCTTTTTTCACCTCATCCAGACCGGTTTCTGCGGCTTCATCGTTCACGTATTCTTTGATCTGCCACAGCAAACGTCTGCTCTTACGCACCACACGACCGCAAAACCGGGCAACCTTTACCATTTCATCGGGGCCGAGGATGACAAATGCCAAAATCAATATAACGATAAGTTCGGCAAAACTTATATTAAACATCTGAAATTTCCTGTTTTTCCCGCATCTCACGGAAAATTTACCGTAAAAACGGAAAATCTCCTTAAATTTGCAAATAAATATCCAATCTAACTTATAATGTTTTCATTATACCGATTTTTTTTTCCAGTGTCAAGCAGGGGAATTTGTCCAAAATTCCAAGCCAAAGCCGATACCGTAAAGGGAATATTCATGCCGCTGTCGAAGTAAAAAATACCTTTTCCTACAACACTTACAGAAGCCAACATAAGGAGTAAAAATGAAAAAAAGATCCGCAATAGGGGCAGTACTTGCTCTAATCCTTTCCGCCGGACTGCTTTTCAGCGCCTGCGGCGGCAGCACCACCGGCAATCTCACCATCAACGACCGCGGCAACACCGACAGCAATATCAATAATCTGGGGTTGGCCGCTGCCAAAGACCATACCCTATACTACACCGGTACGGAAACGGAATACGACTTGATCTATGAAGCCGATGAAAACGGAGAACCGCAAAAAGCCCTTACCGGTATTACCGGATACATCCAATTTTTAAATGTTATGGATGATACGATCTATTTTTTGGGGATCACCTACGACAGTAATGAAACCCGCACCGAAGCCATTTTTTCCGTAGGATTGGATGGGCAAGAACAAAACAGCATCTATACCATGAAAGCCGGTGAATCCACTTCCTACCTTACCGCCGCCGATGATCTTTTGATCTATGTAACCACAAATGAAAAAGAACGTTCCAAGATCGGCGCCATCAATGTTAAGGCCCAAACGGAAGCAACCCTGCTTACGGAAAACACCCCCATTCGCTCTCTGAATATTTACGAAGACAAGCTTTACTATATCTGCGAAAATACCATATACTGTGCCTCCTTGGATGGAAAGGAAAAGACAAAGCTTTTTACCGCCGACCGCTGGATTGGCAACATGGTGATCAATGACGATCAGATCTACCTGACCAGAGCCGGAGAAACGGAGAATGCCAACGATGAGCTTTGCTCCCTACCGATGAATGGTGAAAACCTCGAAGTGATCTATAACGATGCAAAACGGATCTCCACTATAAATACCGATGGGATTGCCCTCTATTTCACTGCCGACACCTACGATGGTGAAGGCAACCGCATCGAAACCACGATCTATCGCTGGGATACCGATAGCGAAGAAACAACAACGCTAACCACCATCACCGATGATTATATTGATATGGAGATCTGCAACGAACTCCTAATCTACCATATCAACGATAACCACAACACAATAAAAACCATTCCTCTACCGGAAGCGTGATACCTTCCTGCGGAAGGGTGAAATCCCGGCCTTTGGCCGGGGTGAGAAAATGAAATACCTCCCGATAGTCGGCATGAAATACCCCTTCGGGGCATGAAATACTGCCTAGCGGCAGCATGAAATACCTCCCTACGGTCGGCATTATGGAAGCATTGCTCCGCAATGCTAATTAGTGTATTTTTCGAAACAAAGTACCTGCTACACATGCCTTCTCCTCGAGGAGAAGCCTGGGCGGGTTGCCTACTTTTTTATTGGATTGCTTCCGGGAGAGGAAGCGATCAACGGCTTAGACTCGGTGAAACTCGCCGGTTAGCGGCAATGGGCTATACAATGCGGTATGCCCATTGTCGGCGGCCGGCGATTTTGCCAAGTATCAGTCGTTTAGCGCTTCCGTAGCGGCGTCGATTTCTGCTTGTGTCGCATCCATCTTTTCCATCACCTTTACAGCATTTTCGTAGGCTTTGCCGGCTTTTTCGTGTTTGCTGGCTACGGCCATGGCATGAACGAGAGCGTCCTTATTGCCTACGGTTACGTAGGGTTTGTCGAAACTACCGGAGCCGAGGTCACGGCCGTAGCCGCACACGGTGTACTGCCAACGCATCACGGTGCCGGGAGTTACCGGCCATACACCGGCGGATTTATCAATTTCTACATGATTGACCCAGATCATCCAGCCGGATTCGGAGGTATAGTCGAACTGGCTCAGCCAATCGGCATTGGCGCGTTCTCCAATGGTGAAGCCGTTTTCTTCGGCGGCATCCTTTAGGTACTGGGGAATATTGGCGGCTGCCGTTTCATTATCACGAATGGCAGAGAGGTAGAAGCCCATGTCGGTATCGCCGTATTTCAGCTCGATGCCGGCCTGTTCGGCAGCACGGATCGTTACATCGGCGGCGGTGTCCCCTTCTTCCCATTTCACAACTACAGGTTCCATAATGAAGCCCTGACCGAGGGTGAATTTTTCGATATCAACAATAACGCTGTCGGTATCATCAACTTTTACGAAGTCTTCGTATTTGTAGGTGAGGAAACGGTGGAGCACCGCAGCGACTTCCGCTCTGGTGGTGCTGCCTTTGGGATCGAATACATTCCCATCTTTGCCGTTGATAATTTCTACAGCTTTCAGTTTATAAACAGCTTCTTTGGCATATACTGCGATGTCTGCATCATCTGCAAAGAGTTCTTTGCTCATTTCCGGCAGCCGGATGCCCATGGCTTTGGCATAGCGGAGCATCATCGTTGCCATATCCTGACGGCTAATCTGAGCATTGGGTGCAAATTCCGTTTTGCTTACCCCTACAGTGATACCGTTTTCTACCGCCCATTTTACATGGGAAGCATAGTAGGCATCGTTTGCCACATCGTCAAAGACGGAGGTAGAGGGATAAGATGCGCTGGAATCTTCCACACCGGCGTTGCGGCCGAGGACAGTAACGAACATAGCGCGGGTCATAGCCTGATTAGGACTGAAAGTCGTATCGGAGGTACCTTTGAAGATATTATTATCCAAAGCATAGGCAACATCATTATAGTACCACTGACCTTCGATTACATCGGTCATGTTCTTGACCTTGCCGTTGTCCTTTTCAAGGAGTTCCTTGATGGTGCCTTCGGCTTTGGTCAGTTTATCCAGGTTGGTTACGAGAGCTTTCTGTTCTTTGGTCAAGGCATCGTAGGCAGCACGAGCGGCAGCTACAGCGGACTGATCATCGAGGGTTACATTTTCGTTAATCTTGTTGATTTCGTTGATTACGTTAGCAGCAGCTTCTTTATCAACTTCGGCCTGTTCCAAACCGGCGATAGTATCAACTGCGGCAGTGAGTTTTGCAACAACATCTTCGGCGATGAGAGCTTTCTGGTCGTTGGTAAGAGCATCGTAGGCAGCTTTGGCAGCATCTACGGCGTCTTTATCGGCCAAGGTAATTTCATCGTTCAAAGCGTTGATCTGTTCTGTTACTTTATCGGCAGCAGCCTGATCCATTTCGCTCTGGCCTGCTAATTTAGCATAGCGTACGGCATCGTACAATGCGTAGTATTCTTCGCCGTAATCGGCAATCTTGTTGTTCAAGCGTTCTTCGGAAATGGCATTAACCTTTTCCATTGCAGCTTTGATATCCTTAATGGAAGAAGCTTCATACTTGGTTTCATCGGCTAAGATGGCATTGGCTTTGGCTACCTGAGCATCTAATTTTGCTTTGGTCACACCACACTTGATCCAAGTGGAGGTGCTGCCATTGTACTTAGCATTGTACATATCACAGATAGCCATTTCCATCTGAGTCATGTAGCCGGGAATCTTATCCTGAACAAGACCCTGTTCATAGATGGCATCGATAATGCCTTTGCCTGTAGCAGCATTCTTCCAGGTATCAAGGGCAGGATCCGCATCAGTGATGCCGATGCTGTAAAGGGCAGCAAAAGCGGTAACAGCACAACCGGTAGAGATATCGTTGCAACCAACGAAGTTACCATCGGAATCAATGCCTAACCCTCTCAAATAGTTGAGCCATGCTTTCAATGCGGCGGTATTGCTTTCTTCATAACCGGGGAAGTCATGATGTTTTGCAACCAGAACGGCAGCCCAACCGGCGATATCGATACCCATGGCCATGCTCGATTCCGAGAGCTGGTTGACCTGATAATCACCTTTCGGGGTATACATGGTGCTGTTGGCACCGGCTGCTTCCATGCCAAGAGCGGAGTAGAGACCGCCGGCATAGGGGCCGCCATAGTTATCGTACAGTTTCTGTACCCAGTTTTCGCCGTTGTAGTTGTAGGGATTTCCACCCATGGCGCAGATGCCCATAACGGTGGCACCGTACTGAACGCCATACCAGTTGGCCTGGGGAGAACTCAAGATAAAGGTATAGCCATTGGCAGGATCGGCAATGTAATCACCGAGAGCAGCATAGGCTGCGTAAATGGCCCAATAGCCATTGATGGCTCTGTTCTTGAGGTATTTGCTCTGGGTGAGATAGTAACCTTCCTTCAAGGAATCATTGGTCTGAGCATAGACCGTTACCGGGAAGTCCTTGGTTTTCGTTACATCCCCTTGGGATGGTGTTACTTAAAGTACTGAAGCTTTGCCAATGACTTTATAGTAAATATCTATTTGCTGTTCACGATCTTTTCTTTTGCCAGTAGCCTCGTGAATTTCAATCCGATCAATAAAAGTTCTAAGAATTTTAGGCGTAAGCTCTTCTATTTTCTCGTAAGAAGAAATATAGTCAAACCATTCTCTTGTTTCATCAGAATCATCCTTGTTGTCTTGTAAAAACAATTCTAATCCACTAGCTTCTTTTTTAAGTTCAGCTTGCTCTTTAGAGAATTTGTTTTGCAACCCTATATATACGTCCTCTTGGATTTTTTCAAGGGCTAAATCTTCGTAGAGTTTTGCAAATACCTTTTGTATTTCCGCTTGCCTGATATTGATTTCTTGCAAGCGTTTTTTTGATTCTTTTATTTTACTATCCTGACTTTTTTCGTTCCTGCTGATAATTTGCTTTAAAATATTATCTTTATTTAGTTGCACTCCTTCAATTAAGGTATTTAAAGAATTAAGAACCAAATTATACACATCTTCGTATCTAGTGTAGTGATAAGTACATTCTTTTTTTCCTGCGATTAAAGATCCGCCACACATAAACACTGGATATGTTTTTTTAGACTTTTTTAAGTTCATATTCTTTCCGCAATCGGCGCATTTTACTAATCCGGAAAATATATTAACCGTTTTATCTTTACAAGATCTTCTCCGTGTTTTAAGTAACTCTTGTACCTGATAAAAATCTTCCTTAGAGAACAAATTAAGGCACTAACCAACGTGGATGGAAATGGCGGTTTCGATATCATGTTGAACGAGGATTATGAAATGGTTCTCGCTAAATCTGCTCAAATCGGTGGACATCCTGAAGAGGACAATACCGAGGGTAAGGCTCAAATACACGGTAAAAAATTCAAAAACCATTCATACAATTTAGTATTTGAGAATCCCTTAACGACTACAGTTGCGTAAGTAATTGCGTGACATATGCAGATAAGCTGTGTTTAGAATTTCACAGCGAAAGGTATAGTCTGAACTGCAAATATAACTTAACAACGAAATTGCAGAGGCAGGCAGAAATGACCTGTCTTTTTCATATAAGAAAAACAAGCAAATTATTGAATTTAGATCAAATTATTCTTGACTTCACTGGCAAAATATGGTATACTCATAGCAGTAAATAGATTGCGAGGTGGAGGAATGACGGAACCTATTAGGAAAACACTTTTATTTTGTATGATTCTTATTCTGGGTGTCGGTATACTTTTTGGCATAGAAAACATCAATTATATGTTTTTTACTACAAATAAAAATATCGAGCAAGGTTCAAACTGGGACACAAAAGAAATTCCTGGGTTGAACGGCGTTGAGATTGGAATGTCGTATGATGATGTGAATGGTATTGAACTCGATAACTGCAATCCATTGCATATAATAGAACACGATATTGATGATACCGTTGAAAAAAAATACAAATACAAAAAAACAGGGGAAAATGCTTATACTAAAGATTTATATTTTCATGTAAAGATTGATTCTTCCGTTGGAGATGTATCTCTAGCTGATGTCAATAGGAATTATTCCTTTTCAGACGATACATTAATTGACGTAAGGATTTGTTCTCATGATAAATATGCGTATGATTACTATTATGATGCAATAGTTGATGCTTTTGGCGAACATCATAAAGAATCTGGTGTTTTATATGGATCTAAAGATATGCTTTGGGAAACAGGTAATTTGTACATAACCGTATCACCACCTGATCCTGATTTTTGGGATATTAGTTTCTATGATATTCGTTATAGTCCAGAAAAAGTAAAAATTATAGAATGAGTTAAGACAGGTATTTAGCCTGTCTTTTCTTATATGAAGAATAACAAAATTGAATCAAAAAAGCACTTATGAGATGATGCTTGGTATCAGTAAAGTGTGGAAAGATATGTCGAACATTGACCAAGCTGCCTTAATTGAACTTATCGCAGGTAAACAGCGAGGTAACTCTATTACCGCCCTTTTGACATCAATGTCTCAGGCAGAAGAAATTCTCAATACATCCTTAAACTCCGAAGGTTCTGCAATGAAAGAACAAGAAACACGGATGGATAGTTTAGAGGCTAAAATCACGCAGCTAAAAGCTGCATTTGAAAGCTTATCTTCTACCGTTATTAACGGAGACTTTCTTAAAGGACTTGTTGACTGGGGAACAAAAGGAACACAAGGGATTGAAAAATTAACTACGACTTTAGGTGGATTTAAAGGTGTTTTAATGGCAACTATTGCTGCCTTTACTTTGTTTAAAAGAAATTCTTCAATGAACTTTTTGAGCAAAATGGCAGATAGTACAAGAGCCACAAGTTCTAAGTTTAGTGAAATGTCCGAAAATTTTGGAATCTATTATGGCTTATACAGAGAAAGTAAAAATAAAAAAGGAAAACAACTTAACCCTATAAAAGCTTATGGCAAAGCTATGAGATCTACAGCCTCTGAAGCTCTTGGATTGAGTACGGCATTGGGTAAAGCTAACCTTGCTATTATGGCGGTATCTACAGTAGCAACAATTGGGTCTGCCATCTATAGTCATTACAAACAAAAACAAGAAGATGCAAGAGTCTCTGCTCTTGAAGGACTGGAAACATATAAGGAAACTATCACTTCGAGCGTTCTATGTCGCGCGCCGGTACTCCCACCGATAACGCTGCTATGGAGTCTATCAATGGCTGGATTAAATCCGAGTTATTTAACGACTTTCACATAACAGGCGCACTAGATATTCAGACTGAAGTGGACAATTACATTAAGTTCTTCAATGAAGAACGCCCCGCTTACTCTCTTGGTTATTTAACACCATGTCAGTTCAAGCAACTCTACGCTTCCTAACACTCTCTTCCCTGGGGGTATTTTTCCCCTTTGGAGTGTCTACTTTTTGAATCTTGTGTCTACTTTTCGTTGACTAGTGCAATACAAAATTTGTCAACAATTATTGCCTCCCCAAACAAATATTTCTAGCAGGCATTTTGTTAAACGACATCAAAACACCTCGAAAACAAACAAAATATTCAACCTATGACACCCTAAAACGATTAGATAAAAAATCTGCTATTGCATATCAAAATGAAAAGTATTAGAATATTAAGATAAACTATTTCCTGATAGAATAAATAAGATATGGTGAATACTATGAAAAATGAAACCGTCGTACTCCTTGATTTTGGAGCACAATACAATCAGCTCATTGCTCGCCGCGTTCGTGAAGCCGGTGTGTACAGTGAATTACTCCCCTTCAATGCCGATATGGATCGGATCAAAGCATTGGAGCCCAAGGGCATTATTCTTACCGGCGGCCCCTACAATGCCTATGAAGAAGGCGCCCCCCTTCCCAACAAAGAAATTTTTGAATTGGGCATCCCTGTCCTTGGTATTTGCTATGGCCTGCAAAGCATGAGCCATGTTTTAGGCGGCACCATCGTTCGGGCAGAAAAGCGAGAATACGGCGCCCAGGATATCACCTTGGAAGCCTGCCCCATTTTTAAAGGCTTTACCGGCACCCATAGCTGCTGGATGAGCCACACAAACCAGGTAGGCACATTGCCAAAGGGCTTTGTTTCCGTTGCCCATACCGAAACCTGCCCCAACGCAGCCATTGCCAATGAAGAAAAGAAATTCTACGGCGTGCAGTTCCATCCCGAAGTGGAGCATACTCCCTTCGGCACCGATATGCTCCGCCACTTCCTCTACGATATCTGCCACTGCTCCGGCGATTGGAAAATGGAATCCTTCGCCAAAGAAAGCATCGCCGCCCTTAGAGAACAGCTCAAAGGACAAAAGGTCCTCTGCGCCCTTTCCGGCGGTGTAGATTCCTCTGTGGCGGCCATTTTGGCTCACAAGGCCATCGGTCAGGATCTTACCTGCATTTTCCTGGATCACGGCCTGTTGCGGAAAAACGAAGGCGACCAGGTAGAAAAAGTATTCCGGGATCAGTTTGATATCAATCTGATCCGCGTCAACTGCAAAGACCGCTTCCTTTCCAAGCTGGCCGGTGTCAGCGATCCGGAAACAAAGCGCAAGATCATCGGCGCAGAATTCATCAAGGTTTTTGAAGATGAAGCCAAGAAACTCGGTCATTGCGATATTTTGATTCAGGGAACCATTTATCCCGATGTCATCGAAAGCGGCAGCCAAACGGCTCAGGTCATCAAGAGCCACCACAATGTGGGCGGCCTTCCCGATGTAATGGATTTCAAAGCCATTGTAGAGCCTCTTCGCAACCTTTTTAAGGACGAAGTGCGCGCCCTCGGCATCGAGCTGGGGATCCCCCGGTTCCTCGTTTTCCGTCAACCCTTCCCCGGCCCCGGCCTGGCCGTTCGCATCATCGGCGAAATCACCGATGAAAAGCTGGAGATCTTAAAAGATGCCGATGCCATCTTCCGGGAAGAGTTGGAACAAAACGGCATTGCCAAAAACATCAACCAGTATTTCGCCGTCCTCACCGATATGCGCAGCGTCGGCGTGATGGGCGATGAACGTACCTACGACTACCTCCTGGCTCTCCGCGCCGTTACCACCAACGACTTCATGACCGCAGACTGGGCCAATATCCCCCACGACCTCTTAGCCACCATCTCCAACCGCATCACCAACGAAGTAAACCACATCAACAGAGTAGTATACGACATCACCCAAAAACCTCCGGCAACCATCGAGTGGGAATAAACACATTTCCCAAAAAGCGGAAAACACTCCGTTTTCTATGAAGAACGGCAACCGCAGGGCAATATTACTTTATTTACAGCAAAGCGCTATCTGATTTGACCTCAAGTCAGATAGCGCTTTTAACGGTTTTCCTTATCATTTTACGGTGTTGGGGAAGATTGTCTCGGAGATATTTTTCCCAAAACTGATACATCCGGGGAGATCCGGAAAAAACACGCCGTACCCATCGGCAGAAGGCTTGAAAACAGCAAGATAAGTTAAACTGCGCATAACGTATACTCCTTTATCGTGTTGATCTCTTCACTTTCATCGTAGGCTTGGCGAAGGAACTGTTTCCTTCGTTCAGGAGCTGCATCATTTCGCAGCAATATTTTCTTTTGTTATAAGATTTTCGTTCTCTAATTTATAGGCAATCAGCTCTAAAAGGTAGGCGGGACACTCATTTTGACCACCCTCCCAATTTTGAATGGTGCGGTGCGGAATATTAAAATATTCGCCAAAGGCCTTTTGCGTCATCCCTGTCAATTTTCGCAATTCTTTGATAGACATTTTATCGTTCCCCTTTTAAAAAATGGATATCACAGAGTAATCAGAAAAAATAGCATCTAATTTTTATCTCAAATTTATCTCACCATAGTCGTCAAATATCGCCAAAAAACGGCATATTCTCAAGATTCAAACCTCAAAAAATGCAACAAAAAAGCCTGCCGGAGTCATCTCTAGCAGGCTTTTTGTTTGGAGGCGCCAATCAGATTCGAACTGATGAATAAAGGATTTGCAGTCCTCTGCCTTCCCACTTGGCTATGGCGCCGCGCCACGATATATATAATACCACAGATGAAATGAGATTTCAACCCCTTTTTACGTATATTTTTCATTTTCTGGAAAAAAATATAGCTACACCAATGAAATCGGAGGTTATCATGGCAAAATACACCAAATCAATCCTGTTTTTACTTCTCTTTGCAGCAGCCGTTACCTGGCTTTACGTTGAGGATCAAACCCCTGCTTCCGCAGCGGCGGCTTCCTCTTACGATGAACAAACCATGCTTTTGGCCCGGGCCATCCATGCCGAAGCCGAAGGTGAACCCTACACCGGCAAAGTTGCCGTAGGTGCGGTACTCCTCAATCGGGTTAACCATTCGGAATTTCCCAATACTTTAAGCGGTGTAATCTATCAGAGCAGCGCTCTGGAGTCGGTGAGTAACGGACGCATGACCACCGAAGCCGGTCAGGAATCCATCAAAGCCGCCCAGGATGCCCTAAACGGCTGGGACCCCACCTACGGTGCTCTGTACTTCTGGAACCCCTATAAGCCCGTAAATAAGTGGATGTGGACAAGAACCATCACGGTGCAATACGGCAACCACGTTTTTGCCCGCTAAGAAAGGAGCAGTGTTATGAAAAAAAATCTTGTGATCGCCGCTCTCGCCCTTTTGGCGGTAATCGGCTTTGGCTGGGGATTTTACGAAACAAACAAAACCGATACCGCAGCGACCCGCATCGAAAACGATGCTTCCCGAGCCTTTTACGAGCTGGTGGATGCCACCGATGAGTTAACCGTCCTTACCGGCAAAGCTCTTGTGGTCAGCGACAGCGACCGCCGAGCTGACCTTTACGCCAAAATCAGCTCCAAGGCCTATGTAGCCCAGGAAAATCTGGCTATGCTGCCGGTTTATAACGGCACCCTCTCCCGAACGGAAAGCTTTTTAAATCAAGTGGGCGATTTTTCCGCTTCGCTGGTAGCCAAAGCTGCCCGAAACGAAGCCCTGACTCCGGAAGAAGCCGAAACATTGCAAAGCCTGAACGGCTCCTTAAACCAAGTGGCAGAAGCCCTGCATAAAATGGAGAACTCCAAAGAAAATATTTTTTCCTATAAAGCGATTCAGGCCGCAGGCAAAAGCCTGAAGAAAAGCGACGGGGAAAATGCAGGCACCGCTTACAGCTCTTTAACCAACATTAACCAAAATGTTTCCAAAACCCCTTCCCTCATCTACGACGGCCCTTATTCCGACCATTTGGAAAATAAAGGCCAAGTGACTTTAAGCGGCGAGCTCATCGACTGGAACACCGCCAAAGAAAAAGCAAAGGCCCTTTTCGGTACGGAACTAAGCTACGAAGCCTACGGAAAAAGCTCCAAAGCTGCGGGATTTGCCGTGTATACCGTCGCCGTAAAGGAAAATGAAAACGAGGATCATGCCATCGGCTACCTGGACATCAGCGTGCATGGCGGCTACCCGGTGCAGTACACCGCCAATAAAGAGCCGGGAAAAGCAGCCATCGGCACCGAGGAAGCCCTGACCACCGCCACAGACTTTCTGGCTTTGGCAGGATACAACGATATGCAGCCGGGATATCACATCACCGAGGATAATATCATCACCATCAATTTCATGGCCCACCTCGGCGATACCGTCGTTTATCCCGATATGATTAAGGTTTCTGTTGACCTTGCCACCGGTAAAATTGCAGGTCTGGACGCTAAAAACTATCTGGAATTCCATAAGGACCGCACTATGCCCATGCTGACACTGACAAAGGATGCCGCCGCGGCTCACCTCCCTGCCGGAGTGACCCCGGAAGCCGTTCAAAAGGCCATCATCCAAAAAAACAACGGCAGCGAAGTCCTCTGCTATGAATTCCGTTTCCAAAAGGATGATACCGAATACCTTCTTTACATCAACGCCGAAAACGGCAGAGAAGAAGATATCTTCATCGTAAAAGACAACGAATCCGGCACCTTCATGCTGTAAAACTTCATATTACAAAACAGGGTATCCCCAAATTTCGGGGATACCCTGTTTTTCAGATCGTAGTTGTTTTATTTTGCTTCGGCAGCCTTTTGTTTTTTGATGTATTTTACGGCGATGAGAGCACAGATCAAACCGCAGACACCGCAGGCAGCCCCCATCCAGTAAGTGATCTGGTAACCGGTGGCGCCGGGATATTTATCAAGGAAATAACCGATGATGGTATAGATGAAAGCATCGGGAGTGAAGCCGATGGCGGAAACAATACCGACGACGGCAGCGTTGATGTTGGCGGGAACCTTTGCTTCATCCAAAACAGCGAAGTAAACACCGCGGTTTACATAGATGGCGCAGCCAAAGACAAGAATGAAGATGGCGGCGGGCCAAACCATGCTGGCTTTAAGGGGCAGCAGGTTGAGAATCACAAAGCCTGCGGCAATCACGGCAAAGCCGCCGATGAGGGTTTTTGCAGAAGAACCTAATTTATCGGCAATCACACCGCCGGTGGTGCCGCCGACAAACTGAAGCCCCCAGGTACGGATGGTGCCGAAGGAAGCTGCAAAGGCAGCGGAGGCACCGAGACAGCCGGTAAGATAGGGAGTGGTGTAGCCAAGGCAGTCAAAAACCATCATGGTGAAAAAGACAACGCCGCAGCCGATCCAGGTGATGGGAAGTTTCAAAGCCTGTCCAAAACCGGCAAGAAGAGAAGTCTGACCGGCAGCTTCTGCCAAAGCCTGTTTTTCCGCTTTGTTGTTAGGAACAATGAAAAATACGATGATACCTAATACAATGGCGATGATGGCATAGGTCAAAATGACGGTACGGAGACCTGCCAATTCGCTCATGGCAGCATTGAAGATCACAACGATAACCAAACCGATGACAGTGGCAGTGATGCCCCGAAGTCCCTCAAAAAGACCGAAGAGACGTCCCTGTTCTTTGGAGGAACCAAGACCGCGGACAAAGTTGATGACTGCAGGCCAGAAAATGAGAGAGGTAGAAAATGCCCAGAAGAAACTGATAAACAATGCAGCAGCATAAGGCGGGAAGGTGGCGAACCACAAACCGGCAAGACCGGTGAGAATCATCCCGGCAGGGAGCAATACTTTATCCGATACCTTCATGGCAACGATGCCGCCGACGAGGTAGCAAACGAGGGAGCCGAGACCGAAGGCGGTCATAAAGGTCCCCAACTGAACATTGGTAACGGCAAAGGCTGTCAGCATCTGATCGTAGTAGCTGTAGCGCAGATAGGGCAGCTGATAAATCTGCCCGCAGGCGATTGATAAAATAAATAAGACAAACCAACGATTCGGACTTTTTGTTTTACCCATGGTATTGTTTTCTCCTTCAAATTGATTATTTTTCCAGCGAGGTCAGGTAGCTATCGTCAAAACCAAGCTCATTCATAATAGCATTCATGCCGTGAAGGGCTTCTTCGGAAATTTCCGGTTTTACGTAGCTTTCCAGCATTGCATTGCATTTTTCTTTGATCTTATTCCGGTAAGCTTCATCGGGATCCCCCATAACGGTGCCGCGAGAAGCAAGATCCGGTACGAAAATTTCGCTGCGCATATTGGCAAAGGTGTGCATCGAGGTCATAAATTCCCCGGCACATCCGGGGACAAAAGCGATCCGGAGGAACTTTCCGCCGAACCTCCCATGGAAATTACCGATGAGGTCGAAGAGACCTCTCTTCATGATATTTTGACAAAGACAGAAAAGGATGCCGCTGAAAAAACCTTAAAGCGATATCAGGGAAACATTTCCCAAAGTGCAAAGGCTTTGGGCCTCAGCCGCCAAAACCTTCAATACCGCATACGAAAGCTGGGGATCCGCATGAAAGAAAAATGAGCGTAAAAAAGCAGGCCGCCTAAAAACAAGGCGGCCTGTTTTGGAGAGTAATATCTGGAAAGGAGGACCTTTCCATAAGTTTTGTCATTATGAAAAAAGAACCAAGATATGGGGAGAATGCCCTTTTGATATCTTTGCTCCACAACCATAGCATAACACTCCCCCATAGAAAAGGCAAGGATATATTGTTGCCAGGAGAAACGATATCCGCAAAAAAACACACAGAAATTGTACGGTATGCGTATTGTCGGTGATTAGCGATTTTACCGAGTATCCGCTTACGATTAACGTAAATTTTCCGGGAAAGGCGGGCGAGAATGGCTTAGACTCGGTAAAACTCCTCCGGCGGCGGCAATGCGCTATACATTACGGTATGCGCATTGTCGGTGGTGGAGGATTTTGCCGAACGCCAACGAAAAATGTAAGGTTGCCGATTAAGGCTTAGACTCGGTAAAACTCGCCGATCAGCGGCAATACGCTATACATAACGGTATGCGTATTGTCGGTGATTGGCGATTTTACCGAGTATCAGCCTTTAGCGGCAACCGTATTCAATCGTTATAGTTTTCGATGACTTCCCCCTCCCACCCCTTCTGCACCTCCTTCTGAATGGCGGCATGCTCTTCAAAGGTTTTGGCAAAGTGGAGGCGGCCGTTGCGGTCAGACTGGAAATAATAGTAATCGTTATCGGGATGATAGAGGGTGGCTTTCAGAGAATCCTCTCCGGGACAGCAGATGGGGCCAATAGGCAAACCGGGATACATATAGGTGTTGTAGGGCGAATCAAATTTCGTATCTTCCAGAGAGATGATGGATTTTTTGACCCCCATGGCATACTCCACGGTCACACAGGATTGCAGCTTGGTATAATCGGGGTTGGTCAGGCGGTTGAGAAAAACACCGGCGACGGTCTCCCGATCCTCATGGGTGGTGGCTTCACTTTCCACAATGGAAGCCAAAATGATCATTTCGTTGAAGGTATAGCCCATTTCTTCGGCTCTATCGATGTACTCCTGCGTCCAGAGATGTTCCTGAAATGCGGTAAGCATCTCGTTGATCACTTCATCGGGATCGGTATCCTTTTCAAAATAATAGGTCGCAGGGAAAAGATAGCCTTCCAGCGGGTTTTCGTGGTCAATACCGACAAGGAAGGGATAGTCAAATTTATGGGTATTGGCAGCGTTGAGAAAATCCTCGGCAGAGCAAATGCCCTTTTCCTCAAAGATTTTTGCCATTTGCCGCACCTGTTTCCCTTCGGGAATCACCACTTTGATGCTTTTCTGTGCCGGTGTGGTAAGAAGAGCACACAGCTCTTTGTACCCCATGCCTTTTTCCACACGATAGGTGCCGCACTGCCATTGTTCATCATAGCCCTTTGCCCGGGCATAGAGCTGAAAAGCGGTGGGATAGGCAATGATCCCATCTCGGGAGAGGGTTTCGCTTACGGCAATGGTACCGGCGCCCTGGGGTACGTTGATCGTTGCTTCCTCCTGATTCATATCGCCATGGCGAAGATCGCCGCCAAAAACAACGCCGATAACAACCAGGGCAATCAAGATCAAGCCGAGGATAGCCAATATTACTTTTTTCATCTTAAAAAATCATCCTTTCGGGGAGGTATCGGTGAAATCCCACCTTCCCCTGCTCTATTTTCTCATAATTCGACGGGAATTTCCAGATAAAAACAGTTTTTTCATGAATATTTCACAAAACAAAGGCCATAATAAGGACTGTAGTAAGTACCATTTCCATCCATCCATTCTTCTATTACAGAAAGAGAGTCGCCCGTAACAGGCGGCTCTCTTCGTTTATGGAGAAAATCAACGGCAAAGCCGATATTTTTTTGCTGTCTTTACTTTTTCCAGGGGCGGCCCTTTCCGTGCCAGCCCTGTTTTTCCCAGTAGCTGTAGTCCGGCTCCGAAGGCGGAAAGTGCTTGTGAGCAAAACGCACTAAGGTGAACCATTTTTTCGCCCGGAGATTCCAACCGCAGCTGCCGTCTTTTTTGCGAATTTTCCTGGCCATGCTGTCGGTTTTGCGGTGGATCTTCGCCATGATTCTTTCGGGAATTTCAGCATAGGATACAGCTTGGATCCCCAGCCCCATCTTATATACTTTATGGATGCCCCACATTTCAAGGCTGTCTGCCATATCCCTGCAGGTATTTTTCATACCGCCGCCGGCGGCGGTGCAAAGGGCAACCCCCTGCTTTCGGCTCATTTCTACCCGGGGACGATGCACTACCCACCAGGTAGCAAAATGATCGAGAAAATTCATCATATGACCGGTGGCGTGATAAACATAAACGGGGCTTGCCAAAATGATAAGATCCGCTTCCAAAAGAGCATTGGACAACGGCTCCAACTTTTGAAAATGGGGGCAAACCGTGAGATCCTTTTTCAGACAGCCAAAGCAGCCCTTGCAGCCGCCTTCAAAATCCCGGGGCAGAAAAAACTCTTGTTCCTCTCCGCCAACCTTTTCTGCCAACTCCCGGGCAATGGCACAGGTGCTCCCCTGCCGAGCTTGTCCGTGAATGATCACTGTTTTCATCATGCATCGCTCCTTTTTGCTTTCTGCCTATATCATACACCATCCAACCAAAAACCGATAGAAGAAAAACAACGTAAAATGTGTCAATTTTATAGGATGTATTTCAGACGGTCAAAAATCATTTCAGCCGATATTTTTTCTCACTTCCCCGGCCAACGATTTCAATCAAGCCTTCCTCGCTCATTTGGCGAGCCAGCAGATAAGCCCTCGTCTTTTTAATATTTAATAATTCCTGCAAATCTTCATCACTCATTTCTTCGTAATCACGAAGATAGTCCATGACGATCTTCATCTGCGGGGTAATCGTTGTCGTTGAAGCCGCTTTTCCTTCCGATACATTTTTTATTTTTGATGCCACATTCATATTCGGCAATATGAGCTTAAACGTATTTCGGGTAACTTCGATCCGTGGCTGCATTGCATAATCTCGATACAGAGCGTAAATTTTACGAATACCGGTACCATAGGATTCGATCAAACGCAAGCGATGAAAGATTTCTGCCAGCTTCCGGTTACGTGGCTGAGAGATGCCGCTGCGAATATCCTCCGGAGAAAGCCCCGGCAGCAATCCACCAATAGAGATAAACTCCATACACTCATCATTGATGTTAATGATAATGCTGCCGCTATAACTGTAGTCGCGATGCACCAAGGCATTTAATAAAGCCTCACGAATCGCAGCCTCGGGATAATCGGAACGCTCAATCCGCTCCAAACCATGGAAAGTAGCAGAAGTGCGGTTACAAAGAGCCAAATAAGCATAGCTTTCATCCAGCTGATGAAAGATGGAACCGCCAAACTCCTTTGCATCTTTAAAAGTAATATTATCTTTGTCGCCAAACACCGCTATTTTTGTGGTATAGGGGCACTGGTCAGAAAGAATTCGCGCCAAATTGGTGTATTGGTCATCGTGGATATTCCTTATCCCCAAGGCAATGAATTTATCCTCAGAAAAATCCACCCGATACTTTTGAAAGGCTTCTTCTGCTTCATGAAAGGTAAGATCCTGCTCCATGGTACGCATTTCTTCAAATACGTTTCCATCGGATTCCTTGATCATTTGGCGAATTTGATCCGGAGAAGCCTGGACGCTGGAAGCTCCCTGACGAACATAAACACCGGAAGGTTTCAAGCCTTTTCCTTTCAAATAATAGGGCTTATAGCTTCCTTCGCCAACCTCAATACGAATCACATTATTCTCTTGCAAAACATAGCGGACAAACATCGTTACATCCGGAAGAATAGCATCGCGAATACCGTTGGTCAAACGCGTATAAGTTTCATCAACATCATCAATGCCAACGACATTTCCCTTATCATCAATACCAATATAAATCACGCCGCCTTCCATATTTGCAAAGGCAATGATCTCTTTATAAATATCATCAACCCATTGGGATTTATATTCAATGCGTTCATTTTCGTACTCCATGATCGAAACCTCCATTTTCATCTCATCTCTATTATACCTCAAATTTTCACTTTTTCAATAGTATATAGTGAAAATTCACCTTTTATTCACTCTAAAAGTGAATTTTCACCCATGCAATGTAAATCTTCACCATAAATTCACTTGACTTGTTTCTGATTTCGGATTACGATAAGTTTACGATTTCGGAAACATAACACAATCTGAACGAATTCCAGAACAAAGAGAGCAAAACAAAATGATTGCGAAAATAAAAGACAACTTGATCCGTTTTTGCCGCTGGTTTTGGCGGGAGTGCAGAGACGTGAAAACCCTTCTTCTGCTTCTACTGGTGATCACCGTAGCTTATTCGCCGGCATGGGGAGGTTATTTCCTCTACGAACTATTTGGTTGGAAGTGGGCTTCCGTTGTGGCATCGGCCTGTTTAGCATTTTGGGCGGGGCCTTTTACCCCCTTCTTTCCGATTTGCATCGGCATTACGCTGGCTATCAAACAATATACAAAACACGGCAAAAAGCATCCGGATACCGCAGATATGCCCAAGGTTGAAAAGCCGATCACCTACACAAAAATCTTTTGGCTCTTTCTGGTCGGAAGCGTTGCCGGCGTGATCATCGAAGGTCTGTTTTGCCTAATGACAAAAGGCCATTGGGAAACCCATGTGGTATCGGTTCTTGCGCCCTACAATATGCTCTACGGTTTTGGGGTCGTGCTGTTTTACGTCGGAGCCATCAAACTCCAAAACAAACCCCTTATCGTTCAGATCCTCATTATGACAGCCTTTGCAACAACTCTGGAGCTGCTCTGCGGCTTGCTGCTGCGATACGGCCTGGGCATGAAGGCATGGGATTACAGCAACGTCTTTCTCAATTACAAGGGCATTATCTGCCTTGGCTTTTCTGCCGCCTGGGGGGTTGGGGCCTTTGTGTTTGCAAAGCTATCCCAGCGCATACAATCGCTGCTGAAACGCTGCACCGGCAAGCCGTGGAAAGTTGCCTGCACGGTACTGAGCCTGGTAATTGTCCTTGATATGTGCATGACCGGCAGCTCCATCCTGCGCTGGAGCGAACGACACCACGGCATCCCGGCGCAAACCAAAATCCAAAAAGAACTGGACATAGAAGCCCCAGATGAGTGGATGCAGCACCAATTCATAGAATGGAAATTCCTGGACAATAAATAAACACCGCATAAAAACCGCCGAACTCATCGCACCATAATGAGTTCGGCGGTTTGCTGTATATCGTATATGCAATGCAAAAAGGCTTCGGTGTTTTTCACCGAAGCCTTGGTTTTTTTATTTTAGCAGGTTGCTTCTGTCTACGTATTCGGTATGAAGCAGGCTGTGGGACAGGTGTCCGCCGGGTTCTCCTAAAAACTCATCGTAGATCATGGCAACTGCCGGGTTTTTATGGGATTTACGGATAGGCAGTTTGGTATCGGTTTGGTAAACGGCATCAAACCGCTGCGCCATTTTTGCCCAGTTTTTAATGGGATTCCCACCGCCGCCGATGCAGCCGCCGGGGCAAGCCATAATTTCAATGAAATGGTAGTCCGCCGTGCCTTCTCTGATGGCATCCAACAGCTTTCTGGCATTGCCGAGGCCGTGGGCAACAGCAACCTTCACAGCGATATCGCCGACCTGCACCGTAGCTTCTTTAATACCTTCAAAGCCGCGAACGGCGTGGAAGTCGATATCCTTCAATTCTTCCTTGGTGGCGATCTCATAAACGGAGCGAAGTGCCGCTTCCATAACGCCGCCGGTGGCACCAAAGATTTCACCGGCACCGGAGCCGAGGCCAAAGGGATCGTCAAAGGGGGTTTCCGGCAGGGTCTTAAAGTCGATCCCGGTCTGATCGATCATACGCGCCAATTCCTGAACGGTGAGAACGGCATCAATATCCTGATAGCCGTCACGGCCCAGTTCCGGGCGCTTACATTCAAATTTCTTTGCCGTACAGGGCATCACCGAAACGCTGCAAACATCCTGAGGTGCTTTTCCCTGGCGGCGGGCATAAAATTCCTTAATCAAAGCACCAAACATTCCCTGAGGTGATTTGCAGGAGCTGAGATGCGGGATCATATCGGGATAATAGGTTTCGCAGAACTTGATCCAGCCGGGGCTGCAGGAGGTGATCATCGGCAGTGTACCGCCGTTGGTAAGGCGGCTCAAAAGCTCGGTGCCTTCCTCCATAATGGTAAGGTCTGCGGTAAAATCGGTATCGAATACTTTATCAAAGCCAAGGCGCTTCATGGCAGTGACCAAACGGCCGGTGGAAACGGTGCCGGGGTCTTCGCCAAGGGCTTCGGCAATGGTGATGCGCACCGCCGGGGCTACCTGGGCAACAACTTCCTTGGAGCTGTCGTCAATCATATCCCAAACCACATCCCGGTCATCGTGAACGGTAAGCGCCCCTACCGGGCAAGCCTGTACACATTGGCCGCAACCGACACAGGGAGACTCGGCAAGGGATTTGCCAAAGGCAGGTGTGACCACCGTGCGGAAGCTGCGGCCTTCACGGCTCAGCGCAAACACGGTCTGAATATCGTTGCAAGCGGTGATACAGCGGTTGCAGGCGATGCATTTGGAGGGATCCCGAGTCACAGAGGGAGAAGAAAAGTCCTTGCCGCCGCCGCGCTCCTCATGGGGATAGCGCACTTCGCGATTAAAATGGAGATCCTGAGCAATAGCCTGTAATTCGCAGGTTCCGTTGCGGTCGCATTGGAGACAATCCTTGCTGTGATGGGCAAAAATCAGCTCCAGAATATTCTTTCTGGCTCTGCGCACCCGGGCAGTGTTGGTCCGAACGACCATGCCGTCGGTAACAGGAAAAGCACAGGCCGGCTGCAAAAGCCGCTGACCTTCCACTTCCACCACGCAAATGCGGCAGTTGGCCTTGATTTTCTGATCGGGATGATAGCAAAGAGTCGGGATCTTGATATGAAGAAGCCGGGCAGCTTCTAAAATGGTAGAACCGTCCTTTACTTCTACGGATTGACCGTCAATGGTAAGTTTTGCCATTATTTCTGCCCCCTTTCAATCGCATTGATATAGGCACTGCGGAAATTTTTCAAGGTGGACACCACCGGCGAGGGCGAAGCCTGACCCAAACCGCAGAGGGAGCAATCCATCATCGTGGCGGAGAGTTCCTGAAGGGTATCGAGATCCTTCATTTCACCCCGGCCGTTTTTAATTTTACGAACCAGCTGCAAAAGGCGCATATTCCCTTCACGGCAGGGCGTACACTTACCGCAGCTTTCATGGGTAAAGAATTCCATAAGATTTTCGACGATATCCAAAACATCGTTGCTGTCGTCAAAAACCATAATATCACCGGCGCCAAAGGTCGCACCGTTTTCGGCACAGCCCTTGATGCTCATGGGGATATCCAGCATATCGCTGTTAATGATATTCCCGGAAGCACCCCCGGTCTGAACCCCCAGAACTTTTCTGCCGTTGGGACAGCCGCCGCCGACTTCATAGATCAAAGTATGCAGGCTGGTGCCTTTGGGATATTCGCAAACGCAGCGGTTAACCAGATTCCCGGAAAGGGTGAATACTTTGGTTCCCACCGCACCGTTAAGACCGAAGGAAGCGTACCACTGAGCACCGTTATTTACGATGGCAGGGACATTCACAAGAGTTTCGACATTATTGATCAGCGTAGGCTTTTCATAAAGCCCGAAAACACTGGGATAAGGCGGTTTGTAGCGTGGTTCCCCCCGTTTGCCTTCAATGGATTCCAGCATAGCCGTTTCTTCGCCGCAGACATAAGCGCCGCCGCCGGAAACAACGGTAAGTTCAAAGCTGAAATCAGAGCCGCAAATATGCTCCCCAAGGAAGCCTGCAGCTTTGGCATCGGCAATGACCTGCTCCAGCACAGGGAAAAGGTAGGGATATTCATAACGCAGGTAAATATACCCTTTGTTTGCCCCAACGGCATAGCCGGCAATGACCATGCCCTCCACCAGGCTGTGGGGGTCTCCGGCCATAATCACCCGGTCTTTATTGGTAGCGGGTTCCCCTTCATCGGCATTGCAAACAACATATTTTTGATCTGCAGAGATGCCGGAAATCATTTCCCATTTGATGCCGGTGGAGAAAGCCGCACCGCCCCGACCGCGCAGACCGGATTCCTTAATTGCATCCACAATGGCCCGGGGCGACATGGTCAAAGCCTTTTTCAAGCCGGTATAACCGCCCAAAGCACAAAATTCTGCTAAGGATCGGGGATTGTACTTCCCGACGTTGCGCAATACGATCCTTGTTTCCTGCATTACTCCACACCTCCCTTTTTATAGGAATCCATGAGATTCACGGCAGATTGAGGTGTTAAGTTGGTATATACGGCATCGTTGACCATAATGGCCGGCGCCGTATCGCAAAGACCGATACACTCACAATATTCCAAAGTAAACATACCGTCGGCCGTGGTCTCTCCATCGGAGATTCCAAGGCAGCTGCTGATGGCCGCCGCAACTTCGGCAGCACCCACAATGTGACAGGGTGCGCTTTTGCACATCCGCACAACGTATTTGCCCCGGGGTTTGTCCGAAAACATGGCGTAAAAGGATATATAACCATAGATTTCCGCTTCGGGAATACCGGTCACACTGCTGATCATAACGACAGCCTGACGCGGCAGGCAGTTACCGCAAATCGCTTGTACATCAAAAAGGATACGCATCAGCTGATCCGGTTCATTTTTATACCGGGCGGCAATGGCTGCGACCCGGGACATATCCGCCGACGGTACGCTGCTTACATTTTGCATAAATTTTCCCCCATTTCCTTAAAACAGACACCTCGTATCTGTTTTTAATATACTCTCCTAAGCATAATTTTAGCAGAGAAACAACGGTAAGTCAATAGAATAAAGGGCCGCCGCAGCTTTCAGAAGGTCGATCCGAAACAAGAAAACTGACAAGACAGAGAAATGTTTTCCACAAAAGCTTTTTCGAAATCCTTTAAATCTATTTTAAAGCTCTAAAATTTCGCCGGGTTTTAAAACGAATACCTTTCTTCCCGGTGTTTCTTCCTCCACCTGTTTGCGGAAGGCTTCGGGATCCTGTTCTATTAAGGGAAATGTATTATAATGCATCGGGATCACGATATCCGGATCCACCCACCGGGCGGCAACGGCGGCATCCTCAGGGCCCATGGTATAGTTATCGCCGATGGGAAGCAGAGCAACATCTACATGGTGCAGATCCCCGATCACGGCCTTCATATCGTAGGTCAGTGCCGTATCTCCGGCAAAATAGATGGTTTTGCCATCCAGCTCCACCAGAAAACCACAGGGCATGCCAAGGTACTGGCTCAAGCCCTCTTCAATGATGGCGCTGCCGTGGAGAGCAGGGGTAAGCTTTACGGTGAGACTTTCGCCAAAGCGATGCTTGCCGCCGATGTGCATGGGGTGGGCATCAACACCCCGGCGGGTGCAGTAAAGGGCAAGCTCATTGGGGGCAATGATAGTGGCATCGTTGTACCGGGCAATATCAAGGGCATCACCAAAGTGGTCGCCGTGACCGTGGCTGACAAGGATAAAATCCGGCTTCAGGTCATAGGGAGTGGCAACGGCTTTAGGGTTACCGGTAAGATAAGGGTCAAAGAGCAGGGATTTACTGCCTTCGATCAGAAAGGCACTGTGACTTAAATATTTGATTCTCATAGCATTTTCCTCCTCATAACAGAGATTTTATAAATTAACCGAAAAAAGTACCGATCAGCGCCAGCACCTGCAGCAGCACAACGAAAATGATGACAAAATTATGAAATACCAAGCTGTATAGAAGCAGCAATAAAATACTGGTCATGACCATAACCCGAACAAAGCCGGGACCGGGGCAGAACAACATGGCGCATTGCGAATCGAGAAACCTTTTCCAAAAATGATGTATCTTTCCCATAAAACCGCTCCTTTGTGAAGTCCGTACACTATCACTATATGGAGCGATCTTCTCTTTCATAACTGATAAATTCCCGAGTCTTCGTCATAAAGAACACGCTTTCGGCAACGTCGATATCGTAGATCCGCTTCATGGCTTCCCGATACAGCTCCATCTGGCGGCCGTATTTTGCCAGAAAAGCTTCTTTACCACGGTGGCGGATATCATTAGTCTTATAATCCACCAATACCCAGGTGCCGTCATCCCGGCGGTAGATCAGATCCACCGCCCCCTGAAGGATCACCGTACGGTCATCTCCGGCGGCATCGGGAAACAGTGAGGAAGCAGGGAAACCGCCGACAAAGGACAGCTCTCGGCGAAGCTCCCCGGCGGTTTGCAGCTCACGGCCGTAGCGGCTTTGCAAAAAGGCCTGCACCGTAACGAGATCCAGAGAGCGGCAGCCTGCCGGAGACAATACCCCCCGAGTTACCAGCTCTGCGGCAAAGGCTTCCAGCTCATGATCCTGCCACTCCCGATCCAAAGACAGCTTTTCCATAAAGAGATGAAATGCCGTGCCTTTTTCTGCAGCGGTAAGGGTATCGCTGTCCTGCAAAAATCGGGGCCGAGGCAGGGTTACAGAGGTATCCTCCTCTTCGGCGGGAGGCAGCAGTGAAGTCACGCTGACCTTTGAAGGCAGCGGTGCAGCTTCCTTGCGGTGCAGCGTATCTTTGAGACGTTCCAGATCCGCCGGAGAGAGTTTGCGCACCACCTTTTCCTGGCGGAAGGGGGGCAGCGGCGGCAAGGCATCCACCACCTTCGGTTCCGTAAGGACGTTGCCCTGAAAGGGCACCGGACAGCGGCGGGGTGACAATCCATGGAGAATCCAGCCTTCATAGGAGCTGTCGGCCATCAGCAGCGTTGCCGGCAGCTGAGGACAATCATCATAATAGACGGCATCGCCGTACTGCCCCAAACGCTCGGCTACCGAAAGCTTGGTGGTGGCAGAATTGGCTGCGGTAATGATAAGCTTTTCCTTGGCGCGGGTCAGAGCCACATAGAGAACGCGCATTTCCTCGGCGGTGTCGTCCTTCAGCTTACGGCTGCGGATCAGCATGCGAGGAAGGGTATCGGTGACGATGCGCCGTTTCCGGTCCTTCCACTGGGGGCCGAAGCCGTAAAGATCATCCACCACCAGAGTGGCGGTAAGATCGGAACGGTTGAACCGTTTTTCGGTACGCACCAAAAAGACCACGGGGAATTCCAGACCTTTGCTGCGGTGGATATTCATGACCTGAACGCAATCGTCGCTGCCCTCCCCTTCGCCAACAGCATCGCCGCCGCCGGCGGCAAGGTGATCCAGATAACGGAGAAAATCAAAGAGACCGCCGACTTCCTCCTGCTGAAAACCAAAGGCTTCTTCGACAAAATGGTTCAGATATTTGATCCGCCTGCGACCGTTGGGTAAACCGCCCCAAAAGGCAGCGTAGTCGAATTCCTTCAATATCATATCCACCAGTTCCCCAACGGGATAAATCTTTGCCCGCTGCCGCCAAACACCAATGACCTCCCGAAAGGCGATAACCTTTTCTTTATCCAGTCCCTCGGTGTCCGCTTCCTCTACGGTGAGGATCTGCTCCCAGAGCTTTTTGCCCTTTCGATCCAGAGATAGCAGCAACAGAGCATCCTCATCAAAGCCAAAGAGAGGGGAACGCATCACCGCCGCCAAAGGAATATCCTGCAAGGGGTTATCCAGCACCGCCAGAAAAGAGCGCAGCAGCCGGGTTTCTCTGCCGGAAAGGAAGCCGGTGGTCGAAGGCGTTTGTACCGGAATGCCCCGGGCCGCCAGCTCCGTACCGATGCCCTCCCCCTGTTGATTGGCAGAGCGCATCAGCACGGCGATATCGCCGTAAGCCAAGGGCCGTTGGGTGCCGTCCCGCTCCTGAACGAGAAAGCCCTTTTCCATCATTTCCTCAATTTTTTTGGCGATAAACCGACCGTGACAGGCAAGGTTTTCATACTCACCTTTGGGATCCTCCCTAGGGATATCCAGTACAACCAGCTCCGCTTCGGCTCCGGGCTGCTCCCGATAATCGGCACCGCAGTACAGAGCCTCCTCGGTACCATAGGAAAGCCCGGACACACCGGGATTCATCAACGCGGAAAAGACGTGATTCGTCAGGTCCAGCACTTCCCACCGGGAGCGGAAGTTTCGATTCAAGTAGATCAGCCGGCCGTTTTCATTGGCTTTTTCCAAACCATAGCTGACCATGCGGTTTTGGAACAGGCGATGATCCGCCAGACGAAAGCCATAGATGCTCTGTTTGATATCACCGACGGCGAACAGCCTCCCCTCCCCTGCCAACAGGGAAAGAATCTGTTCCTGCAAGGGGTTGATGTCCTGATATTCATCGACAAGGACTTCCTTGAAAAAGCTTTGATACTCCCGCACCAAACCGGGGTTTTCCTTGAGCAGTCGTAAGGTCAGCAGCTCCAAATCACTGAAATCCAGGGTTGCTTTTTTCAGCTTTTCTTCACTGTATCGTTGAAAAAACGTCTTTACCATTGCCGTGAGAGTACCGATGGCTTCGGCAACGGCAGAAATCTCCCTTGCATAGTCGGAAAAAGGGCGGCGAAAATAAACAGCGACCCGATCCTCAAAATATTTTTTGCGGATATCCCGGCGCAGCTTGATATATTCGTTTTGCCCGGGATCCTCTTCCTTCCGCTTCGGTTTTTTCTTACCGAAGGGCTTGGCACCGGAAAGGGCATCCCATTCCGCCGTTTCCAGCTCGGAAAGGGCCAGCAGATCCCCTTTCAATGTTTCGATGGCGGAAAGAGGACCGGCCAGGTCGTTCATGGTTTCAATATCATGGAGGGTTTCCGCTTTCAGCAGGGCAATATCCTGCCGAGCAACGTCCATCACTTCACGGTACCAACCGTCGATATCACAAAAGCGGCGGTACTTTTCATCCAGCCAGGCTTCGGGGTCCCCCTGGGCGCAGCTGAAATCCATCAGATGAAGGATCTCTTTTTTCAACCCCTCATCGCTGAGGCGAGAGCCGTAAAGAGAAAGAAGGTCAAAAAAGCGACGGCGTTTTTCCTCATCGGCTTCGGTATAACACTCCTCGAGATAAGCGGAAAGAAGGTCTTCCCGAAGAATCGCCATACGGCGGTCATCGCCAATGCGGAATTTCGGGTCCAGACCGGGAATCAGGTGATAGTGGCGGCGCAGCAGCCGCAGACAGAAGGAATGGATGGTGGTTACCGGTGCATCGCTGAGAAACGTCAGCTGTTGCTGCCAAAAGCTGCGGCTTTCTTCTCCGGCACCATCGGCTTCCCCTCGAATCTTTTCCCGGATTCGGTTTTTCATCTCTCCGGCGGCGGCTCGGGTAAAGGTCAGCATCAACAGCTCGTCGATGCTTTCGCCATCCCGGAGTCGGGAGAGGATGCGTTCCGTCAAAACCCCGGTCTTACCGCTGCCGGCAGCGGCGGAAACAAGAACATTGCAGCCGCGAATATCAATGGCTTCCTGTTGTTTTTCCGTGAATTTCACTGTTCATCCTCCTTTCCGTCGGTGGTCGTATCGGTGGTTTCCGGCTGCTCTTCCCGGAGCATCAGGCCCTTTACCACAGTATCTTTGAGGGAAGGCAGCACCTCCTCTTTGCCCATCAGCTCCGGCTCGTAGCCGCAAACCGGATTGTAAGGGCAAAAGGAACAACTGCTGTAATTGTTGCGTATATAGGGGTGAATCTCGGTACAGCCGTGAAAAATTTCCCTGCCCACGGCGGCAATCTGCCGTTCCGTATGGCGGCGCACAAGGTCGTATTCACTGACGGAGATCTGCCCTGTTTTTTTTGACGGCGCAAAGCACTTTTCGCTGATGCCGTCGCCAATGATATATCCCTTTAAAGCCATTTCCTCACTGAGCTTGGCCCGGAGCTGGTCGTCGCTGAGGGCTTGATCCTCCCGGAGCATCACATCTTTCATGGATTGATAAAAGATCCCGGCAGGCTGAACATCCTTTTTTCGATCCAGAACCATGGAATAGACCGGGAGCTGAGGAGAAATGCCGTAATAGATATCATCAAGTCCAAGCTCCTTCCCGGAGCTTTTATAATCAACGATGCGGAAATACCGTTTTCCATCCTTATCGGCGATATCCACCCGGTCGATCACCCCATTGAGGTCAATGCGGTGAGCACCATCGTCTACGGAAACAGCATAGCCCGGAATCCCGCCGTGACGGCCAAAGGGCACTTCCCACAGAGCAGGAACGAATTGGTCGCCGGATTCCGCCTGAATCGCCATCATATCAATGAGGAATCGCAGATTCTCGCCGAGGATGAAACGGATATAGTTTAGGTGCTCCTCGGGAAAAAGGTTTCCGGCAGAAAGGGTTTGGAGCTTTTCCGCCACCATACCGTCGATCTTGTCCGTGGCAAAGCTCCGCAGCTCCGCCCAGGGAACATTCCCGGCCTTCATCATTTCCATCAATTCGCACAGAGTCTCGTGAAAGATATTCCCCAAATCCGGGGCGGCAAATTGAAGGATCTTCCGCTCTTTGAGTTTTAAGCCGTACCGGGCAAAATAGGAAAAGGGACAGCGGCGGAACAGCTCCAGAGAGCTGACGCTGAGGGAAAGATTCTTTCCGGGATAATGGCCCAATACCGAGGGCGAAAGGGGCTTGCTCCGGCCATCGTATGCCAAAGAGGTCAACAGCGTTTCCGTGCGGGAGGCCGTAGATTCCTCGGTCAGAAGCAGGCTTTGCACATCCTCCCAACCGGATACTTCCTTTTCCCGCAGGGACAAAGGCAGTGCATAAAGAACCTCCTCCAAAGAGCCGAAGATCCCTTCCCCTGTCACATCGTCGGCAACGTGGGACAGCGGCAAACCGCCAAAAAGCTTTTGCAGCCGGGCAATGAGGGGCGAAGGATAAACCTTTTCCTCTTCGCCGCCGGTAATATAGGAAATCCGCAGGCTCTCCTCGGCCTGGGTGAGAGCCTGATAAACCAGAAGATCCTCGCTTTCGTAAAAGAAGGTTTTATCCTGTACCCATCCGTTTTCCTGTTCTTTTAAGAGGGAGCGATCGGCAATATTCAAAAATCCGCCGTCGCTGACACCGGCAGGAAGCACCCCTTCGTTGACACCGCAAAGAAACACCACCGGTTTGCGTTCGGGGCGGCTGGCGCCGATCACGGAGATTTCCACCGTATCCAACTCTGCAGGGATCGTTCGCACCGTCATGGCGGCGGCTCCCATTTTCAACAATTCCATAAATTCCGCCAGACCAAAGCTGCGCTGAGGAAAGGCGGCGCAAAGCTGATCCAGCATGGCGGCAAATGCCTGAATCCCGGCAGTCAGCTCGGCACTTTTCGTCATCGCCCCCCGGGCTTCCTCCCGGCGGCGCCAGGCATCAATGGTCTTATCGCAGCCGCAGGCTTCCAGAAACTGCCAAAGGAGTCTGCCGTAGTTTTGGGGCGTATCTTCCTTTTGAATTTCTTCGGTAAAGGGCAGCAGCACCTCAAGGATTCCCTGACGGATAAGGTTTACCGCTTCGGGATCTTCTCCCTCCCGTTCGTCCTTATAGGTCCAAGGCTCCGGCTGATAAAAGCGCCGCCCCTTAATGGCATGGGCCAGACAGTAATTTTCAAAAATATCGCAGGCTTCGCTGTCTATGGGGAAAAGGCCGCTTTTCAACAGGGAGAACAATGCCGGGAAGGACCATTTTTCCGCTGCAAGACGAAAAAGCCCCAAACCGTAGCGGAACAGCGGATGCTGCAACAAAGAAGTCGGCGCATCGACATGGCAGCGAATGCCATAGGCGGCAAAGATATCTTCGATGTATTTTTCATAGCCGCTGATATTGCGGAAGCATACCCCGATCTCCCCGGGGCGGCGGCCCCGAGCCAGCAGATCCGAGATCTGCCGAGCAACACTGCGCACCTCTGCCCGTTTATTTTCCGCAGCAACAACGGTAATCCCGGCGGCAGCGCCGCAAAAAAACGGCGGGCTTTGAGGTAAGAAATAGTTCTGCTCCAAAAAGGCCAAAGCCGTATCCTCTTCGGTACCGGCCACCGGCGTCAGCTCCAAAGAGAGAGAAGCTTCCCCGGCAATGGCAATGATTCGGGAAATGGCATCGTTGGTCTTGGCAAATACACCGTCGCTGCGATCGGAAAGAAAGGCAAAGGAAAGATTTGCCCCGACTTCGGCCAAAGCGGCAATGACCTGATATTCGGCGGCGGTAAAATCGAAAAACTCATCAAAAAAGAAATACGTATCGGCAAAAAGCCTTTCCTTGCGGATGGCTTCCGCCAGGCCGAAAAGGCGGCCGTTTTCATCGGTAAGCCCCCGTTCCTCCATGGCCTGTTGTACCAAAGCAATATCGTAAAGCTTATCGCCGAGATCTCCGGCGGTATCCCTTTGGGCAAAAACTGCGGCAAGGGCAAAAAGCGCCTCGGTGGAGATGCCGTTCATAGAGACTTCCTTCAGCACATCGCTGATATCATCCACAAAGCCTACGGTAATCCGCTGGGGCTTTAAAGCCTTCATGCTCTCTCCGGCAACGGAAAGAATATCGTAGATCAATAACCGACGGCCCAAAGGATCCAGAACCTCACCGGGCAAAAAACGATCGGCAAGCCGCCGAAAAGAGGTGATTTCCAAATTCCAAAGATCGTGATTGCCACGGTTTGCGGCAATCTCCACTTCCCGGCGGAAAGTGGCCTGCTCCGGCAAAATCAAATAGACCTTGGCGGAGCCACGGTCCAGAGTTTCCAATAAACTTTTCTGCAAGGCCACGGCGGGGTCTGCATTTCTGCGGCCATAAAACAGCTGACACTTCATCGCATTTCTCCTTTTCGTGCTTTATAAATTCGCAAAACAAAGAGGTATTTCCTGCTATCCCCTGTCTTTTTCTGCTTTTTTTTTGAAAATTTACGAAAAAAGCAATATTTTATTTGTAAAAAGCCGTCTTTTCGTCTATAATAAAATGGACTATGTATGGATTCTTTTGGAATTGGAGATTGACGATGAAAAAGAAAGTTCTTTTCCCTATATGTATTCTCTTGATGCTCTTGTGCGGCATTTCGACACCGGCCCAAGCCGCCATCACCATCAACAGCAGCTCTGCCATTGTGATTGATGCCGACACCGGCCAGATCCTTTACGGCAAAAACCCCTATACCCTTGCGGCATCGGGGGAATTCAACCTGCTGCTTAACGTCATTACCGCTTTGCGGTTTGACAATCCCCCCAAAGAGCTGGTGGTAACGAAGCAGGCGCTGAAAATTTATACCTCCGCGCCCTACCTGGGGTTAAAGGAAGGGCAAACGGTAAAGCTCAACGATATGCTTTATGCCGTTTATCTCGGCGGCTACAACGATGCCGCCAATGTGATTGCGGAAAATCTCGGTCAGACGCTGTTGGATACCTCCACCGCCGAATATGCCGCTATGACGGATCAGCAAAAAACCGCTGCCGCCATTGATGCCTACGTAAAACAAATGAACCTCACCGTCGATGAGCTTTGCTGCCCGACGATGAAAGCCACCAATGCCGACAGCCATTTTTACGATACTCAGCAATGCAGCCCCTCGGATGTGGCGCGATTGATCAGAAACAGCCTGAAAAACGAGACCTTTCAAAAGATCTTTACCACCAAAGCAAAGAATATCACCGGAGATGCCTCCGCCGTAAATAACCAGGCCTCGGATTACAAGGACAAGCAAAACGCACTGAAGGAAGAAAACGGCGGCAAAGTGCCAAAGGGTACCGCCTATTCCGACCCGGCCTGGGAAAACCCCGGAGCCTATGCCTCTACGGAAACGATATCTACCGGCACTACCACAGGAAAATTCCGCATCGCCACCACCAACAAGCTTTTTAACGGCGAAATCCTTTATTCCGGGATTCTTGGGGGCAGCTGTGGCTACAACAAAAGCACCGAGCAATACCACGCCATGGTCTATGCCGAAAATGAAAACCGAAAGCTCATTGCCGTGGTGATGAACGGCGATGAAAACCTGATCTACGATGACCTTCAGGCTCTGCTGAATTTCGGCTTTTATAAATGGGAGCCGGCAAATATTACGGAAAAACAACTGAACCATCTCCTGCCGGACAAGGTATCTGCGTTGGATCTGGGCTTCAGCGGCGATGAGGACTTTCTTATACCCACCGATTACAAGGTAAGCGATTTGGAAGCCGCCATTGCCTACAGCGAAAACGGCTACCTTCGGGGTACCATCACGCTGACCCTTCCCGAAGAAGCTTCCTATGCCGGCACCGTAACGACGATCAATTTTTACGAACGAAACGAACGCTCCGTATGGGATGTGATCATAAAGATCGTGCTGATCCCGGTCATTGCCGCAGCCGTGTTCATTATCGCCTATTTCCTCTGGCGGCGATTCAGCGCCAAAAGCGGCAAGAGCAAAGCCTATGTCCGGCGCATGCGTATCAATGCCGAAAAGGAAAAAGCCCAAAGCGGCAGCTACCGCCAAAATGCACCAAATGCACAAAACCGCAGCAGTGAAAAAGACACCTACTATGCAGGAAATTCTCACAAAAACGGCCACGGAAAATCGGAAAATCGGCGCAATTACGAAAAGATCAAAGAGAAAAAGGAAGCCCAAAAACGCCGGAACCGCAACCGCAGCAAAAACAGTAACCGAAAAGGATAATACGAAACCTTGCCGATACGAACACAAAATCGTCATACTTTTCCCCCATAATGACGATAGGAAAAATGAAGATTACCCTTTGCAAGGAGGTTTTGTGTATGAATATTTTAATTGCAGAAGATGAAGAAAGAATGCGCCGTTTGGTGAAGGACTTTCTGACCAAGGAAGGCTATACCGTTCTGGAAGCCGCCGACGGTCAGGAAGCTATGGATATTATCGAAACAAAAATGGGGCAGCTGAGTCTGGTGATTCTCGATGTCATGATGCCCCAGTATGACGGCTGGAGCGTTTTGCGCCACATTCGGAAAAAAGACTCCAAACTGCCGGTTATCATGCTTACGGCCCGTTCCGAGGACAGCGACGAGGTTTTCGGTTTGGAGCTGGGCGCCAGCGATTACATTACGAAGCCCTTCAGTCCCATCGTATTGATGGCCCGGATCAAGCTTCTTCTCCGTCAGCAGCCGGAAAGCAGCGGCAGCGGCGTAAAAGACTTTGACGGTCTTGTCATTGACGAGGTGGCACGTGTGGTAACCTGCGATGGCGAACGCATTGACCTCAGTCCCAAAGAATACGAACTCCTTGTTTACCTTGCCGTAAATCAGAAGGTAGCTCTCAGCCGCGAGCAGATCCTCAACGCCCTCTGGGGTTATGACTATTTCGGTGACCTGCGCACCGTCGATACCCACATCAAAAAACTCCGGGCAAAGCTGGGAGAAAAAGGCAACCTCATCGAAACGGTACGCGGTTACGGCTATCGTTTTGAAGGATAACGAGGGAATACCCGATGAAGTATTCCATACAAACAAAACTGTTTTTGACGGTAGGTTTTATCATCCTGTTTTTCATGATGATTCTCACCTGCTCTCACATTCTTTTTTACGGCAAATATACCGTAGCTCAAAATAAAAATCTGCTGGCAGAGTCCTACCACCGTATCTACAATGAAGTCATTGAAAATAACGGCTACCTCTCCAGCAACATTCAGGAATTTGAATCGGCATCGGGAATGCAGATCCTCTTTCTCAACAGCTCCTACGATACCGTCAGCGCTTTTCTCATCGAAGATAACGGCAACATCCGCCAGAAAATCGCCGACACCATGGATTCGGACATCTACGAAAGAGAGATCCGCACCTTTCGGAACAACATCGAAAATGACGGCTATATCATCTATACCCAAAACGATGAAGTTTCCCAGGGACGATTTTTGACACTCATCGGTCAGCTTCCTTTGGGCAGCGATATGTTTTATATCGTTTTAAGGCTCTCGGTGCCCTCCATCGAAGCAAATATCGGCTACAGTCGCTTCTTTATCATGATCACCGGCTGTGTTACACTCCTCTTTTCTCTGGTTATGGCCTTTTTGATTTCACGGCACTGGGTGAAACCCATTCTGGAAATCAACGACATCACAAAACGTATGTCTCAGTTGGATTTCAGTAAAAAATTCACCGGCAAAACCACCGATGAAATCGGCGAACTGGGGGAAAATGTAAATTTCCTCTCGGATCGTTTGGAAGAATCCATTGCCGAACTGCAAAAAGCCAATGCCATTTTAGAGGATGAAGTGCGGAGAGAACGCCAGATTGATGAAATGCGCCAAAACCTCATTGCCAACGTTTCCCACGACCTCAAAACTCCCATTGCCATTATTCAGGGCTATGCCGAGGGGCTAAGGGAAAATATCAGCGAAAGTCAGGAGGATCGGGAGTTCTACACCTCGGTCATCATCGAAGAAGCCGACCGTATGAACAAACTGGTACGGCAGATCTTAAGCCTTTCCCAGCTGGAACTGGGCAAGATCAAACCGGAAATCGAATCCTTCGATATTGCCTCCTATATTGATACCATCATTGCCAAATTCAACCTGATGTTTAAGGAAAAACAGATCTACATCAAAAGCACCGCGGAAAAATGTATGATTTTGGCCGACAGCAATATGCTTGGTCAGGTACTGGTGAACCTCATTACCAATGCCGCCGACCATACCGCCGCTCAGGGCCATATCCGCATCACCACCGAGACTATGGACAAAAAGCTCCATATCAATGTCTTTAACGAAGGGGATCCCATCCCCGAGGAAGAACTGGATAAGATCTGGCTCAGCTTCTATAAACGCAATAAAGCCCGTACCGGCAGCTATGGCGGCACCGGCATCGGCCTTACCATCGTAAAGACCATTATGGAAGCCCACAACAACAAATGCGGTGTGTTCAACAGTGAAAATGGGGTAAATTTCTGGTTTGAACTGGATATCGACGAAAACCCCGACGACGAAAGCGAAGAAAATATCCCGGACCTCCCGGAAACCCCGCTCCTCCCCCAATAAAAAAATCATCCCAAAGGATAAAAGGATGAAAAATCAAATAAACCACAATCAAAAGCCAGCGCCTCCACGACGCTGGCTTTTCCGTCAATTCAAACGGTGTAATACATTTGATTTCTGCTTTTTGGTTTCTCCGGCATAGTCATTGCAAGTTTTTTGGCATCAAGCAAAGGCCGAACATAATGCTGCATTGCATAAAACACGGTTTTCACACCCAAAAAGGTAGCAATCTCCTGCCGTGTTTTCGGTTCATGACAGAAGGTCAACAAATCATCAACCGGTTCCGTATTTACCGTTGCAGTTTCCGCTTCCTTTTTATTATAAAGGGTTACCACAAACTCGTTTCGGCGGTTTTCAAATTTCGGTTCCGGCAAACCATATTCTTTCATTGCATTGCGCATGGTGGGAATACCGGAATAGCGATGTTCTGCGGCAGTCAGTATTTCTGCCATAACCGCCAGGGCAGGATTTCGCAGATCCGGTTTTGCAATCCCCAGCTGTTCAATACTCATCCGGCCGTATAAACTTCCGGGACTGTGAATTTCAACACGGTCTGTAAAAAAGTCAATTTGAACCGGAGTTCCCTCGGTATGAATACTGTAATCGCGGTGAATGACGGCATTAAGGATTGCCTCGCGAAGTGCCTCCACCGGGTACTCTGTTTTATCGGTGCGAGCACCGGTTTCTTTGCTGATAATGGTTTTAACTTTCATATTTCTGCGGCAAAAATTCAAAGCTTCTTCCACCATTTCCGAAATGGTTCCGCAAATTCGTTTGTTGTCAATAAACCGCGCGGATTCTTCATCGACATCACCGATTTCGGTCCCGGGTACTACGATGGCCGTAATACCAAGCTGAGGGAAAAAACCTTGAGGGAAAATGCCGAAATTCAGAACAGCAGCCAATGTCGGAACGCCATTTCTCGTAATATTCAGCATTTCCATGGTTTGTTCCGGTGTCAACCTGGAAAATCCGGGGCGATCCACGCACATTTTTTTTATGTATCCTTGGATTTTTTCCGTATCCAACAATTGCATTGTTGCTCGCTCAACGGGTCGTTCATCATCATGCAAGTGCTTGCGAAACGCTTCATAGCTGTATAACTCATAGTCCGTCATGGGCAAATCCGCATCACCGACACGAATGTAGGAACCTTTCGTTCGCCCCGCACCCCGATAATAGCAGGGACGCTCCGTGATATCGATGGAGGGAATTTCCGCTGCACAAATCATCTTCCCCTGATATTCTGCCAGTGTAAATACAGCGCGAACCGGAGGTTCCATCTGTAAGCACTGTTCCGTTATTTTCTTTTGCAAATCCTGGGGATCATATACGCCAACAACCTGAAATGCAGCGCTCTCATCAATACCAAATACCAAAATACCACCGCTGTCCTGGTTGGAAAAGCTTGATAACGTATCATACAGCCTTTTGGGACAACCTGTCTTTGCGGATTTCAGTTCTATTGTTTGCTCTTCGGCTTTTTGTTTGCTTATTTTGTTTGCTAATTCAATCAATTCTTCGGTTAACAAACTAACACCACCTTTAATACGCTAATTATAGCAAAAACTCTTTGCTAATTCAAGGGAATTTTATCGAATTAGCAAAGAGTCTTTGATTATATTTTCGTTTATCGCCGGTTTGCTTTGCAGAGAGCTTATCTCGTTAGCTTTTTGTGTGAGTGTATTTCGGTAGATTTCATTTTTGTTTTGCAGTATAATATAATAATGAATAAATACATAATATCTAACGGAGGTTATGCCATGGAAATGCATGACGGAAACTTATTCTTTCAGCACAAATATCCATCCATTGATATCGAAAGAGCCGTTGATTGCATCGAATCTTTCGAAGAATTTGAAAATTATTTTTCCGAAGATTTGATGGATGAAAATTTGCTTATGGGAGATTATCTGTATCGCCTGTTAGACCGATACGGGATGAGCCCAAACAAGGCTGCTTTGGAAATCGGAAAGACCCATAGCTATGTTCGTAAAATCGTAAACGGCGAGGAATTGAACCCTTCTCGTGACGTTTTACTTGCGCTTTGCGTTCGACTCGGCGCAACCGTGGAGGAAACACAGATCTTGCTGAGATACTCCGGTAAGCAGCCATTATATGCTCGGCGCAAACGGGATGCCATCGTCTGGTATGCACTAAAAAAACATCGAACCCTTATAGATCTGAATCTCTATCTGGATGCTCGCGGATATAAATCTTTAAGCAAACTCATTACACGAAACAAATAGTCGCTACTGCTATGAGCGCCTTTTCAGAGATACTTCTTGTATAATAAGCTCACAACAACAAAGAACGTTGTGAATCAAATCATACAAGGAGAATCTATTATGTATATGAAAAAAGAAGAATTGAATACCGGCGATATCATTGTAAACAGAGCGGGATACCTTGGCGTAGTACTGAAAAGTGAAGACTATATCCTTTATCAGGAAATCGGCGCAGATTGGCTATTTGAATTCAATGATGACCTCACCTTTAACGATGACAGCTATCGTGACGGAGATATCATGCAGGTTTTCAGAGGCTGCACCTTCATGGATGTAGAGGACGAGTGTCCCTATTGGGAACGGGATGAGCAATGGGTCCGCCCTACCGATGAAATGCGCAGGGAACATGAAGCCCAACGGGAACAAAAAAGACAAGAGGAATTGGAAAAAATGCGAAAATTAGCGGAAGAAAAGGATGCTGAAACGAAGAAAGACCTTATCTTTATTGTAGCCCAGTATTTCTATGGAAACCAAACCGGCACAGAAATCAAACCTGATAATGTCGATTACTTCCTTCGGGGTTGTATCGGCAATGATTGCCGGAACGAAAAAGAAATTCAAGATGTCGTGCGAAAGATAGTTCATGTTCCAAATTCCGAGAATATTGTCATTGTGTATGATCAAACCCAGGAAGATCAATATGTTAATATAAAATTCCCGGAAATGTATGCAAAGGAAGGGAAAGAATACAAAGAGCGTTGGGGTGAAGAACTGACTATGCCTGTTTCCTGTGAAATTCCTGAAATCGGATTCAAGATTCATACCCGCTGTTTTGCCTGCAGAATGGATAAAAACGGTATGCTGCAAAGCCTGGAAAACGGCGATGAAGAAAAGTTCATCCACTTCTTTCCAATAAAATAATAGATAAAGATATTCCCGCCTTGCACCACAACAAGGCGGGAATTTTCATGCTGCATAAGCATATGAAATTTACTTTTGCCTTTGTTTTGATTCTTGTGTTGTAATGCCTCCGGACCGCAAGCTTTCTCTATTTCGAACCACTCGCGAATCATGCCATGAAAAGTTTTTCTTGCACACCATCTGGTGTCTCCGGCCATTTCCCTTGTCGACACATTTATAAACACCTTTGCTTGTACTCATAGCTGTACTTCATATAACAATACCCCCAATACGGAGTGTCCAGTATTGGGGGTCCTTTGATTCGGAGAGGCTGTTTTCTTTAATTTTCGTATTGCCAGTTGGGGTTGATTGCGGCTATGATCTCGATTTGAGATTCGATGAACATTTGAATATTTTCGTTGTAGGTATAGCCTACGGTGCGGTCGTGACGTTCCGTCAGGATTTCATAGTTTTTCAGGTTTTCTGCTTTCAGCTCCGCTTCCATGCGGCGTTTGCCTTCGCTGATGGCATATTGAATGGCCTGATTAACCACAAAATCTCTGGTTTTTCGCTGATTGCCGATGTGCATCTGTTCTGCGGTGACATCTTCGGCGCCGTGCTCTTCCTCTTCATCCACCCCAAATACGGTGCGACCCCAGGGAGCATAAACATGGATGCCGTCAATCTCGTGATTCTGGACGGTAATGCGATAAATATGGGTGATCTTTCCGGCGGCGGCACCCACCGCATTGGCAACGTGGTAATGCTCCGGATAGATCACATCGGTGTGGAATTTTTCCGCTGCCGGTGTAAGCCAGGAACGAATGGGAGCACCGATCCCCACCACCGGCATATTCAGCCGGAAAAGAATGCTCAAAAGATCTTCCTTATCCTCGTAAAAGGCTTTTTTTACCATGGCTTTCAGCTGCTCCGTGGAAGCGGCATCCAAGGGCAGCTTTTCATAGGCAAAGGCACTGTCCAAAATTGTTTCCGCCAGCCCTTCGGTGATCTTTTTCCGGATGGTGGCCGCCACATCCTCCTCGGTCATATCCCAACGCCGGGCAAGGAGAGTAAGCCCTAATTTGGAGCCTTCGGCATCGCCCCGGGTATATTCCCCGACGGCGTGAAGAAGATCCGTTGGGGTAAAACCCACCAATGCCACAATACCGTGCTCCACAAGAAGATCCATATGGATGAAATCCGGATCAACGCCGATACGGGAAGAAAGCTCCCGAATCGTGTGGGGGCCATCCTTCAGCTCCCGCAACACCGCATACTGGGTATTGGAAAGAGAAAGCATCCCAACGGGAAGCTCCCGCAAAAGGAAAAAGCCTTCGCAAAGCTCATATTTCATCAAGCCGATGCGCTGCGATACAAGGGTGTGCATTTCCCGGCGGTAATGGGGGTAAAGACGGCAAATGGTGGAAAGAGGATAAACCCGTCGCGGTCCCACCTTCACCTTATGATCCACCATATCCAGATGAATACGGCTATCGCCGCCAAGACCAAAGGTATTGACCTCTGCCGCCGCCACTCGGGTGCGCCAACCACCCACCGATGCTCCCTGAGGATTAATGCGGGGGCGTCCGTTTTTCATCACGGCGATATCCGTCGTTGTTCCGCCCATATCAAGGATTAACCCGTGATCGGTACCGTTGAGAAAGGTAGCGCCGATGATACTGGCCGCCGGTCCCGAGAGGATCGTTTCAATGGGGCGGTATTTCGCCGTGGCTTCCGTCATCAGGCTACCATCCCCTTTTACGATCATAATGGGGATATCCATGCCCTTTTTGGCAAGAGCCTCTTTTACTGCGGCAAAGAGATCATCAATTACCGACAGCAGCCGGGCATTGAGGGCTGCGGTAACGGTGCGCTCCTGCATCCCCAGAGCCGAAGAAAGCTCATGGGCAGCCACACAAGGCAACCCCAGCTGCTCCCGAACCATGGTTTTAACTTCGTTTTCCAAAGAAGGATTACGGATACTCAAAATACAGGAAACGGCAACAGCATCTACCTTGCCCCGAAAGCTTTCAATGGCAGCCCGGGTTTTTTCCGAATCCAAAGGCTCTGCCACACCGCCGTGAAGGTCGATGGCGCCGGGGATCACCGCCAACTCGCACCGGGGCAGCTCCTTGGGCGCAAAGCCCATAACGATCAGCCCCACGCGGCAGCCCCGCCCTTCCACAATGGCATTGGTTGCCAGTGTAGTGGAGAGAGAAGCATAGGCGACATTGGAAAAATCATCGTATTCCAGCTGATCGATGGCTTTGGAAATGCCTTCGATCAGATGAAAATGGGTCGTTTCCGATTTCGTTTCCGCATGAATTTTTTTTGTTTCCAAATCAATGATCACCGCATCGGTAAAGGTTCCGCCGGTGTCAATACCCAATACAACAGACATGTTTTCATCCCTTTCATGTTTTCACACTTTTTATCTATTCTGAAAATATGCAAAAAACCGGCAAATCACGCCGGATATCACAAGCAAAGCAGTCCTTCTATATAGGAAAGGTGCTGCGCCGCAGAAACGTTTTATAATAAGATACCATTACCCCCATCGCGCCACCTCATCAGTCAGCTAACGCTGCCAGCTTCTCCTCGAGGAGAAGCCATGCGAGTTGACTACTTTTAACGTAAAAAATAACTCCAAGTGCGTAAATCTAACCCATCCATACCTTACCCGGAAAAGGATGGGATAAATGTGCTGAATCGCGTAAAAGCTTCGTTAAATCGCTGGAGGTGTACTCCTTGTACCCGGAAGCGGTTTAGCGAAGATTTTGCGGGATTCTGTGCATTTAGCACATCCGTACCTAACGGCGGATTTCGTGGTTCGGGTTCTTAAACACCCACCTCAACTGCACCTGATAACTGAACAATGCCAAAACGGCATCCACCAACATTTTGATAAAGACCTCATCAATACCGCTGGCCGCGGTTAGGGCCAGAACGAGGGAATAGGAGATCGACAGCTGACAGATCCACACGGTGTAGAACTTGAGCATCGTGGGGTAAAATCGGGTATCCTGGGAAAAGACCAGCCGCCGATTAATGGAATAATTGAGGATCGACGAAAAGATACGTGCAATCAGGGTGCCGAATAAGAGACGGAAGGAAAGAGGCAAATGACTGAACACAACTTTCGTCAAAATCGTAAAGATCGAGAGATCCAGAGCTGTGGCAGTGAGAGAAGAAGCAAAATACTTCATCACACCGTGGGCCATGATTCGGGCAATATAAAGGGAATCGGTAAAGGGACGATAGTGACTGTCGATATTACGCCGAAAATAAACCGTTTCCACATGAACCAGGTTGAATGTCACGCTCTTTTTCTTGGCTTCGATCAACACGTTCAATTCGTAGTCGTAATGATCGCCGCCAACGGTGAGAAGCCACTCCAGCAGGGAACGATGAAAGCCCCGCAAACCGGTTTGGGTATCCTGAAGATCAATGCTGTACAGCGTTTTCATGATCCAGGAGGAAACACGGTTGCCCAAGCGGCTCATTTCCGGCGTTTCTTCATTATCGAAGGAACGCACCCCGAGAACAAGCTCATTTTCCTGTAACGTGATGAGCTTATCGTAAACCGCCTTCACATCCTTGGGCAGATGCTGGCCATCGCAATCGACGGTGATGATGCCTTTAAAGCTGTAAAAATGCTCCAGACACCAGCGAATCGCCGTTTTGATGGAAGCACCTTTGCCGTAATTTTTTTCATGATACAATACGGTGCAGTTTTCTTTTGCATTGATGCTGCGAAAAAGATTGCGGAATTTCATGCCGCTGCCATCGTCTACCACGATGATTGGCCCCATATGTAATTGAAGTAATTCGTCGATAAAACCGGCAAAGTCCTTTCGAGGCTCCATGGCCGGAATGATCAATATACATCTTTCCAATGCGGACTCCTCCATTTACAGTTCACTATTGTATCAAATTATAAATGAAAAATCAAGTTTCCGACAACAGCGCCCCATTTCACTTCGGGTGGAACCCATGGCTTCAAAACATAAAAACGGCGGGAAACGTGCCATCGGTATAAAAGTATCCGATGGTGCGATTCCCGCCGATTTTGGCATAATCCGCGATTCTGCGCGTCGGCAACGAAACATTACAGTGGCGCACCGAATCTTTTTTTCATTTATTTTAAGTATTGGGACAATACTTCTGCCTTATCCGTTTTTTCCCAGGGCAGATCCAAATCGTTTCTGCCGAAATGACCATAGGCCGCAACCTGACTGTACAGAGGACGGCGCAGGTCAAAATGGTCAATGATGGCAGCGGGACGAAGGTCAAAATGTTCCTTGATCAGCTCTCCGATGCGGTCATCGGGAAGAACGCCGGTACCAAAGGTATCGACCATAACCGAAACCGGGTTGGCAATGCCAATGGCATAGGCCACCTGAACTTCGCATTTATGGGCCAAGCCGGCAGCAACGATGTTCTTTGCCACGTAGCGGGCGGCATAGCAAGCGGAACGGTCTACCTTTGTGGGATCCTTCCCGGAGAAAGCGCCGCCGCCGTGACGGCCCACACCGCCGTAAGTATCGACAATAATCTTACGACCGGTAACACCGGCATCCCCTACGGGACCGCCAATAACAAAACGGCCGGTAGGATTGACGTGATAGATAGTTTTTTCATCGAGAAGCTCTGCCGGGAGCACCGCTTTGATGACCTTTTCGATGATATCCTTTTCCAGGGTGTCGTGATCTACATCGGGATCATGCTGAGTGGAAATGACAACGGTATTAATGCGCACGGCTTTGTCATCATCATATTCCACAGTAACCTGGCTTTTGCCATCGGGACGGAGGTAGGGCAAAACCCCTTCTCTGCGGATCTTGGCCAGCTGGCGGGTAAGGCGATGAGCCATAACGATGGGCATAGGCATCAGCTCTTCGGTTTCATCGCTGGCATAGCCATACATCATCCCCTGGTCGCCGGCGCCGGTGGATTTATCATCCTGAGATTCGTTTACCCCCATGGCAATATCGGGGCTTTGTTCTTTGATAGAAGTCAAAACGGCGCAGGTGTCGCCGTCAAAACCATATTTTGCACGGGTGTAGCCAATTTCTTTGATGGTATCTCTGGCTACCTTCGGAATATCCACATAGCAATCAGTGGTAATTTCACCGGTCACAAGCACCATACCGGTGCTGACAACGACTTCGCAGGCCACCCGGGATTGGGGGTCTTCGGCCAGCAAAGCATCGAGGATCCCATCGGCGATCTTATCGCAGACCTTATCGGGATGTCCTTCGGTGACCGACTCGGATGTAATTAGTTTTCTCATTAAATCTGTTCCTCCTGTTTTCTTATATAGTCAAAGATCACATCGGCCAATGCGTCCTTTGGCATCTTTGGAATATCGACAGCGCCGTTTTTCGTGTAGATCGTCACAATATTGGTATCGCTGCCGAAGCCGGCGCCCTCTTTCGCTACATTGTTTGCCACAATGAGGTCGAGATTCTTTCTTTCCAGCTTACTCATGGCATTTTCCTTGAGATTTTGCGTTTCTGCGGCAAAGCCCACAAGAATGCCATGTTTATTTGCACCCAGAGAAGCAAGGATATCCGGATTCGGCTCCAGCTCCAGGGTAAGGGTGGTTCCTGATTTTTTCAATTTATGAGGGGCGATCTCCTTGACATGGTAATCCGCCACCGCCGCTGCCATAATGGTAATATCGGCTTGTCCGTAAAGCCCATCAATTTCAGCCTTCATTTCCAGTGCGGAACGCACCGGATAGCAATGAACGCCGGCGGGAGGCTCCAATGCCACCGGACCACTGACAAGGTGAACTTCGGCGCCGCGACGATAAGCCGCCTTAGCCAAAGCATAGCCCATTTTACCGCTGCTGTGGTTGGTGATGCAGCGTACCGGATCAATGGCTTCTTCGGTGGGGCCGGCAGAGATCAAAACGGTTTTGCCTTCCAGATCCCGGCCCTTTTCCAAAGCCGCCATGGCGTTGAGGATGGTTTCCTCAATCATTTCAATGCTGCCGAGACGTCCCTTTCCCGCAGTTCCGCAGGCAAGGAAGCCGGCATCGGGGTCAATGACCTCATGGCCCAGGGAGCGCAGCTTTGCCACGTTTTCCTGAGTTACGGGGTTTTCCCACATCCGGGTATTCATCGCCGGGAAATACATCACCGGGCTGTCTGCCGCCAAAATCACCGAGGACAGCAGATCATCGGCAATCCCATGGGCGGCCTTGGCCATAATGTTGGCGGTAGCCGGTACGATCACCATCAGATCGGCGCGGTCGCCAATGGCAATATGCTCCACTTCCATATGGTCGCCGTATTGTTCCTGAAACATTTTTGTGTGAACCGGGCGGCCGGAGATTGTGGCAAAAGTAAAAGGCCCCACAAGCTCTGCGGCGGCCTCTGTCATAATCACTTCAGTTTGAAAGCCTTTTTTCGCCAGGCGGCTCACAAGATCAATGACTTTATACGCCGCGATACCACCGGAGACACCGATGGCGATGGTTTTCTTATTCATTTTCGTGTTCCTCTCCGGAGTGCAGGTCGCTGTCATCATCCAGGTCAATCATACCGCCGACACCGGAGGCTGCCGGGGTCAGATTGTATTCGGGTTCTTCCTCATCCTCACGTTCCCAGGTGATTTTTCCATCTGCGATTTCCTGCAAAGCAACGGTCACGGGGTTCACAAGTGAGCCGCGATTATTAATTAAGATTTTTCTGGCACGTTTTGCACTTACCGAAGCCAAAGTATATTTGGAATCGACATGAGCAAGCAAAACATCCATACCGGGTTCAACCATCATAATGAATCGTCCTCCGAAAATAGATTTGTATAGGTCAGGGTATGTTCAAACCGCAGATGTTCCGCAGTGAGGATGGCCCGAACCTTTTCTACGGCGCTGTCCACGCTGTCGTTGACAACGACGTAATCGTACATGGGGATCTTCTGGATCTCCGATTGAAACAGATTCAAACGCCGAAGGATCGATTCTTCGCTATCGGTTTTACGACCGCGAAGGCGACTCTCCAGAGTTTTGAAATCCGGCGGTGCAATAAAGATATACACGCCGTCGGGATACTGTTTTTTAACAAGAGAAGCTCCTTGAGTATCGATCTCAAGGAGCGTATCTACACCATTTTTTATATTATTTTCCACGGCGGCTTTTGGTGTGCCGTAGAAATTTCCATAGACTTCCGCCCATTCCAGATAGACTTCGTTTTCTATGTTGGTAAGAAACTGTTCCTTGGTAATAAAGGAATAATTTATGCCGTTTTTTTCACCTGCTCGCGGCGTTCGCGTTGTATCGGACAAGGAGACCTTAAGGGTCTCCAGCTGTTCCAGCAAAGAAGCACAAACGGTGCCTTTGCCAACGCCGGAGGGGCCGGATATCACAATCAAGAGTCCTTCAGACTTCATTTTATCATCATCCCAAATTTTCCGAATGCCTCTGTGGGAAGGCCTCCCACGGAATCATCTTATTTTTGTCACGCGCTGCTTATTTATCTTATTGGAAAGAAAATCGAGGTCTAATAACCGCCGGAAGTGCGCATAAAGCAAACACAAAGATTTCCGTATGAAAATGCGGGAAAATTGTGTATCGGTAGGGTCAAAATCTTTATTCTTACCGGGTAGGATACCGAAAAATCCGGTTCCTTATGCTAATTTTTCCAGCAGCAATGCCAGCTGACGTTTGCCAAGGCCCTGTACGCGGCGGGATTCGTTGATGCCGATTTCCTCCATAATGGAAAGGGCGGTAATCTTACCGACGTTGGGCAGGGATTCCAGCAAATACTTCACCTTCATGCGGGTGACGATCTCGTCATCTCTCTTTAAAACTTCCGCCAGGGTGATGGTACCGGCTTTTAATTCCTTACGTAATTCCATTCGTTTGGTGCGCATTTCCTGCGCTTTGGCAAGAGCGTTTGCTCTTTCCTGGGTAGATAAATTCGGAACTGCCATAGTTCTATCCTCCATAGTTATATATAATTTCCGTTGCCTAAGGCAGCGGTTATGGACTCAAAACTTATTCGAAATTTTGTACTTGCTCTCTAATTTTTTCCAGCTCTCCCTTGGCTTCAATCACCAGGTGGCTGATTTCTGTATCATTCGCTTTGGATCCAATGGTATTGACCTCGCGGTTCATTTCCTGCAAAATAAAGTCCAGCTTTCGGCCGACGGGTTCATCCTTGGCCAGATTACTCTTGAACTGATCAAAATGGCTTAAAAGCCGGGTCAGTTCTTCGGCAATATCGGCCTTATCGGCAAAAAAGGCTACTTCATTTAAAATTTTATCGTGGTCAATTTCTATTTCACCGAGAACTTCTTCGATCCTTCGGGTCAGCTTTTCTCTGTAATCGTTTAAGACGAGAGGACTTCTGACCAGGATCTTTTCCCGGATCATGGCTAATATATCTATGCGGGCGAGAATATCCGCCGCTAATTTTTCACCTTCGATGACGCGCATTTCAAAAAGCTGCTTTAAAGCGCCTTTGATGGCATCACTCATCGTGCTCCAAAGCTCATCAAGATCAGATTCTTCTTTTTGAGCAGTCAAAACCCCGTAATAGGAGGCAACATCCTTAAGGGTCATTTGGTAAGGAATACCGGTAATGTCGGAAAGCTCCCGCATTGCCCGGCAATAATCCAAAGCCAGATCTTTATCGACGGCAATGGACTGCTTGGCTTCACCGATTTCTTCCACGGTGATATAAGCGTCGACATGACCGCGGCTGAGGACCGCGGAAATTTCTTTCTTGATCAGTTCTTCCAAAGGATTATACTGCTTCGGCATTTTGACCGACACATCCAAAAAGCGATTATTCACGCTTTTGATTTCAACCGTAACCTTCCAGGATTCAGATTCTGCTGTTTCACGGCCGTAGCCAGTCATACTTCTAACCAAAACAATATACCTCTCAAAACTATATCGGCAAGAATTATACCATAAATTATTCCATAGAACAACATTAAATCCTTCTTTTTTTCTAAAATTTTTCGTTTTTCTTTTGAGAAATTACCGAGATAACCGCAGAAAAAGCCGAAGGTAAGGCCGCCAAAGCTATGGATAACAGGAGATTTGTCGAAGAAAGAGCCACAGTGTGAAATAATGCATTAAAAAAGGAATGATATACAACAATCCACTGCAAAAGAAGGGAAACGGCAACGGTGATCAGCAAAAAGGGGTTGGAAAACCAATCCTTCCCTTTTAAAAGACCGTGTTCGCTGCGGCAATCGAAAACATAAAAGAGCTGAGAAAGAACGAGGGCGTTAAAGGCCATGGTGCGGGCAACGGCAATGTCCTCGGAGAGGTAGATACCAAGGAAAAAGGCGGAAAAACAGAGAACCCCTATGGCTACCCCGCGAAGGGCGATCTTTCGGCCCAAACCGCCGCTGAAAACGCTGCCACCGGCTTTTCGCGGCGGCTCCTGCAATAGGGAAGCCCGGGGCGGCTCCATGGCCAAAGCCAAAGCAGGAAAACCATCGGTAACCAGATTGATCCAGAGGATCTGCAAAGGCAGCAGCGGCAGAGGAAAGCAGAGAACCACACCGAGAAACATCACCAGAATCTCGCCGAGATTGGAGGAAAGAAGGTAGCGAATGAATTTGCGAATATTATCGTAGATTCCCCGCCCCTGATAAATCGCTTCTACAATGGAAGAAAAATTATCGTCGGCCAAAATAAAATCGGCGGCTTCCTTCGTTACATCGGTACCCTTTTGCCCCATGGCGATACCGATATCCGCTTTTTTTAACGCCGGGGCGTCGTTGACGCCATCCCCGGTCATGGCGCAGATTTCCCCTTTGGAGCGCAGTACCGAAACGACCCGCATTTTATCGGCAGGAGATGCGGCGGCAATCACCGACACCTTTTCCAGGCGGGTGCTTAGCTCTCCGTCGCTGAGCTTCTGAACCTCGCTGCCGGTCACGGCGTCGGCTTCTTCCTCGGCGATCCCCAGCTTTCTGCCGATGGCAAGGGCGGTGCCCTTCTGATCGCCGGTAATCATGATGCTGCGCACCCCGGCGGCGGCAGCCCGGGCCAGCGACGATGCCGCATCCTCCCGCAGGGGATCACTGATGGCGGCAAAGGCCAGAAAGGTCAGCTCCGTCTCCATATCCTCGGCGGCAGCAATCTGCCGGCGCAGGGCCAAAGCCAGAATACGGTATCCGTCGGCACTGTATGCGGCAACGGCGCGGCGGAGCAGATTTTTCTCCTCATAGCCCAAAGGCAGCTCTTTTCCTTCGATAGAAATATATCGGCAGCGATCCACAATGCGATCCGGCGCACCCTTTACCAAACTCATGGTATGCCCCCGGAAAGTCACGGCAACGCTCATCATCTTGCGGTCGGAGTCAAAGGCAATCTCATCGGTTCGGGAGAGCTTTTCCACGGGAGCACCGTTTCGTTCGGCGCCGATCATCAGCGCTACTTCGGTAGCATCGCCAAAATAGCGATCTCCTTCCCGATAGAGACTGTTGCAATTGCCGATAACCAGATTCACATCTTTTGCCAGCTTTCCCGCAGAGCCGAACTCCGCCGCCGGATACCAACGACCGTTGCCGTAAAAAAACTGGGTTTCCATGCGGCTCTTCGTAAGGGTGCCGGTTTTGTCCGTACAGATACAGGTGACACAGCCAAGGGTCTCCACCGCCGGCAGCCGCCGCACAATGGCGTGAACGGCGGTGAGCCGCCGCACCCCCAAAGCAAGGCATATCGTCACCACAATGGGCAGCCCTTCGGGAATGGAGGCTACCCCCAAACTGACGCCGGTAAGAATCATTTCGTAAAGTGCGCCGCCCATAAAAAAGCCGGCAGCGGCAACGATCACACAAACCACGGTGCAGAGTAAAATTAAAATCTTGCCCAGGTGCTTCAGCTGCTTTTGCAGCGGCGTAAGCTCCGGTTTGCCGTGCTCCAGCAGCTTTGCGATATGCCCCAGCTCCGTATCCATCCCGGTGGCCACCACAACGCCGCGGCCGCGGCCGCCGGTAATCACCGTGCCGCTGTAGCACATATTACTGCGCTTTGCCAAAGGGATATCGCCGCTCAAAGCCGCTATGGTTTTGGCGACATCCTTTGCCTCCCCGGTGAGAATGGACTCCTCGGCACGAAGCCGCAGAGACTCGGTGAGCCGCAGATCCGCCGGGACCTTTGTTCCGGTCTCCAGCAATACCACATCACCGACAACAAGCTCCTCGGCCTTTTTTACTGCCAATTCTCCGCCGATAAGCACCCGGGCTTCATCCTCGGTGAGCTTTTTTAACGCACCCAGAGACTGTTCTGCCTTATACTCCTGAATAAAGCCAAGGATGCTGTTCATCACGATGATTGCCAGGATCATCAGGGCATCGACCCTCTCCCCCAGCATGGCGGAGACCACCGCCGCCGCCATCAGCACCATGACCATAAAGTCTGCAAACTGACGGAAAAACAGCCCTGCCGGAGATGTCTGTTTCTTTTGCTCCAAGGCATTGGGGCCATGATGTTCCCGGCGGCGGTCATGTTCCAGTGCCGTAAGACCGCTGTTTCGGTCTGTTCTGAAATGACGTTCCGTATCTTCTACCGATTTTTGATACCACATAACACGTCCTCCCTTCCTGTCCCTCTATCTCTATGCAAAATCCGGAAAATCAATGACAGGAAAAGGGTGACATTTGCCGCAGTTCGTGTTATAATGGTGGCTGTGAAAGGAATCGCTGAAGCAATCGAGGGGTCGGAAGGCCTCTTTCATCCGGGCCCTCGATAATTTCAGTGCGCTTTCACTCTTTTATTTATAATAATATGAGGAGAAAAAAATGGCACTGGACGGACTTTTTTTAAATAAATTGCTAACGGAAATTGCCCCCCACCTGCTGGATGCCAAAATCAACCGCGTCCACCAGCCGGATCGCTATACCGTCACCCTAAAGCTGAAATCCCGGACCCGGGGCGGCTGCACCCTGCTGCTGACAGCCCACCCGCAAAATGCCCGGCTGCAGCTGACCGATGCCGCCTACGACAACCCCAAAACACCGCCGCTCTTTGCCATGGTGCTGCGGAAGCATATCGAAGGGGGCCGCATCGTCAATATCACCCAGGCCGGTCTGGATCGGGTTGCCGACATCACCGTGGAAGCCCGCAACGAGATCGGCGATACAGTGGAGCGTCACCTTATCGTGGAAATCATGGGGAAACACAGTAATATTATCCTCTGCGATGACGATATGACCATTCTGGCCGCAGCCAAACAATACGGCAACAACGTATCCCGATACCGTCAGGTGCTGCCTCATGAGGCCTATATTCTGCCGCCCCCCTCGGGAAAGGTCAATCCCTTTTTCCTCAGCGAAGAGGAGTTTACCGCGGTTCTGACGGACCAGGAGCTTTCCCTCACGCTGCCCAAGGCCTTACTGAAAACCATGGACGGCATATCCCCCCAGACGGCGGCGGAAATCGTATACCGTGCCGGCTTGGAAAGCAGCGAAACGTTGGATACCGCCGGGATCTACGAATATCAACGGCTCTATGAGGAAATGCAAAAGCTCTTTCAGGCCGAAACCGAACCGACTCTGATCGTCAAGGACGGCGCAACAAAGGATTTTTATTTTGTGCCGGCCCTTCACTACGAGGGGGAAACCGTGCCCCGGGAGGATCTTTCTTCCCTGCTGGACGCCTATTTTGTTGCCAAGGAAAGGGAAAGCGCCTTTTCCTCCCGAAAAGCGAATCTGGTGCGCTTTATCGCCCAGCATCGGGATAAAACCGCCAAGAAGGTGGCAAAGCAAAGGGAAGAGTTGGAGCACGCCATTGATGGCGAAAAGTACCGCCTTTACGGCGAATTGCTCAGCGCCAACCTTTATCAGATTCCAAAAAACACCGGCGAGGTCACACTGGAAAATTTCTACGAGGACATGACACCGCTGACCATTCCTCTGAAGCCGGAGCTTTCTCCGGCGGACAACGCCGGCATGTATTTTAAAAAATACAACAAAGCGAAAACCTCCCGAAATGCCATTCGGGAGCATCTGGAAAAGAACGAAGAGGAGCTGGTCTATTTGGAAAGCCTGTGCTTTCAAGCGGAAACCGCCATCAACGATGATGACCTCGGTGCCACCAAAAGCGAGCTGACCCACAGCGGCTACATCAAGGAGCACAAGCGGAGCACGAAAGAAAAATACGATGCTCCCCTGCCCCCCATCGAAACGGTTTATGAGGGATACACCATCCTCATCGGTCGCAACAACAAGCAAAACGACCGCCTGACCTTAAAAACGGCGCAAAAAGACGATTTGTGGCTCCATACCAAGGACATCCCCGGCAGCCATGTGATCATTCGCCGCAAGGGCAACGAAGCCATCCCCGAAGAAGTGATCCTTCGCGCCGCCCGCTATGCGGCCTTTCACAGCAAGGCGGCGGCTTCCCCCAAGGTGCCGGTGGACTACACCGAAGTAAAACAGGTAAAAAAACCAAACGGCGCCCGCCCCGGTATGGTGATCTACTTTAACCAGACCACCATCATGGCAGAGCCGCTGGAAGAAGAAAAATAAAATCAGCCACATACAAAAGGAACCGTCCCGGTGTCTACCGAACAAGAACGATTTCTTTTCTTTCTCAATATGTTTCTTTTTCTTTCCGTTCCTCCCGATAGAAGACGAGCAACAGAAGACCGAACGCGTTAATGGCGGCAACAAAGATAAACATATTGCGATAACCGTTATTGAGAGTAGCCTGATAATAAGCCTCGATTTCGGAGCATTTTTCCCGAATGGCATCGGCATAATTCTCGCCGCCCTTTTCAAAGGCACCGGGGATCGCATCTCTCAATACGGTGAGTTTTGTTGCCAGTTCCTTCATTTCATTAAGCTGATCGTTCATCGCGGTCATGGAGCCTCCGGGTATCATGCCGGCAGGCATACCGGCGGGTATCATACCGGGCATAGCGCCGGGAATACCTTCTCCGGGAATTTCTTCGCCGGGAGTTTTTCCGTCGGAAATCTCACCGTCGGGAGTTTCTCCGTCGGGAGCTTCTCCACCGGGAGGATTTCCCCCGGACATAACACCAGCAGGCATTTTACCGCCGCCCATTGCCATCATGGCACTGATATCCGGCATCTTAGCCATGGCATTTTCCATGCTTTCAATTTGGCTGACATGGTGTACCTTCGCGATCATCATAAGAATATGATATTCCACAAAAGACACCTTATGTTCATGAAGCATCCGCCCCTGAATTTTTGCGATTCCCTTAAAATTGTAAACCATGTATGAAAGGTGATCGTATCTTCTATAGAAAATCCGGTTCGATCCACTCGTCGCATCGTAATACCTTAAAGTCTTTCTCAAACAAAAATGCCGACCTACGTTTTTTTCATTAAACGACGTAGGTCGGCATATAAAATTGATCGGTTTTTTCCTTTGCCGCGGTCACGCAAAAATTGATCTGCATTTACAATAGCGGTACCGAGAGATTCAGGGGATCTCCCTCCGGCTCCGGGCTCTCATTCCTTAAATAAGTATAGGAGATACCCATATCCCTCGGCTTCCATTTTGGCATAGGGAACAAAACGAAGGGATGCACTGTTGATACAGTAGCGCACACCGTTGGGCGATTCCGGGTCATCGGTAAATACATGACCAAGATGAGAATCTCCGCTGCGGCTGCGCACCTCTGTGCGGCGCATTCCCAAACTGTTGTCCTCAAGCTCCACAACGGCAGGTTCCTCAATGGGCTTTGAGAACGCAGGCCAGCCACAGCCGCTCTCAAACTTGTCCGTAGAGGAAAACAGAGGCTCCCCGGTGACAACATCCACGTAAATGCCCTTTTCAAACTGATTCCAGTATTCTCCCGTAAAGGCGCGTTCTGTGCCGCTCTCCTGAGTAACTCGGTACTGCTCTTCCGTCAGCTTGTCTCGAACAAACTCTGCCGCGGGTTTTTTGTAATCGCCCGGATCAATGCGCAGCTTCGAGAACATCTCCATCTCCTCACGAGGGATGTGGCAGTAGCCGCCCGGATTCTTTTCAAGATAATCCTGATGATAATCCTCGGCAGGATAATAATTCCAGAGCGGACCGATCTCCACGAGGAATTTTTTCCTGCGACCCTTTTCGATCTCGGCAATGCGCTCTACCGTTTCCCTTGCCTTATCGTTGGTGTAATAAATGCCGGTTTGGTACTGACTGCCCCTGTCGTTGCCCTGACGATTCTCCACCGTAGGATCAATCACATAGAAATAAGCCAACAACAAGGCGTCAAGGCTCACCTTTTCGGGGTCATACTCCACCCGCACGGTTTCCCGAAAGCCGGTATTCCCCTTACAAACGGTGCGGTAATCGGCATCTTCCTCGCATGTGCCGTTGGCATAACCGCTTTCGGCGTCGATAACACCGGGAATGGACTGCATCAGCTGTTCCATACCCCAGAAGCAGCCGCCTGCCAGATAAATGACATTTTCGGTCGTATCCATATATACACTCTCCTCACTGGACATACCGGAGGATCGTCCGGTCATATCCGTTTCCTGCACTTCTTCCTTTTCGCAGGGCATGGGCTGAGCGACACAGCCGCCCAGCAACAGCATTGCAACAAGGAGAAGAAGCAACAACACTCTCCGATACATGGTGTTTCCTCCTTTTGCGACAAATCTTCATTTTGCGCCGTCAGATACATAACAGTCTTCGCTGTTTGACCGAAAGATGATCTTATTCACAGCCCTGAGACATCGCCAAAGCTTGCAGTACATTGCAGGCGGATTCCTGTAATAAAGCCTCATGGCGACAGTATAACGTCCGCCGGGAATATTAATAAGAGTAAAGGCATCAAAAAACAAAGTGCCTGTCAGATTACATGTTTTTTTGGCGTCCTCTTTTTCGGGAAAGCCTGCCCTTACTTCATATCGGCCTCAATGGCCTTGTCGATAAGCGATTGCAACGTTTTCATCTGCGATTTTCCAGTAATGGCACCGACGATCGGATCCCCTACAATATGTCCGTTGCGGTCAACCACATAGGTTGTGGGATAGGCATAGACATTTTCAATAAACTTCCCAGCCTTACTGTCAGAGTCAAAATACACGTTTTGGTAAGTGGCACCCTTCTTCGCCAATACCTCTTTTGCCTCGGAGATAGCCGTTTCGCTGCCGTCCAGCGTAAAGGAGTTGATGCCGATAACCGCACCACCCTTTGCCGCAAGCTCCTTGTTCAGTGCATCTAGCTCAGCAAGCTCACCGACACAGGGATTACAGGTAGTAAACCAGAAGTTCACTACGGTAACGGCGTTGCCGGAAAACATTTCATTGCTCTTTACCTTGTTCCCCTCCAAATCCTTACCTTCAAAGTCGGGAAATTTCTGCATACCGTCGTTATCGGCAGACATACTCATGCTGCTGTCCGAAGATTTTTGAGCTGCCTCGGGATATTTTTCCTCCAGCATGGTCAGTTGGCTTTCGATATCACGGATCTTCTCCGCTTCACCTCGAATCAGCTTCAACTCTTCTGCCGTAAACTGATCCTTTGCGGATTCGATGGTCTTGAGGAGAAAGTCACCGTAGTTTTTACCATCCTCCTGCATGGTCATGCCTTTATCCGCTTCCATAAAAACCTTTTCCCAAAGCTCGGTACTTTCTGACAAGATCGCATTCTCCTGCGCCATCAAGTCCTTATACATTGCCGCCGCTTCCTCAATGTTTTTCGGTTCCGTTCCCATATCCGTTGTTTCTTCATCCTTGGTTCCGCAGGCCGCCAAAGAGAGCGCCAGCACCACGACGAGAAACAGTGTTGACAATCTGCCGACAAAATGATTCTTTACCATTACTCGCTCATATCCTTTTCATTCATATTTTCCTTGCTGCACATACAGCCGTCCTTGCACATACCGTCCTTCATGCAACCGCCATCCATGCACATACAATCCTCGGTACACATGCCATCCTCCATGCACATACAGCCATCGGCACACATACCGTCGGTCATACATTTACTGTCCTCACCGCACATGCACTTGTTTTCCATCATGTCATCGCTGCTTTCCGTGTCCTTTTCTTCCATCATGTCGGTCTGCATGGATTCCATGTCTTTGTCCATTGAGTCATCCTTCTCCGTGGGAGAGCAGGCCGCCAGACCGCATACCAGCGCAATTGCCAGTACCAACGTTAAGAATTTCTTTGCATTCATGTTTGTTCCTCCTTGTTCTTATTCAGATTCTTATTGTTTTTCCGCGGCACCTCTGCCGCAAAAGATTTATCTTTACCGTTCCCAAAGCCGTAGTGAAAGTGTACGGCGTCGGTAGGACAGACACGGATACACATCCCGCAACGGATACACTCGGAATGATTGGGTGTTTTCAAAACATCTACATCCATTTTGCAGGCCTTTGCACATTTTCCGCAGGAGACACATTTTCCTTCGTCCACCGTCATCCGAAATAGGGAAGCTTTATTCAGCAGCGCATAAAAAGCGCCCAAAGGACAGAGCCATTTACAAAAAGGCCGATAGAATATCACGCTCAAAATAATCACTGTAAGCAAAATACCGAGCTTCCATAGGAACAGTGATCCTAATGCCGCCCTGATGCCGGGGTTGGCAAGAGACAGCGGTATGGCTCCCTCCAATACGCCCTGGGGACAGAGATATTTGCAGAAGAAGGGGTCGCCCATTCCTACATCGTTCACCACCAACATCGGAAGAAGAATCACCGTCAGCAAAAGAACGGCATACTTGAGATATGTCAACGGTTTCAACCGTTTGGTGGACAACTTTTTTGTAGGGATCTTATGCAATAAATCCTGAAACCAGCCGAAAGGGCAAAGGAAACCGCAAATGAAGCGCCCCAACAAGACACCTAGCAGAATCAGAAATCCTGTGATATAATAAGAAAAATAGGTCTTCGACGAGCCGACCACCGCCTGAAAAGCTCCGATGGGACAGGCACCGGAAGCCGCCGGACAGGAATAGCAATTCAGCCCCGGCACGCAAACGGTTTTTCCCGTTCCCTGGTAAAGTCCGCCTTTCAGGAAATTCGGCAGATGAATATTACTCATCAAAGCTGCTCCCGCCTGTATCCAACCGCGGAAGCGGGAAATAAACTTCGATACACCTGAAAACTTCTTATCCAATGCCCACACACTCCAAACATAACTTAATGGCCTTGCTCAACACCGTCACCGCCTCGCCGCGCAAAACACCAAAGCCCAGCATAGCAGCTCCGCCCATAAGCAATACGATTTGGAGCACAGTCTTTTTTGATCGCATCATTTCGATCACTCCTTTTCTTTTGCGCCCTTATTGTAGCATAGAGGATATAAAATCCCCGTTAAGAACGAAAACTTAACAGAAATTTTATACCTGCGTGATATAATGAAACTATGAAAGAGACAAAGTAACAAAGCGAGGAGGCTTTTTATGCATATTTTAGTTGTCGAGGACGAGCGTGCGCTTTGCGAAACCATTGTCCGTAGTCTAAGGCGGCTTGCCTACAGCGTGGATTTTTGCTATAACGGAAACAAGGCGATCAAACTCCTTGCCGTAGAGCAATACGATTTGGTGTTGTTGGATCTAAACCTGCCGGAGAAGGACGGCATGACCGTGCTGCGGACGCTGCGGCAGACGGATCGGGAAACCCGAGTGCTGATTCTTTCCGCCCGTTCCGAGGTTGAGGATAAGGTGGAAGGGCTGGACGCCGGAGCCAACGACTATCTGGTGAAGCCCTTTCATTTGGCCGAGCTGGAGGCTCGCATTCGCAGCTTGACCCTACGGCAGTTCACCCAGCAGGATGTGTTGCTGACCTGCGAAGATTTGATCTTTGATACCCGTGCGCGGTCAGCCTCAGTCAACGGACAGGCGTTGACGCTGACTCGCAAAGAAACAGGGATCCTTGAATATTTAATGGTACATCAGGGGCGGCCGGTAAGCCAGGAGGAGTTGATGGATCACGTCTGGGACAACAGCGTGGATAACTTCAGCAACTCCATTCGGGTACATATCTCCGCCCTGCGGAAGAAGCTGCGCATTGCGCTGGGTTACGACCCGATCCGCAATCGCATCGGTGAGGGATATCTGATAGGAGGAAAAAAGGTATGAAACGGCTTTCCTTACAGTGGCGTATCACTCTGATGACCTCCCTGCTCATCGGCATCACCTGTGTCACCATGAAGCTGCTGATCTGTTTCTCCGGCGTTCACTATATGGATGCCATTGGGGAATCCCTTCAAGGCTTTGGCATCCATGGCGAACCTGCCTTTTTTGATCCGGAAACAACGGGAGCAAACGATGACCTCACCATTGTCATCCACGGAGCACAGAAGGATTTTTGCCTTACCAACTGGTACATCACGGCGGCAGTGACTCTGCTCAGCGGCACGCTTGCGTATTTCGTCAGCGGCCGTGCCTTAAAGCCGCTGCGGAGCTTTGCCTCACAGGCAGAGAAGGTACATCCGAACAATCTGGCGGATATGAAAATCACCGAGGAGGTATTGCCTGAGTTCAAACAATTCAGTCAGTCCTTTAATCAAATGCTGAACCGACTCGATGAAGGCTTCACCGCACAGCGTCAGTTTACCGGTAACGCCGCCCACGAGCTACGCACCCCACTTTCGCTGATGCTGGCACAATTGGAGCTTTTTTCTGCCGAGCACCCCGATATGTCGCCGGAGACCGAGGATTTCCTTCAGCTTTTGCGGGAACAAACGGAGCGGATGACACAGATGACCAAAACCCTGCTTGAAATGAGCGAGCTTCGCACAGTGCCATGTAGCGACCTTATTGAAATAGCCCCGATGATTGAAGAAATTTTTGCCGACCTCGCCCCGCTGGCAGAGAAAAACGGCATTACTCTTACATACGACGGTGAGGGCATTATGACCGGCAGTGACACGTTGATCTATCGTCTGCTTTTCAATTTGACCGAGAATGCCATACGGTACAACCGTCCGAAGGGGATGGTGCGCATCACCGTATCGGAAGAGGAAACGCAGTTTATTATCAGGGTTTCGGATACCGGCTACGGCATACCGGAGCAGTATCGGGAAAGTATCTTTCAACCATTCTTCCGCGTGGATAAATCCCGCAGTCGGGAATACGGCGGCGTAGGACTGGGACTGTCACTGGTGTGGGAAATCGCCGCACTTCACGGCGGCGAGGTTTGGGCCGAGGAAAGCTCGGAAAACGGAACAACCATGGCGGTGCGGTTTCCCTGTCAAAACAGATGCTGTCGCACAAACGATCCTTTTTAAATTACGGTAAAGCGATTTTTTTCGACAAATCTTCAAGTTTTTTTAAACCATCATCACTGCCGACAGTTTTATATCTGGCAAAGGCTCGGAATCGGAAGGTTTTCTCCGATTCCGAGCCTTTTCTCATCCGTCATACTAAAAAAACGGTGCTTCCAGTCTTTTGGAAGCACCGTGAAACACCGAGCTTATTTCAGGTTTGCTTTGGCGATATTTACATAATCGGTAAAAGCAGCGGGATCGTTTACAGCGAGATCAGCAAGGATCTTGCGGTTTACGTTTATGTTTGCTTTGTGGAGACCATCCATCAAGCGGCTGTAGGAAATGTCGTTCATTCTGGCAGCAGCGTTGATTCTGGTGATCCAGAGTTTTCTGAAATCGCCTTTCTTTTTGCGGCGATGTGCAAAAGCGTAAGCGCCGGAACGAAGGGTCTGCTGTTTGGCAACTCTGTATAATTTGGAATAGGAGGCTCTGTAGCCTTTTGCCAATTTTAATACTCTTTTATGACGAGCGTGTTTGGTAACGCCTCTTTTAACTCTACTCATAATTCACTATCCTCCTATTACATACCAAGCATTCTTTTTACTTGTTTCATATTGGCATCGGAGACAAGGCAACCTTTTCTGAGGTTTCTTTTTCTCTTTGCGGATTTCTTATTTAAGATATGACTTTTATAAGCTTTGTGTCTGGTTACTTTACCGGTACCGGTAACTTTGGTTCTTTTCGCTAAACCGCGATGAGTTTTCATTTTAGGCATTTTTAAATGTCCTCCTTATTACTAATTTTTGGGTACTAAGATCATCGTCATATTGCGGCCTTCTACTTTGGCATGTTTTTCCACCGAGGAGCAGTCGCCGAGACGGTCAGCCATCCGCGCGCAAAGCTCTTTCCCCAATTCGGGGTGGGTAATTTCTCTGCCGCGGAACATAATGGTAACTTTTACCTTGTTCCCGCCTTTCAAAAACCGCTCGCCGTTTTTGGCCTTTGTTTCAAAGTCGTGATCTTCGATATTGGGACGAAGCTTCACTTCCTTGATTGCGATCACTTTTTGATTTTTCTTCGTTTCCTTTTCCCGTTTCACCTGTTCAAAACGGTACTTGCCGTAATCCATAATCTTGCATACCGGGGGCTTTGCCTGAGGCGCAATCTCCACGAGATCAAGACCTCTTTCACCGGCGATGCGCTGGGCATCCCGGGTATCCATAATATCCCGCTGAGTACCGTCGGCATCAATCAGGCGAACCTGATGGACACGAATTTGTTCGTTGATGCGCAATTCTTTAAATATGATGATTCACCTCCAAAAGGGACTTTACAAAATAAAAAGCGGATGAAAACATCCGCCGCACTACAAAGCAACACACAAAATGTGCCTTCATATAAACCTTACGACCCTTTGGTGCAAGGTGAGAAGCGGATACTTCTGCTTTCTTTTGCTCATTTATTATACCCCAAGTCTCAGGCGTTGTCAACTGTTTTTTTAAATATACAGCGATATGGGGAACGTGAGATATTCTGCCGGGGGCAGCTTATCGATGGTAATATATCCGGCTTCGGCCCGAATGACCTGGGGAATACGGTTGACCACCGAAGCCGCAGTATGCTCCGGCGTTTTGGGAGAATCCACCGAAAAGCTGAGATTCGGTTTCCCGGTGAGAGTCCAGGCACAATGATCCTTATCTCCCGCCACATAGATCTTGCCGGTACATTCCGTTTCGATCACGCCGCCGAATTTTGTCACGGTGGTAACGACGGTACTCATCCCCACGCAAAGCCCCCGCTCCACTTTGCGGCCGAGGGCTGCGGAATAGAGAGCTTCGTGATAAACATAGGGAGTGGAGCGCTGATACTGAGAAGCCACCCCCCAGCCCAGCTTTTCCGCCAGAAGGGCATTGCTGTGCCAAACATAGGAACGGACAAAATCACCGTTAAAGCGGCTTTCAAATTCTCTTACCGTAAGACCCACGCCGTGATCGGCGGCAAGGGAGGGGCCGTATTCATCCACATTATAGCGGAGCGTACCGCGAATGCGGTCGATACGGCTACAGGCCGCAGCAAAGGCAGCGACGCTGTTGACCCAAAAGCAATCCTGAAACCCCGTAGCCGAAAAGGTGCAGCCGTTAAGTTTGGCCAGGGTATCCAGGGAAGAAGTTAAAGCAGGGGCGGTCACATCGGGAAAGATGGCTTCCTCGGCGGTGGTGATGGTATTGATCCCTCGGCGAATACACTCCCGGGCAGCATCGGAAATCGCTGCCAGAGAGCTGCCGGTGGAGATTACGGCGATATCGACTTTGGCCCGAGACCTGCCCAGAGCCATGCCGATATCTCCGCAAACCGTTACACCGTGGGCCTTTTCTTCCCACAGGCGGCAATCCCGGTCAACGACGCCGCATATTTTTCCGCCGTGTTGTTCTACATATTCTGCGATAAGACGTCCGGTATTGCCGTAGCCGACCAGCAGCACATTAATCTTCCGCATATGTATTTCCTCCCCTGCTTTCTTATGAATTCTTACGTTGTCTTAGTTATTTGCCCGGGTTTCGATTTCTTTCAAAATCGTTTCAATCAATTCATCTACATTTTTGGCGCCGATATCGCCTTTGCCAAGGCGGCGAACGGAAATCTCGCCGTTTTCCACTTCCTTATCCCCGGCCACAAGGCTGTAGGGAATCTTCTGGGAAACGCTTTCTCTGATCTTGTAACCGATCTTTTCGTTGCGGCGATCCACTTCGGCGCGGATGCCTTTTTCCTGCATCTTTTGGCAGATTTCTTCCACATAGGGAAGCTGTTTGTCGGTAATGGACATCAGGCGCACCTGTACCGGGCTGAGCCAGGTGGGAAAAGCGCCGGCAAAATGCTCGGTAAGGATACCGATGAACCGTTCGATGCTGCCGAAGGCAACACGGTGAATCATAACGGGGCGATGCTTTTCGCCGTCTTCCCCAATGTAGGTGATATCAAATTTTTCCGGCATCAGGAAGTCCAGCTGAATAGTGCCGCACTGCCAGGTTCTGCCCAGACAGTCGGTGAGATGGAAATCGATTTTGGGACCGTAGAACGCGCCGTCCCCTTCATTGATCTGGTAGGAAAGTCCTTCTTCATCCATGGCTTCCTTCAAAGCGGTGGTTGCGGTTTCCCAAATTTCATCGCTGCCCATGGAGTCATCGGGTTTGGTGGAAAGCTCCAGATGGTATTCAAAGCCAAAGAGGCTGTAAACGCTGTCGATAAGTTTGATAACGCCTTTGATCTCTTCCTTGATCTGGCTTTCCAACATGAAGATGTGGGCATCGTCCTGGGTGAAGCAGCGCACACGCATCAAGCCGTGGAGAGCGCCGCTCTTTTCGTGGCGATGAACAAGACCCAACTCGCCCATGCGGATGGGCAGCTCTCTGTAGCTGTGAAGAGAGTTCTTGTAAACCAGAATGGAGCCGGGGCAGTTCATCGGTTTGATGGCATAATCGGCATCGTCAATTTTGGTGAAATACATATTTTCCTGATAATGATCCCAATGGCCGGACTGTTCCCACAGGCTGCGGTTTAAGATCATCGGCGTGCGGATTTCATCGTAACCGGCTTTTTTGTGGATTTCACGCCAGTAATCTTCCAGCTCATTGCGGAGGATCATCCCTTTGGGCAGGAAGAAGGGGAACCCGGGGCCTTCTTCCATAATGGTAAAGAGACCCAGCTCCTGACCAAGCTTGCGATGGTCGCGTTTTTTTGCTTCTTCCAGCAGGTGGAGATATTCTTCCAACTGAGCTTTTTTCGGGAAGGAGGTGGCGTAAACACGTTGGAGCATCTTATTCTTTTCATTGCCCCGCCAGTAAGCACCGGCGATGGACATGACCTTTACGGCCTTGATCTTTTCCGTAGAGGGCAGATGAGGACCGGCGCAGAGGTCAAGGAAATCCCCCTGCTGGTAGGTGCTGATCTCAGCATCCTCGGGAAGATCGTTGATAAGCTCTACCTTATATTTTTCGCCTTTGGCTTCAAAATATTTCAGAGCTTCTTCTCTGGATACCACTTTCTTTTCAAAGGTGCAGCCTTTGGCGGCAAGGCGCATCATTTCCTTTTCGATGGCTTCGAAATCTTCTTCGCTGAAGGTGTGTTCGGAATCAAAGTCATAGTAAAAACCGTCTTTGATGGCGGGGCCGATCCCAAATTTCGTACCGGGGAAAAGGTTCTGCACCGCTTCGGCCAAAAGGTGGGAGCTGCTGTGACGGAAAACGTTTTTGCCTTCGTCATCGTCCCAGGTGAGGATCTTCAACGCCACATCGTGATCGAGGACGGTATTGAGGTCCATGACCTTGCCATCCACTTCGCCGGCAAGGGCATTTTTGGCTAATTTATGACTGATACTGTCGGCAACGGCAGCGATGGTGACATTTTCATCGTAGCTGCGGCTGCCGCCGTCGGGAAATGTTACTGTAATACTCATATCATACCTCCGTAAAAAATAAAAAAGACTGCATCTCTCAAGAGACGAGTCTTTACCCGCGGTTCCACTCTAATTAAAGCACGGCTTTTCCTCTCAAAAGGAAAAATTTGCGCTTTCCCTTTCAGCCTTAACGCAGCGACTACGGCTCCCCTTACTTGATTCAGAGAAGCGGCTCCGGAATGGTCTTCACTTTCTTTTTCGCCAATGCCTTTCAGCCGGGGGCACATTCTCTTTGGGCGATGCCAAAAGCTACTCTTTCCTTCATTGCCTTTTCCATTATTATAGACCCAACCCTATCTTTTGTCAATGACATAACTTCGGGATTTTTTCATAAATTTTAGCGAGGTGATATCCGATGGAACATAAAAACAAACTGAAAAAACTTCTTCTCCTGCCGTTGTTTTTGGGCCTTGCCGCACTGGTTGCAGCTGCCGCCGTTACGGCTGCGGAAAAATGGCAGGAAAGCAGAGTGGACACCGACGCCCTCTTTTTTTCCGCTCTGGAGGAAATGAACTCCTGGAGCTCCTATCGTTACAATCTCAAAGCCAATATCCACCTGCACAACGGCAAAACCGCCGAAACAGCCCTTAACGGCGAGTGCGACAGCAGCGGCAATCTCCACGTTTACGGCAAAATGATGGATACGGAAATGGAAGCTTACCAATTCGGCAATGACCACTATCGGCTGAACCGCCAAACAAAGCAATGGATCCACCTGACGGAAAGTCCCCTTCTTGACAACGGCGTGCTCAAAATGGTGCTGGAGCCGGTGAAGAATTTTGCCTTTTCCGATACGATCTCCGTAGACTGCGAAGGTTTGGAAAAGGAAGGCAAAACCAAATACTACCGCTACACCGCCGTACCCAAAGAGGGATTTCACGTTGCCGATACTTATTTTACCGACTTTACTTACAAAATCGACATCGACGCCAAAACAAAGCGGATTGCCGGCGGAATCATCCATGCCGTGTCCCGCACCGAAAGCAAAAACGCTCTGACTCTGACCATTTCCTTTTACGATGTGAACGAAGCCTTTACCTTAACGCCGCCGGAAAATAACAATTGATTTCGGCGGCGGTTTTCCGTATAATATAAGGTGACACTTTATCACTGCCCCATGAAATAGAACGAGAAAGGATCGGATCATGGTTCACGGAGCAAAAGAAGAAATTGTTGCGGTTTTCCTGAAGGAATTGCGGGCAAAACCCATGGACAAAATCACCGTTACGGATATCATCGAAAAAAGCGGCATCAGCCGCAATACCTTTTATTATCACTTTGCAGATATTTATAACCTACTTCAATTTGTATTGGACCGAGAAGTCGAACGGCTCTCCAAAAGTATTCTGCTGCTAAACTCCTGGCCGGAGGTGCTGAAAAATCTCATCGACTATGCCCGAACCTATCAGAAAGAGATCGACCACATCTACTACTCCGTGCCGAAGGAACGCATCGAAAAGTTTATTTTCTCCTCCACCCAGGATATCCTTTACCAGATCGTGCGACTGGAAGCCAAGGGCTACAACGTTTCTCCCGAGGAGATCCAGTATATCGCCGATTTTTACCGCTATGCCATCATCGGCTTTTTCCTGCGTTTCTTGTGGAACGACATGAGCAGCGATGCAGAAAAGGCCATCGACAAAATGGCGGTAATCTTTGAAAACAACATCCGCAACCTTTTAGAGGATTGCGACCGCAGAAACAGGGAAAAATAAGGAAGAAAAACCATGACACGGATTATTTCTGAAATGAATCAAACCTATATGCTGATGCTGGCCCACGCCAAAGCGTTGCTGGAAAAACGGGATCCCCGGGATATCGCCGAAAAGGCCGGAGTGAAATTCGATGAAGCCGGAAGCCTTTTTCTCGTGCCGACCTTGGGACAAGTGGTGGAAATCCCCTTCCCCGGCTGCGAAAAAACCCGGGAAATCGAGGATTACTATCAGCTGGTGATCCTCCACTATCTGGATATGGCCGACGGCGTGCCGCTGTCCCACCGCTGGATTCCCCTTCGGGAAGGCAAGGACGGCTCCATTCGGGGCGCCAATTTTGATACCATCGTCGATAAGACCCTGGCAAGATTGCTGGCGGACACCACCCCGGAGCAATGCGAAAAGGCCTGCCGGGCTTTGGGCGGCGAGATCATAAAAGACAAAGCCGACCTCACCGTGGTATTTCCCCTGCTGCCAAGGTACCCTCTCCACTTGAGCATATGGTTTGCCGATGACGAATTTCCGGCGGCGGGCAAACTCCTTATCGACGCCAGCGAATGTCACTATCTCTCCATGGAGGATGCCGTGACCATCGGCGAGGAGCTGTTCAAGCTCCTGGAAGCGGAACTGAAAAACGCGTAAGAAAAATAGAGCTTCCCTCTTTGCAAAAGAAGGAAGCTTTTTTGTTGGATTTACTTGGTTAGTTCCCTGAGATAGCTTTCTACATTTTGGTAGCGGATATCATTGATCCATTGATCCTCTCCGCGATAGAGAACACATTTTTGCGTAATGGGGCCATAGCGATGTTCGGTTTGAGCACATTTCTTTGCATCGGTAAGATGGCGATATTGCTGCGGAGAAATTTCTGCGCTATGTTTGATCTCATAGATTTGGCAACAGCCCGCTTGGGGATCAAACACAACCATATCAAATTCTCCCACCGGGAATTGCAGCACAAAAACCTCCATTTTGGGTTTTGCCAATGTTGTTTCCAGTAAAACGATATCCTCCATCATGCGTCCGCGAATCTCATTGAGAATTCGTTCCTGCACCGCAGTGCGTTCCGGCAGAGACAAAGCACGGAAGGTCTCATCCAACAGTAAACTGCGGATCAAGGCATCTGCCTGGGCATAGCGTAAACCGGATTGGGCAATAACGGTACGAAGGGACCGGGAATTGACCTCCGGCAAGTGGAGTACATCAATGTTCCGGGTAAGATCGAGAAGTTCCAAATACTCTTGAATTTCTGCTGTATGGGCATCGTCCAAAGCCACTCTTTGCTCCTCTTTGTTGCGAATCTCCAATAAATTTCTCAAATTTTCCGTAACGGCAGCAATATCAATCCGATCCAGAATATCCGTAGGAGCATGGCGGTCTCTGCGCAAATTCCCCGCAGAGATACCAAGGTCATGAGAGCGAAAATCCCGGGTCAAAACTTCCAAGGTGAAGCGATGGTTCATATCCTCCACCACCCGATTGATGGCACTGGTCAATTCATCCTTTTCATAAAGATCTCTTAAATGACGAAAGTGCCCTTCGTATTGATAGCAGCTCAGGGAATGCTGTATGTTCCGGGCAATGGCGGTATCCACATATTCATCGGTTTTTTCCTTACTGGCAAAGGTAGATGTTTCATTGTAATGAACACCTCCCAAGCTCATGGTGCCGCCATAGCGGATATATGTATCAATACCATGGATGCCCAAAACCAATTCAAATTCCCGATAGGGAATAAAGGTGGTATGAAGCAAAATGCAACGATCGTAAAGCTGCTCATCCTCGGTGAAAAGAAACCCCAGAGAGTCGGTACCGGACAACACAATTTTCATTCCGGCGGCGGCAAAAATATCGGAAAAAAGCGCCGCTCCCTCTATGAAATCGGCCATCAAAGTCACTTCATCAAGAAAAACATATCGGAACCCTTTTTCTTCCAGATATTTCAGATCCCGATTCACCTCGGACAAAGTATTTTTCGTTGTGAGTTGAATAAACGCAGATCGAGACCGTTCCTCATCGGTCATTTCGTTGAGAATCTGCCGTATCAGCGTTGTTTTCCCGGTACGGCGCAGACCGTAGAGAATCAAAACTTTATCCTGAGGCTCGCCATAGATATAATCATGAAGCTGAGAAAAACATTCGCGCTTTCGATAACGGGAAACCGTTGCGCCAAGAGCTGCCAGTTCTCGACCGATGCGGATGTGCACGGAAAATTCATGACCGGAAAGAGCAGAAACATCTTCGTTGCAAACCATGACAACACCTCCTCAAGAATATAGGATATAAAAATTATACTCTACCATACCTTAAAAATCAAGAATGGCAGAAAAAATGCACCGCGGCGTTGATATGTACCCCCAATACTGGATACCCAGTATTGGGGGTATTGCTATATGAGATACAGTCATGAGTACAAGCAAA
>CAKUYE010000001.1 GCA_934702375.1 uncultured Bacillota bacterium | reverse complement strand
TGCCCGTCTCCGAGCGAGGGGATACGTCTAGGTATACCCCTCACTCGAACCCGGTCATGTTTACCCGATTCAGCACGTTTATCGCACCCTTTTTGCGCGATGACGCAGATTGCTTATTGTTGCCTTTCGTGTGATTTTATTTATAAAAAGATCTCGATGTGATCGCATATTTGCGAGAGCATCGGGATCTTTGTTATTCCGTGTCCCTATTTGAGGCTGAAAATAAAACCAGTTGTTCCGAAAAAAATTGCGGCACATTTTTTTTCTTTTGCCATATGATACTATGAAGGCAGATGGATGTCTTCCAAATTAAAAACTCGTGCCCGGCTTGGGGTATTTATTTAGGAGGTATTTATGGCAACATTTACAAATAGCGCTACATTATCTTACAATGGCAATATGACCGTTTCCAATACCGTAACCGGTACTCTTCAGGAGGTGTTGGTCGTTACAAAAACCCCCGTTGTTCCCGATTACACTTCTCGCGGTGAAGTGACCTATGTAATCACTTTGGTGAATAGCGGCACAACGGCTTTGACTGGTCTTATCTTAACCGATAACCTCGGAGCGTTTTCTTATAACGAAGAAACGCGATATCCTTTGACTTACACGGAAAACTCCGTAAAATATTATATCAATGGTCTGTTGCAGGCAGCGCCCACGGTAACTGCCGGTCCGCCCTTGGAAATTCGTGGAATTAACATTCCTGCCGGCGGCAATGCAACCTTGATCTACGAGGCCAGAGCAAATGAATTTGCCCCTATGGAGCTGGAAAGCTTTATTACCAATCAGGTAACGGTGACAGGGGACAATTTAGCAGAGCCTGTTACTGCCGAAGCTACGGTTAATGCGGAAACCGCCCCTGTGTTGACGATCCACAAGGCGCTTTCCCCTACCACCGTTGCCAGCAACGGTGAAATCAGCTATACCTTTACCATTCAGAATACGGGGAACGCAGCTGCGGACGCCGCCGCCGGTATTGTACTTACCGATACCTTTGATCCGATTCTCGATCCGATTACCGTGACATTTAACGGTACGGCTTGGGCGGCTCCTGCCAATTATACCTACGATACGGCAACCGGCGTCTTTTCCACCGTTGCCGGGCAGATTACCGTCCCTGCGGCCACTTATACCCGTGATCCCGCTACCGGTGCATGGATCACAACCCCGGGTGTAAGTACCTTGGTGATTACCGGCACGGTATAAGCTTATCTCAGTGAATTATGACTGAATCCTCAGTGCCCCGGAGAAATTTTTCTCCGGGGTATTTTTTGTGTCAAAACGGGGGTTTCTGTGTTGATGCCTTTGCTTTTTCTTGACTTTTCTTTTGGATGCGGTATAATTTATACTGTATAGGTATAATGCAAATAGGCCTATTATGACCTTAAGGAGGTTTCCCTCCTTTATCCGAAAGGAGTTTTTTGATGCATTACGATATTGCGATAATCGGAGCCGGTGTAACCGGTTCGATGATTGCCAGAGAGTTGGCACGATATAATTTATCCATCGTTGTTTTGGAAAAAGAAGCCGATGTTTCCATGGGCAGCTCCAAAGCAAACAGCGGAATCGTTCATGCCGGTTACGATGCAAAACCCGGCTCTTTAAAGGCGCAGCTTAATGTTTTGGGGTGTCGCCTTATGCCCCAGGTTGCAAAGGAATTGGGAGTTGCTTATCAGCAAAATGGTTCGTTAGTTGTTGCCTTTTCCGAAGATGAAATGAGTGCGGTGCATGAGCTGTATACGCGAGGGAAGCTCAATGGTGTGGAGCATCTGTCCATTCTTAACCGTGAAGAATTACGGCAGATCGAGCCTTACATTCATCCCAATGCGGTGGGGGCGCTTTATGCTCCCGATGCCGGGATCATTTGCCCTTATAATCTGACCATTGCCGCCATAGGCAATGCCATGGATAACGGTGTTGCGCTGCGGCGCAATTTCCCCGTAACAGATTTGTTTGACCGCAGCAGTCATTTTGAGATTATTTCTGCCGGGGAGTCTCTTACCGCATCTTTTGTTATTAATGCTGCCGGTCTCTTTGCCGATGAGATTGCCTCTATGGTTGGGGATCATTTCTTTGAAATTCATCCTCGCCGCGGTGAATACTATCTTCTGGATCATGATATGGCTCATTTTGCCCGTCAGACGATTTTCCAGGCGCCGACGGCAATGGGCAAAGGGATTCTGGTCACGCCGACGGCACATGGAAATTTAATGGTTGGGCCAACGGCGGAAGATATTGAAGATAAACATGATAAAAGTACCACCCGATCCGGCTTGGATAAAGTATGGCAGGATGCCGCAAAAAGCATTCCCAATTTGCCGGGGAGTGGTATCATTACCGCTTTTACGGGGCTTCGAGCTGTGGGCAACACCGGGGATTTTGTGATTCGTCAATCTCCCCAGCATCCCCGTTTGGTTCATGTTGCGGCCATTGAATCTCCCGGCTTGGCTTCATCTCCGGCAATCGCTCTTTACGTTACAGACCTTCTGCGTCAGATCGGTGCATTGACAGAGAAACGAAGGGATTTTGATCCCTACCGTCGTCCCATTCCGGAGCTGCGTCATATGAAGGATGAGGAGCGCCGTTCTTATATTGAGAAAAATCCTGCTTACGGCAAGATCATTTGCCGCTGTGAAGAGATCAGCGAAGGAGAAATTCTGGATGCGATCCGCAGCAATCCCGGCGCGGTTGATGTCGATGGAATTAAGCGCCGTACCCGCGGTGGTATGGGGCGTTGTCAAGGCGGCTTTTGCTTGCCTTATGTTACCGAGATTCTCAGTCGCGAACTGGGTATTCCCATGGAACAGGTTTCCAAAAAGGGGCCCGGTTCCGAGATCTTAGTGGGTAAGACGAAGTAAGGAGATTACTTTATGAAAATGGAAAATAAAACGTCCCGAGTCGATCTGGTGATCGTTGGTGGCGGCCCTGCCGGAATGGCGGCAGCCATTAGCGCCAGAGAACAGGGGATTACGGATATTTTGATTTTGGAGCGAAATGACCACCTCGGCGGTATTTTACGTCAGTGTATTCATAATGGTTTTGGTCTGCACAAATTTAATGAAGAGCTTACCGGCCCGGAGTATGCGGCCCGCTATTCAAAGCGAGTGCGGGAGCTGGGAATCCCTTATAAATGTCATACTACAGTGACACGAATCACGGCAGATCATGAAGTGACTTATGTGAATGAAAACGACGGCCTGGTGAAAGTAAAGGCCGGTGCAGTGGTTTTGGCAATGGGATGCCGAGAGCGCAATCGCGGTGCCATTCGTATTCCCGGTACACGGCCGGCAGGGGTCTACACCGCCGGAGCTGCCCAGCTTTTTGTAAATATGAAGGGGTATCTGCCCGGAAAAAAAGCAGTGATCCTGGGGAGTGGCGATATTGGTTTGATTATGGCTCGACGTATGACTCTGGAAGGTGCCGAAGTTGAAGCCGTATTGGAATTAATGCCCTATTCCGGCGGTTTGAAGCGAAATATCGTGCAGTGTCTGGAAGACTTTGATATTCCTCTTCTGCTTAGCCATACGGTAACCGAAATTCATGGGGAAGATCGGTTGACCGGAGTGACCATTGCTAAAGTGGATGAGTCCTTTCGCCCTATCGAAGAAACAAAGGAATTTATGGAATGCGATACTCTTTTACTCTCCGTTGGCTTAATTCCTGAAAATGAATTGGCAAAGGGTGCCGGTGTTGAGCTGGATCCCATCACCGGCGGAGCGATTGTGGACGAGCATCGGGAAACTTCGGTTTCCGGCATCTTTTCCTGCGGAAATGTGCTTCATGTTCATGATTTGGTGGACTATGTTTCCGATGAAGCCGAAATTGCCGGTATTTCCGCCGCCGCGTATATCAAAGGCAGCCTTACGCAGCGTAATGCGATTCATACCGTTCCCGGGCGAGGGGTTCGATATATCGTTCCTCAATGTGTCACCGGCGGTGGAGATGAGCTGCGGCTGTTCTTCCGTTCCGACGGTGTGTATCGTGATGCCTTTATTCGTGTGACCTCCGAGGGAAATGATGTGAAATTACGTCATAAGCGTATTGTGACCCCCGGTGAAATGGAAACAGTGGTGCTGAAAGGGGAAGAGCTTGCCCGTCTCGGCGGAGAAATTACGATAGAAGTGGGGCTGAAATCATGAAAGAAATTCGTCAAATCACCTGTATTCGATGCCCCCTGGGGTGTTTGCTCACCGTGGAAATCACCGATGGTGCAGTAACAAAGGTTGAAGGAAACCTTTGTAAACGTGGTGTGGAATATGCTCAAAGTGAATGTATTCATCCCGTTCGCACATTGACCACAACGGTAAAAGTTATAAATGGTGATCCCTTGCCGGTGCGCTCGGCGGAGCCTTTGCCAAAGTCTCTGATTTTTGACTGCATGGCGGTTTTGAGAACCGTAAGCGTGACAGCGCCGGTCTCCGCAGGAACGGTTATTGTCAATAATATTTGTAATACCGGCATTGATATGATCGCAACAGCAGATGCCGGTGAAAATTACCTGAATTGATTGCATGAAAAACAGATGCGTGTGTAAATAAAGGAAGAACGATATGAAGGATCATAATATAAAAAAATCTAAAACGAAAATACTGCACCGGATCTCTTTGGCAGTGATTTGCCTTTGTTTTTTGTGCGCTGCTGTAGCAACGCCACTTTTGGCTGCTGCCGGTACCCGGGTCACAACGTATATTGATAAGACCTATGATTACGAAAAAGGCAATGATAACCGGGTATTGACGGATGCCGAAGCAAAAACCGCCCTTACCGAAGCGACGGATTTGCTGATCATGGCATCGGGGCGGGATGCCGGCCGCACTGCTGTAACCGATGATGAATTTTCTACTTATCTCGGTTATGTGAACGTGCAGTTGCGGAATGGAAACGGCAGCTATCGCAGTATTGATTTTCTTCGTGGCGCTTTGGCGGTAAAGGCTGCCGGAGGTGATCCCGGTCATGTGGGGAACGATGCCAACGGCAACCGTGTGGATCTCCTCTACAAAGGGCTTTATTCCCGCAGCCTGGGTTCTTTGGAAAAGGAAGGTATCGGCACCGTAGCTTATGCTTTGCTCACCGTTGACGGCTGCTTTATTTCCGATGCAGATCTCCGGGCAAACGGCTCTGCCATTACCCGGGCAGCGTTGATTTCTTCTCTTACTGCTTCGGCAGAATCCTTAAGCAATCAGTCGGTACCCGATGTCGGTACCTGCGGATTGGTTTTGAGTGCTCTTGGCCCCTATTACTACGCCGGCGACAGCGCTGTAGTGGCGGCGGCCAATGGCCTTTTAACCAAGCTTGGCGGTTTGCAGGCCTCTAACGGCAGCATCAAAGACAGTACCTCTGCTACCGCTGCGGTGTTAACGGCCCTTTGCTCCATGCATATGGACCCTCAGGATAACGCCTATTTTTCCGTTAGCCTTTTGGACGGACTCCTCGTTTCCTACCAGAGTAACGGCGGATTCTCTGCGGCAAACAGCGGTACGGCTACCTCTGCTGCCACTTCTGCTGCCCGCTGCGGCCTTGTTGCGTATCTTTGCTATCAGGAAGGCGGCAGCTTTTATGACTTTTCCGCCGCCAAAAGCCATAGCGTGAAAAATATCGCTACGACAACGAACAACACGAATACCACAACGAAAGCCAACAGTACGACAACGAAATCCGCTACCACGAAATCGGGAGCCAAAACCGATACGAGCACAACAAAAAGCACCGGCAGCAGCACCGGTACGGCTGCGGATTCTACACAGAAATCCACTACCGTTACTTCTCAGGGTACAATGGTTGCAAAATCTGTCTTTGAAGGCATCCAAGGGCAGGATACAAGCTATGTTTATGAAGGAACCTGGGGCGATGAAGAACCCTACTCCATCTCTTTTAAAGGAACAGATATTACCAATCCCATGGATTTTAACGCCGCGATCTCTGCTGCTCCCCAGCATCAGTTTGAAATTGATGCCGCTGCGGTAAATGCAGAGTATATCTGCTTCCAGCACAGCGGTGCTTTTCCGGGGAAAGCTGCCGCCACCGTTACTGTTTCCATTCCCGATGGCAGTTATCAATGCTATCACTATAGTGATGCAACGGGAAAATTTGAGCTGGTTTCCGATGTTACGGTTTCCGGCGGTATGGTTTCCTTTTCTTTGAGCGAGGGCGGTGATTACTTCATCACCACCGAAGCCGTGGATCTTTCGGATATCTCCATGAGCTTGGGAGATACCGTGGATGGCATCGTTCCGACATCTGTTTTTGAGGATATTCAGGGAAAAGAAGTCGATCTTATTTTGACTGGCACTACCTCGGATACGAATGTCGGTTATGAAATTCGCTTCCACGGTGTGGATATCTACAATCCTATGGATTTTGATATGCGGATGTCTCAAACCTCCAAGCATGAAGCTGATATTAAATTGATGGGTAACGAGCCGATGATTCTTCATTTTGAACATGACGGCGATATTCCCGGTCCGGCTACGGTAACCATGAATTTTACCTTGGATAGCACCAAAAATTATGGGTTATTCTATTTTAATGAAGAAACTAATGAAAGCGAATATTGCGGCGATGTAGAAAACAATGGCAATTCCTATTCCTTTGCCTTGGAGCATTGCAGTGATTATTATATCTCCGAGGCCAATGGAGAAGCTATGGCGATGGGCGGCGCTTATGTTCCGCCGATTTCTGCCGGTACCTGGATTTTGGAATTGATCCTTGTTCTCGCATCCCTTGTGGGTGTGGTTTATCGTGCCAATGATGAAGGTTTTCTTGAAAAACTCCTTCCCGGTGTTTTTGGAAAAAAACAGAAGGAAGCACCTGCTTCCGCCGGAGAGAAGGATGTTCCCGGAACCGCGGACGAAATCCCTGCTTTGGAAACCGATGGCCTTATTGCATCGGAAACCGGAGAAACGACAGAAAAAGGAATTTCTCCAGTGGAAACTTTGATCGAAGAAAAGAAAGAGAAAAAAGGTCTTTCCTCTCTCTTTGGAAAAATAAATCTCAAAAAGGGAAAACGAAAAAAGGATGCCCCTCAAGCAGCCGAAGAGGTGCAACCACTTCCCAAGGAAGAACGTGTTGCTCCGGTCATGGCGGGGACGGACAGCTTATCCTTTGGGGAAACTGCCGATGAAATCAGCCCTTTGCCGAAAACCGTTGTTAAGGAAGATTCAGAAGCTTCCGGAGCAGAACCGGAAATTTTGGCAGAAGCGGAAAAACCTGCACCGGTTATTGACCATGCTTCTTTTATGCGGCCGAAGGAATGATGTTGCGGTTGCAGCAAAAGATGTTGACAGAAAATGAAGGACAACTGCTTAAGATAAATGAATAAAGAAAAAAGTGCAGTAAAAACCATAAATTATATTATTATCATCACATTGGTGGGAAAATTGATGGGGCTGTATCGGGATCGCCTGATCGCCATTACCTTTGGTACCGCGATGGAAGCCAATGCTTTTCTGACGGCGAGCCTGATCCCCCGGGTATTTTTCGATGTGATTTTTGCTTCGGCCATCACCTCCTGCTTTATCCCTATTTTTAATGAGTACTACGAGCAGGAGGGGGAATGCCGTGCATTCTCCTTTGCCAATTCCTTTATTACCATGATTCTCTTTGCCACCGTTGCTTTAACGGCGCTGGGCATCGGCTTTGCCAAGCCTTTGGTCGGGTTTTATGGCGAAGGCTTTGATGCTGCAACGGCGGATCTCTGTGTGAAATTACTGATTTATATGTTCCCCACGGTAGTTTTTACCGGCATTGCCTTTGCCTTTGTCGGCGTTTTGCAATCCCTGGGCGAATTTAATATCCCGGCGGCCATCAGCATCGTTTCCAATGGTGTGATCATTCTCTATTTCTTTCTCTTTGGCGATCGCTTCGGTGTCTATGGTCTTGCCGTGGCCTTCCTTATCGGTTGGCTGGGCCAGGCGGTAGTGCAGATTCCTTCTTTGCGGAAAAAAGGCTATCGTTATCGACCCCGAAGGCTAAAGGGAGAAGCAGGACTGAAAAAAGTGCTGCTGCTGATGGTGCCGGTGATGGTTTCCACCTGGGTACAGCCGGTGAATATTTCTGTGGCGTCCCGGTTTGCTTCCTTTCTTTACGAAGGGAGCGGTTCCTCGGCGATTCAGTATGCCAATAATCTGTATACAGTGCTTATCGGCGTAATCGTTCTTTCCATTACCAACGTGATCTTTCCGAAAATGGCTAAACTCAATGCCGGTCACGATGAAGCCGGGTTCTCCAAAGTGATCGAAGTTTCGATCCGCTCGGTAATCTTTTTGCTGGTTCCCTTGACCGTGGGCACCATGGTGCTCAGCGGAGAGGCGGTAAATCTGATTTACGGCGGCGGGGAATTCGATGCTTTTTCCTTGGAGATCACCAAAAATGCTCTGCTCTGGCTTAGCATCGGGATGTTGGGCTACGGAATTCAGGCGGTATTGACCCGGGCCTTTTTTGCCGCCCAAAAGGGAAAAGCGCCGCTCTTTGCCGGGGTGGCGGCCATTGGCATCAATATTGTATGCTGCATTGCCTTTGTTCCGGTGCTGGGATTAGGGGGGCTTGCTTTAGCATCCTCGGTGGCATCTATCGTAAACGCTGCTTTTCTGTGGGTTCCGGTGCAGCGAAAATACGGTGCTCTGTGGAACAAAAAGCAGTGCCTTGCCTATGGTAAAATGCTTATTTCTGCCCTGGTGATGGGGTGTGTGATCTTTTTCCTGCACCGTTGGATCTTTCTTGGAGAAACGGCTCTTACCATTGTAAAGCTTGGGGTCTTTCTTGGAGAAACCCTCGTTGGTGTTGCGGTGTATATGTGCTTCGCTCGTATTTTGGGATTAAATGAAGCCAAGCTTGTTTTTGATACGGTGCAACGGAAATTAAAGAAAGTATAATTGGATGAGAGGTATCATGAAGAAAAAAATTCTCATGGTTACGATGGGGTTGAATATCGGCGGTGCCGAGACCCACGTAATGGAACTGACAAAAGAATTACATCGCCTTGGCTACGATGTTCATGTTGCTTCCAATGGCGGCGTTTATGCCGGAGAACTGGAAGCGATGGGGATTCCTCATTTTCAAATGCCCCTCCATAAAAGACAGCTTGGTGCGATGTTGAAATCCTATCGGATGCTTTCTGCGCTGATTCGGCGGGAGCGGTATGATATTGTTCACGGACATGCTCGCATACCCTCTTTTTTGTGCGGTTTGCTCCATAAAAAGTATGGGTTTCGCTTTGTTACCACAGCCCATCTGGACTTTCTTGTGACACCCCTGTTGCGGAAAATAACCAACTGGGGGGAACGCACCCTGGCGGTGAGTGAGGATATCCGGGATTATCTGGCAAAGGAATACGGTGTAGACCCCGACCATGTGGAGGTTACGGTAAACGGTGTTGATATGGAGCGATTTTCCGCCGCCATTGACCCCACCCCGGTGCTGAAGGAGTTTCACTTAAAGCCGGAGCGCCGCCGCATTGTCTATATCAGCCGCATTGACGGTGACCGCAGTGCTCCGGCTTTTCATCTGGTGGAGATTGCTTCGGAGCTGCGAAAGGAATTCCCCGATGTGGATGTCATCATCGTTGGTGGCGGCAATGATTTTGAGCGTTTGCAAGAGCAGACAAAAATCGTAAACGATGCCGCCGCGGCCAAGGGGGATACCGTGCCTTTGGTCACCCTTACCGGCCCTCGGTCGGATATTAATTTGTTTACCGCCGCGGCGGATATCTTTTGCGGTGTTTCCCGCTCTACTCTGGAGGCCATGTCCGCAGAATGCCCGGTGATCGTCACTGGGAATCAGGGATATCTGGGGATCTTTAGCGAAGCAACGCTGCAGATTGCCCGGGATACCAACTTTTGCTGCCGTGGTTGCCCTCTGCCCACCAAGGAGATGCTTTTGGCGGACCTGCGTAAGGAGCTTTCTGCCTCCAAAGAAGCGCTGAAGGCTCAGGGGGAATACAATCGCAGTATCATCCAAACGTATTATTCCGTAAACCGTATGGCCATGGATTATCTGGCGCTTTACGACCATTTACCGCCGGCAACGGTCTTTCGCCGTGGAGATGTTGTGGTAAGCGGCTACTATGGCTTCGGTAATTCCGGAGATGATATGATTTTGCAATCCATCATTGCCGGTTTGCGCCGGGTGGATAAGGATATCAAGATTACGGCATTGACTAATGATCCCCAGAGAATGTCCTCGTTGTATGAGGTACGCTGCGTCAATCGCTTCCGTCCGCTTTCCACCTTTTTTGCCATTCGCAACAGCAAGCTTCTGATTTTTGGCGGCGGTACACTGTTGCAGGATACCACAAGCACAAAATCCCTTCATTACTATACCAATGTGATGCGTCTGGCCCATTGGGGCAAAACGAAGCTGTATGTCTATGCCAATGGCATCGGCCCTCTGCGCAAGAGCCATAATCGTAAGATCGTTAAGGATGTATTGCAGCATGCCGCGGTGATCTCGGTGCGAGAGCCGGACTCTCGGAATGAATTGATCCAGCTTGGTGTGGCAAAGGAGCGGATTCGCATTACCGCCGACCCGGTATTTCTTTTAAGTGACGAAGCCTTTCCTTTCCGTCCGGGACTTCTTACCGGGAGTAAGGGGTATTTTGGTATTTCTTTGCGGGAATCCCACCTTTCCGATGCTGCCGGCCGCCTCTTTGAAGAGGAAATCGTAAAAGCCATTTGTGCCATCCGGGAGAAATATAAACTTACGCCGGTGCTATTGCCGATGCAGCCCCGAAAAGATGACAACATCTGCCGCCGCATAATGGTGCAGCTGGGAGATGATGCGGTTTTTGCTTCACCCCTTTCTACCAATGAAATGGTATCTCTTATCGGGAGACTCCAATTGGTCATCGGCATGCGACTTCACTCTCTGATTTTTGCGGCAAAAGCTTCCGTGCCCATGATCGGTCTGGCCTACGATCCTAAAATTTACGGATTTTTGCAGTATATCCAGGAGCCTTATGTGTTTTCGCTGGAAGATGTTACCGCCGAAAAGCTGCTGAGGGATGTGGATGCGATTATGGATTCCTACGACACCGTTGTTTCCCGGTTGAAAAAAGCTTCCGAGGAAATGAACCGTTTGGCGCAGGAAGAGATCTCCGCTGTGTTGTCTGAAATTGAACATTAGAAAATGCGCCCCTTTGTGGGTGCATTTTTTTCATGATTTTTTAAGAAAAGTTAAATTTCCATAATATGTGACAATATATTTAACGTAAAAGCAAGAAAATCTACTTCACAGTGTCTCTGGGGGGGGGGTATAATATAGTTTGTACTAGTCAACGAAAAGTAGACACAAGATTTAAAAAGTAGACACTCCAAAGGGGAAAAATACCCCCAGGGAAGAAATCACAAGATCGCCCAACCTGTGATGGGGAGGGCAGGGGAGAGAATTCTCCCTGTGGAAGCCGGTGAGAATCCGGCGCTTAACCGCTAGCCGTATTGCGAAAGTCTGTACAACATAGGGCGAAAGCCGCCATTGTGGAATCCATGAGAAGGTTGTGTACAGGTGTAGAGGGAAACCTCGAGATCGCTAAGCCGGAAGACTTGATTTTGTGAGAGAAAAAAGAATATCTATTTTGTGGGAATAAGGCGGCCGCAAAGTTACGTTTTTTTAATGTAGCTTTGCGGTCTTTTTATTTTATCGGTGTGCATCGCCCTTGCTGCATACCGGGGTCTCAATGTCACTCATTATGTCCACAAAGAAAAACGAAAGGATGGAAAAAGGATCATGAACAAAAAATTTATCGTTCTGGTCTGTGTGCTGATCAGCGTATTTGCTTTCAGTGCCGGTATTTTCGCTGCCGACCCCACTCCCTGGGATGGCACCGTAGATACCAGCTGGTACAGCACGGACAAAACAAGTTTTGAAATCAACGATGCAAAACAGCTGGCCGGTTTGGCGGCCATCGTAAACGGTACGGCAAAGGATATCGCAAAAGATACTTTCGCCGGAAAAACCGTTTCTCTTACTGCCGACCTGGATCTTGGCGGTGTGAAAAAAGCCGATGGTACCTGGGAAGGTCAAAAATGGACTCCCATTGGTACCGCTTCTTCCCTTTTTAAGGGCGCCTTCAATGGCGACGGTCATAACATTGCCAACCTGTACATTAATGCTACCGCTGCAAATCAGGGCCTTTTCGGCGCAGCCGGCGGCTCCGGGAAGATTAAAAATCTCAATATCGTCAGCGGTTATTTGAAAAACACCATGACCGATACCGGTGCTGTGATTGGTCTTGGCAAGGATTACCTTGTGATCCTCAACTGCTCCAACGCTGCTACTGTGGTAAATGTTGGTCTTCGTGCCGGCGGTATTGCCGGTACCACCGATGGCGTTGTTCGCAACTGCTACAACACCGGTGATGTTTCCGGCTCCAGCCTTGTTGGCGGTATTGTCGGTAAAACCGGCGGGAATAAGATCCTTATTTCCAACTGCTACAACACCGGTAACCTTACAGCCTCCAATGCAACCTCTACCGTTGGCGGTATTCTCGGTGCCGTAGCTAGTCGCTACACCACCGTATCCAATTGCTACAGCATTGCAGCCTCCATCAAGCTCACAGCGGCTTCTCCCAGTGTGGCTTCGAATGTCGGCGGTGTTGTCGGTCTTCCTTACTATAAGCCCAGCCCCTGGAGCTCCACAAAATTTGACGGCGCTTTTGACCATTGCTTTTACACCGCTCTGGGCAACGGCCCCGGCGGCGGCGTAATCTATGCAGCCGGCGGTGAAAAAGCCGAACACAGCGGCTGCGCCGTAAAAACCACTGCGGAAATGAAAAACCTCGTTTCCGAATTGGCCGAAGGCTATGCCGCCGACCCCGGCAGCCTCAACAACGGCTATCCGGTGCTCAATTGGCAAATCAAAGTCAATGGTAAGTACAACTACGATGTTGATGAAACCGATGGTCTCGACATTGCTGCCGACCCCGGGGTTTACGATTTTACCGCCAAGGGCTTTACGGTAAGAATGAATCGTAAACTGGCCTACACCGATATGACCGCGGATGACTTCACCGTGGAAGTGACCCAGGCCGGGACAAAGATGGAATTGACAAATCTGGCGATAGCTTTTTCTGCCGATGATCAGAGCAATATTGCCACCGTTACCTTCGATGAGCTTCTTGCAGAAAAGGAAACGGTGTTCTCGGTAAAATACGGCAGCAACAAGGCTGTTACCAAAACCTTTACCACTGCGGCCAGTGAATATGCCGTGGCCTATGCCGGCGAGGGCTTTGCCGGCGGTACCGGCACTGCAGCCGATCCCTATCGTATCTCCAACCGGGCAGAGCTGTTCTACTTTGACCGTGTTAACGATCAATTCCAGGATAAATACGTCGTTCTCACCAATGATATTGACGTTGGCAATATGATTTGGCAGGCGAAAAAATTCACCGGGAACTTCGATGGCCAGGGGCATACCGTTAAAAACCTGCGCCTTGGCAAAAACGGACGTTACGGCAACTACGGTTTCTTTGACCAGGTAAGCAACAGTACCGGTTTGAGTAATATCGCAAATCTCACCCTTGATACGGTTACCGGTGGTGCCCTTGATGATGGTGCCACTACTACAGCTCTCGTGGGTAGCGGCTCTAATGTAAACATCTTTAACTGTCATGTGAAAAATGCCGATCTTCGTTCCCGTGCCGGTTGTGGCGGTTTTGTGGGTAGCTTCTCCGGTGATGAAAGCCGTGATACGTTATATATCGACCGCTGTTCCTTCTCCGGCAATATGCAAGGCAGCACTGTGGGGGGGATTGCCAATGGTGTCTCCTGCAGTCGGTATGCCCGTATCGGTGTTTCCATTACCAACTGCTATATCGAAGGTACCTTCAAAGCTCAGGGCTGTGCTACGGCTACCGTCTATAGTGGCAGCGGAGTGAAAAAGCTGTATCTTGAAAATATTTATTCTACGGCAACCCTCATTTCCGAAAGCAGCAAGGCATCCTCTGCCTCCGGCGGCTTAGTTGGTGCATTGGCATATAAAGGCTCTGCTGCCATTGCAAGTAAAGCTCAGGAAGCAAGGAACTGCGTTATCGCCAGCCCCTCCATTACCGATGGTACCCCCGCCGGCGAGATCACAGCCAGCGGCCGCTTGTTTGCCAATGCAGAAGAAGTTTCGAACTACGGGAAATTACTTCAGGAAAACAACTATGCTCTCGATTCCATGCTGGTGAATGGCACGGTTTGGGGAGAAGATGCTTTAAGCGGCATCAATGCCACCGCAGAGGAACTGGCCACCAAGGAATTCTGGACCGAAAAGGCCCGTTTTGACATTTCCGAAGATGGTGCCTGGACCTGGGATGATACTGCAAAACATCCCGTGCTCAACAGCAAAAAGCTGGAAAAAATCGGCGTTACCATTGCCACGCAGCCCAAAGCTGCCATTGCTTATCTGAACCAGGGGGCATCCTTTGGCGTCAGCGCAAAATATGGTACCTTCAACTACGATTATCAGTGGCAGGTCAGCACCAATAACAAGACATGGAAGGATATTGATGGTGCCAATAAGGATGTCCTTACCATTGCCAAGGGCGATGCCAACTACGCTAACAAAAGATACTTCCGTTGCGTTGTTTCCGACGGTACCGGCAATGCTACAGAATCCGATTCTGCTATGCTTACCGTTGCCGATGCCAACTACAATGCCAGGGAAGCCTATAAAGCTTTGCGGAAGACTTACGATGGCGTAACCGAACAGGTCTGGGCCGGAGAAGCCTTTGCTCTGGCAGCCACCGGTGCGGATCTCAGCAACTACACCAATAACCTCTATGCCTATAATGATTACTATTCTACCGGTACCAGCAGTGAGCCTCAAGACCGCGAAGCCGCAATGCTCCTTGATGCCCTTGCCCTCGGTACCGATATTGGGAATTACAGCATTATCGGCAACGGAACTCCTCAAAATGTAGATCTGGTTGCCCATCTTCTTGGCGGCCAGCAGTCTAACGGTCAGATTAAAATCTCCGGTATTTACAGCAATGCTGCTACCGACCCCATGTTCTTTATCGCTTTGGATATGTTCTTTGGCGGCGGACAGGCCTGGGGCAACGAAGTGGATGGTACGAAGCTTGGCCGTAACGGCAATATCGACTACCTCCTCTCCTGCCTTGTGGATTACAGCGGCGGCGGCAAAACCTTTGGCAAGGTCTCCTATGACAGATATGTCTATTGCGGTACGGCTTCCTTTGTTTTGGCTATGAGCCGCTTGGTTGATGACCCTGTCTATGGTGAACAGGCCAAGGAAGCCATGACCGACGCTCTTCAGGCCATGGAAAACCTCTATTCCGCAGGGAAGATCACCCGTGTTCGTGACGCGGCTTACTATGTTTCCGCTTTTGTTGCCGGTGCCGATGTCAGCGACAGCAAAATCAATGAAATTCGTTACCTCAACCTGGCAACGGAAATTGTAGAAGACCTTATTTTACCCTCGGTAGCCACCGATGGCCGCTTCAGTGAAAAAATTAACGCTGTGACCGTTGCCGGTACCGACGAAGCTTCCGTTGCTGTAATGATGGCACTTCGCGACTATCTCACAGAATCTTCCTACTATACGACCTACAACTATGATATGCCCGCAAACATGGCGGTAGAAAAGGATCTGGCTCAGATTTCCTTTGCTAACCCTGTTCTCGGCGATCTTACTCTGCCTTCCGTTGGTAAGTATGGTTCCACCATCACCTGGGAAAGCTCCTACAAAACCGCGATCGACCCCGTTACCGGTAAAGTAAACCGTGGCGTTGCCGATGCCGAAGTTACCCTTACCGCTACTGCGGTAAAAGGGGAATCCACCGCAACAAAAGAATTTACTCTTGTTGTAAAGGCCGATGCCGATGCCAGCACCGATGATGTGGATGCTGTTCTCAATGCTCTGGATATTCCCATGGAGGCTATCCGCGATATCACCATGCCGGTTTCCTCAAACCCCGATGTAACACTTTCCTGGGCCTCCTCGGATGAAGCTCATCTTACCGCCGATGGTAAGGTGGTACGTCCGGACAAAGGCGAAAAGGATGCTGAAATCACCCTTACTGCTACCGTAACCAAGGATGCCGTTACCAAAACCAAAACCTTCCCGGTAAAGGTTTATGCCCAAACCGATGATAAGGTTGCAGAAGCTTACTATAAGAGCCGTATTCACTGGCTCAATACCAAAGTGGTTGTTGGCTACTGGAATGCCTGGGCTGCCTATGCCGCACTTGGCGAATATATCCAGGATCCTGCCAATGGCTATACCTTCGATCTGCCCCAGCCCGAATCCAGCTGGTACGGCACACAGAAGGGCGCTATGGTTATGGGCATCGTAGCCGCCGGGGAAAATCCCTACAATTATCGCGGTATGGACTGGGTAGAATTCCTCAATAATGATTACGGCGGGATGTATGCTGCCGGTATCTTTAGCCACTACGGTATGGAAGCCGCCGGTGCTAACCCCGCAAAATATGACAAAGCCACACCTTCCTACGGCTGTGGCGTTGGTCTTACCACTCCTTCCAGCATGGGCCAGGGGATTGATATCGCCGGTTGGGCTGCTGTAAACCTCGGCGAATTTGCCGGCGAACCTAAAGTGGATGCTGCGGTAAAAACCTACCTGAAATATCTGGAAGACCTCCGTGTATTGGAAAATGGTAATTTCTCCGGTGCCAATGCTATTTCCACCGGCTGTGCCGTTATGGGCTTTGCTGCTCTTTATGGTGCCGGTTACGAAGGCGCCGATCCCACCAAAGCTCCCTGGGTTAACGCAAACTCCGGTCTTGGTGTCATCGATGCCGTATACGATGCCAACTTTGCCGATGATGCCGCCGGTACCGGTTATGCCGGTCAGGCCGAAGTAGCTATGTGCGATCTCTATAAGGTTCAGCATAAGATTGGCACCTCTACTTGGGTAGAGCTTGCCATGAGCAAGGATAAGCTGGATAAGCAGATCGCCAAAGCCAACGCGATTCTCGAAAATGCCGATCAATATACCGAAGCCTCTATCGAGGCCATTAAAGCTGCTATGGAAACGGTAAACGGAATTTCCGAAGAACGTTTACAGGCCAGAGTTGGCGATTACGGTGAAGAATACTTTGCTCTCTACGATGCAGTACGCTATGCCAAATTGGCAAATCAGGGTGAGGTTGACCAGGCCGCTGCCGATAAAGTAACGGAACAGATCAACGCCCTAAATGACGAAATTACCTTGGCCGATAAAGAAGCCGTAGATGCAGCTAAAGCTGCCTATGATGCTCTTACCAACGACCAGAAGGGCCTCATCGCCGAAGATGTTGTTGCAAAACTCACTGCCGCAGTTGATACTATCGCCGGTTTGGAACAAGCCGAAGTGGATAAAGAAGCTGCTGCTAACGTGATTAACGAAATTAACAAGATCAATGAAAAGGTAACCCTCGACGATCAGTCCGCCGTAGCCGCCGCCCGTGCTGCTTACGATGCCCTGACCAAAGAACAAAAAGCTCTCGTAACCAATCTGGATAAACTGACCAAAGCTGAAGGCACCATCAAGGAATTGTTGGATAAAGCTAATGGCAAAATCAAGGATATGACCGACGTCACCGAAGGTCAGTGGTTCTATGACGATGTGGCCTTTGCTCTGGATAACAATATCTTTAAAGGCACTTCGGACACCACCTTCAGCCCCAATCAGGCTATGACCCGTGCTATGTTCGTTACCGTCCTCGGCCGTAACGCCGGTGTGGAAGATTCCGGTGCATCTTATCCCTCCACTTCCGTCTTTGACGATGTGGCAAACGATGCCTACTATGCTTCCCATGTAAAATGGGCGGTAGAAAACGGCATCACCATAGGGGTAAGCAAAACGGAATTTGCTCCCAACGCGCAAATCTCCCGTCAGGATATGGCAACGATGATGCTCCGCTATGCCAAAGCCATGGGCATCCAGCTGCCGGAAATGAGCAAAGAACTCTTTGGCGATGATGCGGATATCGCCGTATACGCCAAAGAAGCAGTGTACAAACTGAAGGCCGTAGAAATCATCAACGGCAAGGATGGGAACGTATTCGATCCCAAAGGCAGCACCACCAGAGCGGAAGTCGCCGCGGTGCTCCACCGTTTCCTGACCTACAAATACGAAGACTTTGTAAAAGTCGATGATACCGATAGTGTGATCGTCGATATCGAAAAATTCACCCTCGGCCAGGGCTTCATTATGGAGCCCGTGGTCGTGAAATGGGAAGAAGGGGATACCGCCGCCGATGTCCTCCTCCGCGTTGCCGAAGAAAAAGGCATCGAGCTGAAACATCGTGACAGTGAGCATGGCTTCTATCTGTCCTCCATCATGGATAACGGTGTCAATGAAGCAGCTTTGCCGGAATATCTCCAAAATGCCTTGGCCGCCGATGAAGTGGCCTTGGGCGAACGCATCAATGCCGGTTGGCTCGGCGAATTCGACTATACAAATAAATCCGGTTGGATGATTTGGGTCAATGATTATGAAATCGATCGTTCTGCCGGAGCTTGGGAAGTAAAACCCGGCGATGTCATTCGTTGGCAGTTCACCGTATACGGCTTAGGCAAAGACCTCGGCTCCGACTCCTACGGCACTCCCTTCGTAACCGTAGGCGACAAGGACGCCTTAGTGCATGCTATGGCAGTAGCCAGCAAACATCAGAAAGCTGGCAAAGCCTATGAAAATGCTGTAAAAGTAATGGAAAATATGGCTTCTACTCAGAACGAGATAAACTCTGCAACAGAAGCGCTCCAATAAAAAGCAGGCAACCCGCTATGGCTTCTCTTCGAGAAGAAGGCATGGGGCTTGCCCAATTTGTTGGTTAGCCAAAGATACACTAATTCGCATTGCGGAGTAATGCTTCCATAACCCCATCAAAGAAAGGCTTTTCTCATTTGGTTTGAAGTCCCTTTCGATGATAAAAGTTGGTCCTTTCGTGATATTATAATAAAAGTGCCTGTAAGGGGTGCAGTCTCGAGATTCCGAGTTCTGCATCCCTTTCAGGTTTTTGAGAGGGAATTTCGGAAAAGTTACTTTGTTGATGGAATATGGTTGACAGTGAAAAGAGAGGTCGCTATAATAAATAGGAAATCATTCGTGAGGTGTTTTGTTCTTATGGCTGTCTATCTTGGTGTGCTTCTTGATTTTATCGTCGGAGATCCGAAGGGGTTTCCCCATCCGGTGATTTTTATCGGTAAATTGGTCTCTCTTTATGAGAAACTGTTGTATCATAAAAAAGGCAAGATCTGGGGCGCATTCCTTGTGATCCTTGTTCTTGCTACGGTAGGTTGTCTGATTCAGTTAATTCTTTGGCTCTGCTCCTTCATTCCCTACCTGGAGCTTATCGTTTCGATTGCCTTCATCTGTATGGGATTGGCATGGAAATCCTTGAAAAAGGAAACGGCGGCTGTAGCCGATGCCGTTGCCGAAGGGAATCTGCCCGAAGCCAGAAAGCGTGTATCCTACGTTGTAGGCCGTGATACCGAAGATCTTACCGCAGAAGAAATTTTAAAGGCGGACATCGAAACCGTTGCGGAAAACACCATTGACGGTATTTTAGCGCCGTTGTTCTACTTATTTATCGGTTGGTTTTGCGGTTTTCCGGTATTATTTCTTTGGTTGTATAAGGCAACGAACACGATGGATTCCATGGTCGGCTACCGCAATGAAAAATACGGTGATTTCGGTTGTTGTGCCGCGAAATTAGATGATGTTTTGAATTTTATTCCTGCCCGGCTGGGTTCTTTGGTAATGCTTCTTGCCGGTGTGATCGTTGGCTGTGACGGAAAAAACGGTTGGAAAATTTTTCGCCGTGATCGTTTTGCCCATTCCAGCCCAAATAGCGCGCAAAGTGAAAGTGTTGTTGCGGGACTTCTTGGTTTGCAGCTGGGTGGAACTCATATGTATTTTGGCAAACCGGTGGAAAAGCCTACCATCGGCGATCCTTTGAAATCCGTTTCCCTTGAAGATTTTAAAGCCTGCTATCGTATTACCGATGTCAGTGTTTTGCTTTTTTTGCTTTTCTTCACCGTTGCTCTTATTCTTATCGGCGTGCTTACCGGAGCAGATTTTTGGGAATTTTTTGTGAAATAAGGATTTCCATGTGAAAAAAATTGACATTTTTGTGAAATCTCTGTATAATAGATATGATATGCAATTAGATAAGAATCATCGTTAAAGAAAGAAGGAACGAGGTGAAAATCCTCGGTGATGCGGTCACTGTGATGCCGGAAAAGTCATGACTTTTCCAAGGTTAAGCCAGGAACTTCTATGCGATATTTCGTCGATCACTTCCCGAAACAGAGGTTCGGCGGTTTTTAAAAAAATCGTGAGACTCTGCTTGCAGAGTCTTTTTTCAATGGAAAGGCTTTTCACTATGAATGATGCATTTTCCGGCTGCCATCCAATCATCAATTTTGGCTATCTTCTGATTGTCATGATGATTACGATGTGTTTTATGCAGCCTTATTATCTTGCCCTGTCTTTTGTTGCCGCGTTTTGCTACTCGGTGTATCTCAATGGTGTTCGAGGGCTGAAATTTAATCTTTTTATTGCTTTGCCGATGTTGATCTTGGCAACGGTATTCAACCCGCTGTTTAACCACGAGGGGATGACGATCCTTGCCTATTTTTCCAGCGGTAATCCGCTCACATTGGAATCCATTATTTACGGGTTGGCTTCTTCGGTAATGTTTGTTTCCGTAATCCTCTGGTTTTCCTGCTATAATACCATCATGACCTCGGACAAGTTTATCTACCTTTTTGGCCGTATCATCCCATCTATTTCCCTTGTTTTTTCCATGGTGCTGCGCTTTGTGCCGAAATTTAAAAATCAGGCCAAAGTGATCGGCAACGGTCAGAAATGCATCGGTCGTGACCCCATGATGGGCAACTTTAAGCAGCGGCTTCACAACGGTATGCGGATCATGTCGATCCTCACGACCTGGGGGTTGGAAAACGGCATCGAAACGGCGGATTCCATGCGTTCCCGCGGTTACGGACTTCCCGGCCGCACCAGTTTTTCTACTTTTCGCTTTGATACTCGGGACAAGATATTGGCCATTGCCATGTTGGTGATGTTGGTGATTACCTTTATCCCCATCGTTTCCGGGTCGGTATATATTGTGTATTATCCCTTAGTAAATATCAATGCTCCCACAGCTTTGGCGGTGCTGAATTACATCGCTTTTGGCCTGTTTTGCTTTTTGCCCTTGCTGATGGATCTTGTGGAGGATATCAAATGGCGTGTTTTGAAATCAAAGATATGAGCTTTTCTTATCCGGATCGGGATAAAAAAGCTTTGGAACATATCAACCTTACGGTGGAACAGGGCGAGTTTGTCGTTCTTTGCGGAAAATCCGGTTGCGGAAAGTCAACGCTGATGCGCCATTTAAAGCCGGTTCTTGCCCCCCATGGGGAAAAAGAAGGGGAAATCTTCTTTTACGGCACAAAGCTGGAGGATGTTGATTTCCGTTCTCAATCTTCTCAAATTGGCTATGTGCTGCAAAATCCGGATAATCAGATCGTTACCGATAAAGTATGGCATGAGCTTTCCTTTGGTCTTGAAAGTCTTGGCGAGGATAACCAGACGATCCGCCTGCGTGTGGCGGAAATGGCCAGCTATTTTGGAATTCAAACCTGGTTTCATCGGGATGTATCCGGCCTTTCCGGCGGGCAGAAGCAGCTGTTGAATTTGGCTTCCATCATGGCAATGCAGCCTCTGGTGCTCCTTTTGGATGAACCGACTTCTCAGCTGGACCCTATCGCCGCTTCGGACTTTTTGGAAACGATTCGCAAGATCAATCGTGATGTCGGTACCACGGTGATTATCACCGAGCATCGCTTGGAGGATGTTTTCCCCTATGCCGATCGGGTTGTGGTTATGGAAAAAGGAAAGATCATTGCCAATGATACCCCTCGTGTTGTGGGACGGCAGCTGAAAAACGGCAACAATGAAATGTTTTACGCCCTTCCTTCTCCCATGCGCATTTTTTCCAGTGTTCCCAATGAATTGGAGTGTCCTCTCACCGTGAGAGAGGGCCGTGCCTGGCTTACAGAGCTGATGGATGGCGTTGATCTGAAAAAACGTGAGATCATTGACGATAAAGAATATGATCCCAGCGACCCTGTGGCCGAAATGAAGGAAGTTTGGTTCCGCTATGAAAAGGATACTCCCGATATTGTAAAGGGTGTTTCCGTAAAGATCCCCAGAAACAAGATTTTTTGCATCGTCGGCGGAAACGGTACCGGAAAAAGCACTACCATGAAGCTTTTGACCGGGATCTTGAAGCCTTATCGCGGTAAAGTTTTGATTCAGGGGAAAGATATCCGTAAATATAAAGGAAATGAGCTTTTTGACCATAACCTGGCAATGCTGCCTCAAAACCCTCAGTCTCTCTTCGTAAAGAAAACAGTAGAAGAGGATCTTTGGGAGATGCTGACGGATCGCAAGGACCTGACCAAAGAGGAAAAAGCCCAAAAGGTGGCGGAAGTTGCCGAGCTGGTAGATATCTCCGATCTTTTGGCGCAGCACCCTTATGATATCAGCGGTGGGGAACAGCAGCGAGCAGCCTTAGCCAAGGTGCTGCTTATTGAACCGAAGATTTTGCTTCTGGATGAACCTACCAAAGGTTTGGATAATTACTTTAAATTTAAGTTTGCATCGATTTTGAAAAATCTTAATGAAAAAGGCGTTTCGGTTATTATGGTTTCCCATGATATCGAATTCTGCGCCTCCTATGGTGACAGTTGCTCCATGTTTTTTGATGGTGATATTGTCATCACCGATACTCCCAATCGTTTCTTTTCCGGCAACAGTTTCTACACTACGTCGGCAAACCGTCTTTCCCGGCATATGTATCTCAATGCTGTGAACAATGAGGATGTGATCCAGTTATGCAGGCAGAACTTAGCGATCGAATAAATGAATATGAGGGCTTGCGTCATGTGGCCATTACGGCCCTTGTCGTTGCTCTGGTTTGTATGGCAATGCCCTTTTTAAAGGTCACTGCCGGAGAAATCGCACAGACCTTCAGTATCTGGCAATTTGGAACATCGTATTTTCGTTATAGCGATATTGGCTTCCTTTTTCCCGATGAAGTTGGTTCCCGGATCATTGTTTCCCGGATTTTTGCCTGGCTTATTATGGTGTTGGGAGCTCTTGGGCTGGTTTTACTGTTTAATAAAAATAAAGCCACGAAAAACGCTGATAATACGATCCGTACCATGATTTTTTCCGGTATCGCTCTTGCTTTCGTTTTTGGTTTGTATTTTTATATTTTTTACCTGATTCGTGCTTATGCGGATCCCAAAGCGGTAATCGGCTTTGATGTTGGCGGTATGGCGCTGGTGGCGGCTCTTTGCGTGGCGGTGCTGTCTCTCCTTGTGAGACGGGTACGAAATCGCATGAAGCTGGCAGCAATCCTGATTTTTATTGCCATTCCTTTAACGATCATTTTCGGCACGCTGCTATTGGAAAACAGGAAGTATTATTTTATCAGCATTTTGGTTATTTTCGAGACGATGCTGCCTTTCTTCTTGATTTTTGAAAATCGAAAGCCGGAAGCGCGGGAATTGGTCGTGATCGCTGTGATTGCCGCGATTGGTGTTGTAGGTCGTGCGGTATTCTTTATGGTTCCCAGCTTTAAGCCCTGCACTGCCATTGTGATTATCGCTTCCGCCTGTTTGGGACCGGAAGCCGGCTTCCTTACCGGCGCGATGATTGCCTTTGTTTCCAACTTCTTCTTTGGGCAGGGGCCTTGGACGCCGTGGCAAATGTTTTCCTTTGGGATCATCGGTTTCCTTACCGGAATTCTGTTCCGAAGAGGGATATTGAAAAAGAACGTGCCGATGTTGTGCGTTTACGGCGTGATCGTTACGATTTGTATTTACGGTTTCCTGATGAATACCTATACCGTATTGACCATGGATTTTGTGAATAGCTGGCCTGAAATTTTAGCCGTTTACGGCTCCGGGCTGCCGGTGGACAGTGTCCATGCCACCGCTACGGCAATCTTTTTGGCTGTTTTGGCTAAACCGATGATCGAAAAACTAGATCGTGTACGGAAAAAATATGGCATGATGGAACCGGGAGAGGAATTAAAACCATGAAAAAAACAGGCATTTTCAGTTGGTACGGCTATTTTAATGACTTTTGCTGTCGTGTTGAAAATATCAAGGAAGCCGGATTTGACGGCTTAATGCTTTGGTGGGAGGACGATGCCGGCGATTGGCCTCACAGCCGCTGGGAAATGGTGGAACTCACCCGAAAGCTGGGCTTGGAAATTTTCAATACGCATATTGCCAATATTCACGAAGATTTTCTCTGGAGTGACGATGATTCGATTCGAGAAAAACACCTTTTTCTGATTCGCGATACCATTGAGGAGATTTCCGAGGTTGGTTTGGATAATCTTGTGATTCACCTTTGTGAGAGCGGCGATGTTCCGTTGCCGGGGGATTCGCTTTTCCGCAGCATTGAATATCTGATTCCTTTTGCTCAAAAACACAAAGTAACGCTGTCCCTTGAAAATACCTGGCGCAGCGATTATCTGGAAGCGGTGTGGCAGCGATATCCCAACGAGGGACTGGGCTTTTGCTTTGATACCTCCCATGCAAATTTGCGCCATCAATTTGATTTACTGAAAGATCATTATGATATTTTAACGGCGCTTCATATTTCCGATAACGATGGGCTGCAGGATCGCCACTGGCCGCCCTTTGACGGTATCATCGATTATGAAAAGCTGGTTACACCCTATTTGGGCAAGACCGATGTTCCTTATACGATGGAGCTGATCGCCGATCGCAAGCGCTATCCCGATGAACAAGCCTTTTTGAAATTGGCAAAAGAACGCATAGACCGTCTTCTTGCTTTGGAAAATATGTGAAAGAAACGTTTTTTTGCCTGCTCTGCCCTTTTTTATTGACAATGAAAATAAATTTGTTATAATAAACAAAAATACATTTTAAGAAAGGACTCTACAAATGAAAAAAACAAGTAAATTGTTGCTCCTTACCCTCGTTCTCGCCAGCGTATTTGCCTTCAGCACAGGCATCTTTGCGGACGAAACCAAGCCTGTTACCTCTGCGATTGTTACGGTATCACTTCAGGAAGATTCCGTTCTTGAGAAAGCTCCCCTTGTACTGCCGATGGATCTTAAGGTGTATAGTGATGCTGCTGAATCCTATGGTTATGTTGATCAGATCGATTCGACGGAAGGCGTTTCTGCTTTGGATGTGTTGGTAGCATTCCATGAGTGGTATTATCTTGATGAAAATGGAAATGATTTTGAAACAAATCATGAGAACTACTTGGTTTCTTCGGATAAAGGCTGGCTTTCCAAAGTTTTCGGAATAGAAAGCTATGACTGGGCTTTTGCCATCAACGGTGAAGGCGCTCATACCGGAGATGCAAAGGCAGACGGTTCTTATGACAGTGTTACCATCAACGCTGCAGAAGTAGTTTCTGGAGATACGGTAGATTTCTTCTATTATAAAGATACCACTCCTCCTGCAGGTTCCTCCTATGGGAGTTATAGCGATAAATGCACATGGTTCCTTCATAAGAATTCGCGTATTACCGCAGCTAACATTGCAGTTGGTGAAGAAGCTGAATTTACCGTAAAGGGGTATCCTTTCATGTCCGCTGCTCAATATGGTGCCGAAACTTTGATTGATAAAATCCTTCAGCCCATTGCCAATGCTAAGATTGTGGCATTCGATTTGAACAGTAATGAAGGCTATGTTGTTGCCGATGAAGATGGAAATCCTTTGAAAACCGATGCAGAAGGAAAATTCACTTTATCCATCAATGAAAAGGGCAACTATATTATTACGATTGTACCTGCCGAAGGTGAATATGCTTTTACACCTTTCCTCCAGCTCAATGCTTATGATGAAAAAAATGTCGGAATGATGAAAGACCTTGATGCATCTGCCTGGTACAATAGCTATATTTCCAAGGTTATGTATTATGGCGTTATGAACGGTACTTCCGATACCGAATTTTCTCCCAACATGAACCTTACGCGTGAAATGTTTGTAACACTGCTTCACCGTGCTTGGAATCAGCCTTTTGTTGGTTACAATAATCCTTTTGACGATGCACAGGATTCTAATCGTTACTCCTATGAAGCAATTTGCTGGGCCTATGAGGTTGGCATTATTAACGGTAAGTCGAAAACCGAATTTGCCCCCAATGATAATGTTACCAGAGAAGAAATGGCTGCAATGATGGACCGCTTTGCTAGCGCTTATGGTATTGACCTCTCCGCGGACAATCCCGCAGTAAGTTTCAAAGATGCTGCAAAGATTTCTGATTGGGCAAAGGATTCTGTAGAATATCTTACCAAAGCCGGTATCCTCAACGGTTATCCCGATGGTACTTTCCAGCCTCAGGGCAATGCCACCAGAGCCGAAGCTGCTAAGATCATCTCCACTTTTATGGGGCTGTAATTTATAACCAAATCGAATTTAACCAAAACACTGCTGTTTTTCCGACGGCAGTGTTATTCTTTTGAACGGATTGCTGCGCTATTGACAGGCCGGCAAAATTTGTTATAATAAATGAAAACACTCTTTTATGAAAGGATGCCACGTATGAAAAAAACAAGTAAATGGATGCTCCTTACCTTTGTCCTCGCCAGCGTATTTGCCTTTAGCACCGGCATTTTCGCAGACGATGCGAATGTTGCCGATGCGGTGGTAACGGTCTCTGCTCAAAGTTGTAATATCGTCTCTGTTAAAGATGAGGATTTCTTTAAAATCCCGACTACGTTCCACATTTATGGTGATGCCGCAGAAAAAATGGGCTATACCGATGGCATTGCCCCCACAGAGGGCGTAAGCGTTTTGGATGTGTTAGTCGCCTACCATGAATGGTTCTATGCCACCGAAGAGGGCAATGCTTTTGCAGTGGCTCCTCAGGATTATCTGGTCGTAAACAATGGCTGGGTTTCTACGGCTTTTGGAGTTTCCTCCGGAAGCTGGGCCATTGCCGTTAATGGTGAAGCGCCTCATACCGATGTTGCTTCCTCTTGGGGTGGATTTGAAGGGCTTACCGTTGATAAAGCTCCGGTTGTAAATGGGGATGACATTTTCTTTGCACGCTATCTTTCCTCCGACTATAAGGAAAAAATGGTTTGGTTTATGGAAGACGATGCGCCCATTGCGAGCAAAAGCGTTGCCGTTGGTGAGACCTTTAGCGTTGCCGTAAAAGGATATCCCTTTACACAATACGGCTCCTATGGCACCGAAGCACTGTACAAGGATTATCTGAAGCCCTATACCGATAGTGAAGCTGTTCTTTTGGATTTAAGCACCGGCAAATATGAGTTTGTCCGTGATGTAACCGCGGATGATTTTGCTAACTCCTCCAGTGACGGTATTTTCAGAGGAATCCGGATCGATGAACCCGGCCAATACATTTTAACCACCGTTTCTGGTGATTACGGCTTTAATCCTTCCCTTTATATCAATGTCCACAACGTCTATGATTACAGCAGCTTCTCTGATTTGAAAGAGAACGATTGGTTTAAGGCACCGGTAACCACTGTTTTGGATAACGGCCTGATGAATGGCATTGGCAACCAGATCTTTGCTCCCGATATGTCTCTTACACGTGAAATGTTTGTAACGATTCTCTATCGTGCCGTTGGCAGCCCGGTACCCGCCTATTACTATGATTTTAAAGATATAGATGAAAAGAGCTACTCCTATGATGCCATTAACTGGGCTTGTGAAGCCGGTATCGTTTATGGTGTTGCCGATAAAGAATTGCGTTTTGCTCCTACGGAGAATATCACCAGGGAACAAATGGCTACCATCATGGATCGCTTTGCGTATGCCTATGATATCGACCTTCCCCAAGACAAACCGGCCACAACCTTTAAGGACGCCGCAAAAGTCTCTATTTGGGCAAAGGATTCTGTGGAATATCTTACCAAAGCTGGTATCTTCAACGGTTACCCCGATGGTACTTTCCAGCCTCAGGGCAATGCCACCAGAGCCGAAGCCGCTAAGATTATCACTTCTTTCATGGATCTGTAATTAAAAATAAATCAGCTTATGAAATCCGAAAAGCTCCGCTTGTTTTCTCAAAACAGCGGAGCCTTTTATTTAGTTAAATTTAATTTATTGCTTGTATTTTTTTGCGTTGATATTGTATTTTTTCAGTTTTACCGTAAGACTCTGACTGGATATCCCTAGCTTTCGAGCGCAGCGGGAAATATTTCCTTTGGCTGCGGCAATGGCAAAAAGCAGAATCTCTTTTTCATAAGAATCTACCATGGTATTGATATCACTGTAAAGGCTGATGTAGGGGGTATCGTGTTTTCTTTCTTCGTTGCGAAGGTAGAAAATATCTTGAGCCTGGGGAATATTGCTGATTTCCTCACTGAAATGCTGCTTTAAATAGGTTGGCAAATGTCGCACGTCCAAGGTCGTTTCACCATCGGCTGTCATATTCATGGCGCTTTCGATAACGTTGGCTAGCTCTCGCACGTTTCCGGGCCAAAAATAGGCGTGAAGGAGTTGGCGAAGCTCCTGTGATGTTGCTACGATATTGGCATCTTGCTCCTCATTGCTTCGTTCGATGTAATAATTTATAAGAAGATCGATATCATCCCCTCGTTCCCTCAAGTTTGGTAACCAAACCATGCCGGTGGAAAGGCGATAGTAAAGATCTTCTCGCAGTTCATTATCTTGGATGGCTTCGGAGGGCAGCTTATTGGTGGCACTGATAATGCGACAGTTGATTTTGCGGATCTTGGTGTCGCCAATGCGCTGGACTTCTTTTTCCTGCAAGGCTCGGAGCAGTTTGGCCTGGAGCATAATGGGCATGGAATTGATTTCATCCAAAAAGATGGAGCCACCTTCGGCTTTTTCAAAAAGCCCGGGGGTATCGACGGCTCCGGTAAAAGCGCCTTTTACTGTGCCGAAAAGCATACTTTCCAGAAGGTTTTCCGGAATGGCGGCGCAGTTAATGGGGACAAAGGGGCCGGAAACAAAGGAGCTGGCGTTGTGGATGCTTTGGGCGAAAAGCTCTTTGCCGGTACCGGTTTCTCCATAGATCATCACTGGCAATTTTTTGGAAGCGAAACGTCGGGCAATAAGAATCGTATTTTTTATAATTTCACTTTCACCGATGATATCGTTAAAAACATATTGCGTGCCGTTTTTTAACACTTTATTGCGTAAGCGGTAGGATTTTTTTGTGTGAAAGGCGCCTTGCTTGATTAAGTGCTTGCGCAGCTTATCAACATCCTCAGAGATGGCATAAACCCCTTTTGTTTCGCCGTTTTCCAATAATGGATATGTGCTGGTAATGGCATTGACTCTGGTGCCGTCTGCCAAATACCATTCTAGGTTTTCCTGAATATGGGGTTTTCCTGTTTCCAGGGAATCCAGACAGGGTGAGTTCATATTGTCCTGGAATACAGTGTTGGAATAGATCTCCGCAAGATTTTTCCCAATGACCTTTTCTCTTTCCAGTTGATCCATTGCTTCTGCGGCGCGGTTCAGGTACAGCATATTCCCTTTTTCATCGATGATGTATACTGCTGCATAAAAATGCTCAATGATATCGATAAGAAGTTCTTTTGTGATGATATTCTCTTTCATTTTTCCTCCGAAATGAAATATAAATTTCTATTTTTGCTTTTTGAAATAAAAATTGTCCAATAAAAATTTCAAAATACCTTAATAGATTTTGACATGAATCGAAAAATCCCTGCTAAATAAAACAAAATTTTTTGGCACGGTTTTTGCATTAAATAAAAGTGTTCACGACAAAGTTTCTTAAAACGACTTAAAAAACAAAAGGAGATTAATTACTATGGCTATCGAAGGAATCACTTCTTATTATGCAAAGAACCAAACCAAATATCATGCGGTAAGCGAAGGAGAATGCGAAAAACTGATCGAAGCTTCCTTGCGGATTATGTCTGAAATCGGCTTGATGATCAAAAATCCCAAAGCGGTGGAACGCCTTGTTGCTGCCGGTTGTACTGCTGAAGGAGAAATGGTAAAATTCCCCACGAGCATTGTAAAAGAAGCCATTGCTTCCGCCCCCTCGGAAATGGTACTTTACGACCGGAACGGTAATGAAGCTATTCGTGCCGGCGGTACGGCGAACTATTATGGGAATGGCCCGACCAATCCTTCCTATAATGATTTTGAAACCGGCAAAAGAAGACCCTCTCTTCGTGCTGATGTTGCCAGAAATGCCCTTGTGACCGATGCCTGCCCCAATGTGGATTTCGTTATGGGTCTTGCTCAGATTTCCGATTGCGACCAGCGCATTGCCGATGTGGTAGAACTGCGGGAGCTGCTCCCCAATACAACGAAACCCATCATTGCCTGGGGTCTTGATGTGGACAATTTCAAAACCGAAGTGGAAATGGCTGCCGCAGTTGCCGGTGGCATGGATAAGTTGGTGGAAAAACCCTTTATGGCAATTTTCCCCGGATGCCCCATCACTCCTTTGGTGATCAATGAAGGACTTTGTGATAAACTGGAATATACCGTGGAATTGGGGCTTCCTGCCATCTGGATGACCGGCCCTCAGCTTGGATCCACTGCACCGGTCACCGTTGCCGGCAGTATTGCCATGGGTATGGCTGAGGTCTTCTGCGGTCTCGTGCTTTCTCAGGTTATCAAAAAAGGCTCTGTTTTCGTTGGCGGCTGCGTAATCGTTAATGTTGATATGGCTACCAGCCAGAGTGGTTATGGTACACCGGAACACTGCATTGCTGAAAATATCGTTGCGGATATCTTCCATTACCTTGATCTGCCGATGATCCAGACCGGTGGTGTTACCGACTCAAAATTAGTAGACGAACAGTCTGCCATCGAAGTTTCCATGGCTGTTCTTACCAATGCTTTGAGCGGTGGTCATCTCGTTCATGATGTCGGTTTTGTTGATTCTGCTATGAGCGGTTCTTTGGAACAGATCGTTCTTTGCGATGAAATTATCGGTTATGCTCGCCGTATTGCCAAAAGCATTGAAATCAATGACAATACTTTGGCCTTTGATGCCATCAAAGAAGTGGGTGCCGGCGGTCAGTTCCTGACCCACGAGCATACTTTCACGAATTTCCGCAATGAACTGTGGAAGCCTACCTTAATGGATCACCGCAGCTATCAGAGTTGGATTCTCGATCCCAGCGACATGCGCACCCGTATCCATAACAAAACTGCTGATATCTTGGCGAATTACAAACCCCAGCCTCTTGATGATGCTGTTTTGGCGGAACTTGACCGGATTCTGGAAGAAAGAGCAAAATCCTTACCGGAAATGGCAGACTAATCGCTGAAAAATAAGAGAATAGATCCCTGCACTCCAAAGGAGTGTGGGGATTTTTATGTGGCATTGGTAGTATTGCTTTCTTTTTTATATTATTTCATTTGTTTTATATCGGGCTTATTCGCAGCTTTTGGAAGCTTGATAAAGGATTCTTCCTTCGGTTATTTTTTGTTCGATTATGGCTTTTATAAAAACGTCGTAATCGGACCTTTTTTATGGGGAAGTGGAGGGGTTCTTATCCTTCTTTTACATGTGTTTTGCCCTCTCTCTGCATAAACCGGAGGTATACGGAATGACTTTAAAATAAGCAAATCAGAGCAAAGAAAAGGAGCACGCATCTTTTTGCATGCTCCTTTGAGAGTTAATGTTATTTTGCTTCGGCAGCCTTTTGTTTTTTGATGTATTTTACGGCGATGAGAGCACAGATCAAACCGCAGACACCGCAGGCAGCCCCCATCCAGTAAGTGATCTGGTAACCGGTGGCGCCGGGATATTTATCAAGGAAATAACCGATGATGGTATAGATGAAAGCATCGGGAGTGAAGCCGATGGCGGAAACAATACCGACGACGGCAGCGTTGATGTTGGCGGGAACCTTTGCTTCATCCAAAACAGCGAAGTAAACACCGCGGTTTACATAGATGGCGCAGCCAAAGACAAGAATGAAGATGGCGGCGGGCCAAACCATGCTGGCTTTAAGGGGCAGCAGGTTGAGAATCACAAAGCCTGCGGCAATCACGGCAAAGCCGCCGATGAGGGTTTTTGCAGAAGAACCTAATTTATCGGCAATCACACCGCCGGTGGTGCCGCCGACAAACTGAAGCCCCCAGGTACGGATGGTGCCGAAGGAAGCTGCAAAGGCAGCGGAGGCACCGAGACAGCCGGTAAGATAGGGAGTGGTGTAGCCAAGGCAGTCAAAAACCATCATGGTGAAAAAGACAACGCCGCAGCCGATCCAGGTGATGGGAAGTTTCAAAGCCTGTCCAAAACCGGCAATCAAAGAGGTCTGACCGGCAGCTTCCGCCAAAGCCTGCTTTTCCGCCTTGTTATTGGGAACGATGAAAAATACGATGATGCCTAATACAATGGCGATGATGGCATAGGTCAAAATGACAGTACGGAGACCGGCCAATTCGCTCATGGCAGCATTGAAGATCACAACGATAACCAAACCGATGACAGTGGCAGTGATGCCTCGAAGCCCCTCAAAAAGACCGAAGAGACGTCCCTGTTCTTTGGAGGAACCAAGACCGCGGACAAAGTTGATAACCGCAGGCCAGAAAATGAGGGAGGTAGAAAATGCCCAGAAGAAGCTGATAAACAATGCAGCAGCATAAGGCGGGAAGGTGGCAAACCACAAACCGGCAAGACCGGTAAGGATCATCCCGGCAGGAAGCAATACTTTATCCGATACCTTCATGGCAACGATGCCGCCAACGAGGTAGCAAACGAGAGAGCCGAGACCGAAGGCGGTCATAAAGGTGCCCAACTGAGTGTTGGTAACGGCAAAGGCTGCCAGCATCTGATCGTAGTAGCTGTAGCGCAGATAGGGCAGCTGATAAATCTGCCCGCAGGCGATTGATAAAATAAATAAGACAAACCAACGATTTAAACCTTTAGATTTTGTCATTGGATAAATCCTCCTTGTTTTCCATTCGATATTTAGTTTTACGTTTTTGTTTCTTTGTTTTGTGTTTGTTAAGATGATAGATAATTTCGCAGAAAGTCTTTTGGATAAGCTTGTTCACGGCTTTGTTTGGCATGCCAGTTTCTTTTTAGACAAAGTAATTTGTTCACGACTTTCACTTACTTATAATGCAATTTGCGTGCCAATTTATGTATTTCATGAAATACAGGTATTTTGCGCCGAATATTCCAAGAGTCAGGTGAAATTGAAATTTTTATTGTGAAATTTTTATTTCAAAAATGGAAAAGATGAAATTAAAATTTCAAAATCATTTCAGTATTTTTCATTTTGTGACAGTATCTTTCTTTGTTCGTCAAAATACGCTGTAGAATAATTTGTTCACGACCTATACTCTTTATACATGCAAGAAACGTGCCAAAACAAAGGCAGTTTCAGAGAATATCCTGAAACTGCCTTTGTTTTAAGATTCTTTTTTATATTTTGTGATGTCGATGTGATGCCGCTTGATTTTAGCGGTAAGGGTCTGTCTGGATATTCCTAACTTCTCTCCGCATTTGCTTAAGTTCCCTCGGGAACCGGAAAGTGCCAGTTCAATAATGCTTTTCTCATATTGATTGACCATTGTATTGATGTCGGTATCAAAGTCCATAGTAGGGAATTGCTTGAATTTGCGTTCGTCCTTTTCCCTTACAGTAAAGATTTGGGCTGCATTGGGCAGCTGAGTCAGCTCTTGGGCAAAGTGTTTTTTCAGATAGGTCGGCAGGTGCTGCACATCAAGGATGCGGTCATCCTCGTAGGTCATATTTACGGCGCTTTCAATGGTATTTGCCAGCTCCCGCACATTTCCCGGCCAGTAATATTCCATTAAAAGCTTCTCCAGCTCCGGAGAGACCCCTTCGATATTGGTATGCAGGTCATCGTTGGCCTTGTCAATGAAATAGTCGATGAGCAGGGGTAGATCTCCGTTACGCTCCTTGAGGGAGGGGATCCAGAGCATGCCGGTAGATAAGCGGTAAAAGAGATCTTCCCGCATTTCGTTATCGCGAATCGCGTCCTCCGGCAGCTTATTGGTAGCGCTGATGATGCGGCAATCAATTTTGCGGATCTTATTGTCGCCAATGCGCTGGACTTCCTTTTCCTGCAAAGCTCGGAGCAGCTTGGCCTGAAGCATAATGGGCATGGAGTTGATTTCATCCAGAAATATGGAACCACCCTCGGCCTTTTCAAAGAGACCGGGGCTGTCGATCGCTCCGGTAAAGGCTCCTTTTACAGTGCCGAAGAGCATGCTTTCCAAAAGAGTTTCCGGGATAGCAGCGCAGTTGATGGGGACAAAGGGACCGGAAAAGCATTGGCTTGCATTGTGAATGCTCTGAGCAAAAAGCTCCTTCCCGGTGCCGGTCTCACCGTAGATCATTACCGGCGCCTGCTTGGAAGCAAAGCGTTTGGCAATGGTTACAGTACTTCTCATGGCGTCGCTTTCGCCGACGATATCGTTAAAAACGTAGCTGGTGCCGTTCTTTAGTTGTTTTGTTTTTAGCCGAAAGGAGGTCTTTTTCTTAAAAGTGCCAAGCTCGTTTAAGCGGGTGCGCAAGGCGTCGATATTTTCGGCGGTACTGAAAGCTCCGTCCCAGCTGCCATCCTCATTGGTGAAAGGTGTTGCGGAAACAAATGCATTGACAACGGTACCTTTTTGAGCATACCATTCCAGGTTCTTTTCCGGAATGGCAACACCTGTTTTCACGCATTCCAAGGTTGGGGAATCGTAGCCTTTTTGAAAAACGGTATATTCATAGATGTCCTCCAGATGTTTCCCCATGACAACTTCTTTGTCGAAATGCTCCAGCTCTAAAGCGGCATCGTTGATAAAAACCAATTTCCCGTCTCCGTCCACAATGTAAATTGCAGTGCGAAGATTCTCTAAAATGGTCAATAAATTTTTTGTAGAAAGGATCGAATTCTCATAATCTTTCATCGTAAATCACCTCAATATGCAAATTATTTTGCTATTTTTATGTGAAATGCAAAATGATTTGCAGCAAAAATATTTGCATTGAAGGTATTGTATGTGATTTTTTTGATTTTGTCAAGTATCTTGCTGTGTGTCGAGTATTATATATTATATTCTTAACGAAGCGATTTCTTTTTGAGAAAAAAATAAATAATTTTTTTCATTTTGGCACGACTCTTGCATTAATAAAAGGTGTTCACGACAGAACCTCTGGATGAGAGAAAAAGAATTAAAGGAGATTACTATTATGGCTATCGAAGGAATCAAATCTGCTTACAAAGAAAATTTATTACGCTATCACGTAGCAACAGAAGAACAGATCGAACTGATCATCAACGGTGCTTTTGAAATTCTCGAACAGGTTGGCACCGATATTATGGATCCCGGCGCTCGCGATTACATGGAGAAATACGGCTGCCGTGTGGAAGGCACTCGGGTTTTTGTAGACAGAGAGCTGGTGAAAAAAGCTATCAAAACTGCTCCCTCTCACATCAATGTCTACAATCGCTTCGGTGAATTGGCAATGGATGTCGGTGGTAACAACACCTATTTTGGCAATGGCCCCACAAACCCCTTTTATTATGATTTTGAAACCTATGAAAGACGCGAAGCCAGAAAATCTGACGTTGCCAACAGTGCCAGACTTTCCGATGCACTTCCCAACATCGATTTCATTATGTCCTTAGCCGGCATTCGTGACTGGAATCCCCTTATTGCCGATACCTGCGAAATGCATGAAATGCTTCAGAACACTACCAAACCCATTGTATGCTGGGGTGTTGATGTGGAAGGCTTGGAAGAACAATTTGAAATGATGGCTGCCGTCCGTGGCAGTTGGGATGCCTTTTTGGAAAAACCCTTTGCTATCTGCTATGCCGGTGACCCTGTCACTCCCCTTACCGTTCCCGCCGATGCCGCTCGTAAACACGTCTATTGCGCAGAACGCGGTATGACCGTTCTCTGGCCCTCCGGTCCTCAGCTGGGTTGTGTATCTCCCATGACCATTGCCGGTTCTATTACCTTGGGTCTTGCAGAAAACCTTGCTGGTCTCGTTCTTTGCCAGGCGGTTCGCCCCGGTAACGGTTACGTGGCTACCTGCGTTATCCTTACCGTTGATATGAATACCACACAGGCTGCTTATGGTACTCCCGAACATTGCCTTGGCGAAAGTCTTGTTGCCGATATTTATCATTATCTTGATCTTCCCTGCTGGGAAACTGCTTGCGCTTCGGATTCCAAGATCGTTGACGAACAGTGCGCTTTGGAATGTGCCTTTACCTCTCTTGTAAACTGCCTCTCCGGCGGTAACCTCGTTCATGACGTCGGTTTCATGGAATCTGCCGCTTCTTCCCATCTTGACCTCATTACCATGGCCGATGAAGCTATCGGTTACGCCCGTCGTATTCGCCGCGGTATTGAAATTACGCCTGAAAAATTGGCTTTGGATGTTATTAAAGAAGTTGGCCCCGGCGGTGAATTCATTACTCATATGCATACTTATGAAAACTTCAGATCTGAGCTTTGGTTCCCGAACCTCATGGATCGTCAGCGCTACGATGTGTGGAAAGAAAATCCCACCGACTTCCGTACCAGAATGCATGAAAGAACCAAAAAACTTTTGGCAGAGCATAAGGTTCCCGCTCTTCCCGATGAAGTCGTTGCAAAATTAGATGCTATTCTCGATAAAGCCGTAAAACGTGTTAGCGAATAAAAATACATAATTTGGTCTGGTCGCGATCCTCTGTATTGCATCATTCAACTCTCAAACGGATTGCCCGAAGCCGCGTTTTGGCTTCGGGCAGCCCCACGTTATATTCCATTGCTTGAAAGAAGGATTTATTATGAAAGAAAAACGATTTTCTTTGAATCACGCTGTATTTTGGCCGCCTTTTTTGATTCTGTTGGCGGCTGTGGTGTTTAGCTTTATCAATGAAAGCGGTTTTGCAGCGGGTATGAATGCCGTCTATAACTGGGTTACCGATTGGTTTGACTGGCTTTATGCCTTGTCTGCGTTGGTGATTGTCGTATTGCTGGCGGTAATCTTTTGTTCCAAGGCCGGTAACATTCGCTTTGGAGGACCCGATGCAAAGCCGAAATATACCTTTTTTCAATGGTTCTCCATGAGCCTTTGCGGCGGTATTGCGATCGGTATTGTCTTTTGGGGGGTTGCGGAGCCTATTACCCATCTGGCTTCTCCGGCATTGGGGCTGACGCCTTTCAGTAATGAAGCGAAGATGTTCTCAATCTCCACTTGTTATCTCCATTGGTCTTTTACACCTTATGCTTTGTATGATCTGGCCACGATCCCCATTGCGTTGGCAGTTTATAACTATCATCAAAAAATGTCCATCAGCTCCGGATTATATTTTGTCATGGGGGATAAATGTCAGGGCGGTATTGGGAAAGCCGTTGATGCCATCAGTCTTTTTGCTTTGGCTGGCGGGATCGCCACTTCTCTGGGTATGGGGATCATGCAGCTCAGCAGCGGTATCCATTATGTCAGCGGTGTAAGGATCACACCTTTGCTTTGGGCTGTTGTTGCCGTTGCGATTGTCATCATGTTTACTGCCTCCAGTGCTGTGGGTATGGATAAAGGATTAAAATGGCTGGCAGATCAGAATGTCAAGCTGTATGCCGTGGTGATGCTGTTTGTGCTCATCGTTGGGCCTACGGCTTTTATTTTGAAATTTGGTGTTCAGGGAATGGGGGAATTTATCTCTACCTTTTTTGCCAAGTCAACTTATTTGGGGGCAGACAGCGGTGAAGATTGGTCCCGTTGGTGGAGCATTTTCTATTGGGCGGCATGGATTGCCTATGCCCCGGTTGTGGGAGTATTTTTAACCCGCCTTTGCTATGGGCGAACTGTTCGCCAGTTTTTAGTTGTTAACCTTATCGGCCCGGCGCTTTTTGGCATTCTCTGGTTCACTATTTTTGGCGGAACAGCCATTGATATGCAGCTTAGCGGCGCCTTTGATCTTTGGGGTGCTTTACAGACGGACGGTACGGAAAGCGCAGTGTTTGCCTTTTTTGGCCAATTGCCGTTGGGTACGATATTGATTATCGTATTTCTTATCGTCATTTTCATTTCCTTTGTTACGATGGCGGATTCCATGACTTCTGTTGCGGCAATCCTCAGTGTTGGGGATTTTGGCGGAGAAGGGGAACCGCCTTTGACGATGAAGCTGGTTTGGGGGATTATCATGGGTGTTTTGGCCTATGTTATGATCTGCTTTGCCGGGGTGGATGGCACAAAAATGCTGGCAGTGTTGGCTTCCTTCCCTTTACTCTTCCTGATGCTGGTCTTTATCGTATCTGTGATAAAAGGGTTATATGCTCCAAATACAAAATTCTTCAAAGAAAAAACAAAAAAAGACGTGAAAGGGGAAATGTGATATGTCTACGGTCATTGGCATTGATACCGGCGGTACTTTTACCGATGGTGTCATCATTGATTTAGATACAAAGGATATTCTCTGTGCCGTGAAATCGCCTACGACTCATCAGGATTTGATGATCGGCATTCGTGAAACGATACAAAAACTGCCGAAGGATGAATTACGGTCGGCGGCCTATATTGCGATTTCTACGACTCTGGCTACCAATGCCATTGTGGAAAATCGAGGTTGTCGGGTGGGCTTGCTCCTTCTGGGCCATACCCCGGAACACGAATTGCCCCAGTGCCTTTATGAGGTATTGCCGGGGAAACATAATATTCGTGGTGAGGAAACGGAACCTTTGGATGAGGAAAAAACAAAAGCCGCGATTGAGAGCTTTCGAGATAAAGTTGATGCCGTTGCGGTTTCCGGTATTTGCAGCGTTCGCAATCAAAATCATGAGGAAACGGTAAAAAAGATGGTTCGTGATATCCTCGGGGTGCCGGTAGTCGCCGCCCATGAAATGTCCTCTGCTTTGGGCATCCATGAACGCACCGTGACTTGTGTGCTCAACGCCCGGCTGGTATTTGTAATCGACAATCTTTTGACGGCAGTGAAAAAGGTCCTTGCGGAAGATCATATTGATATTCCGATTATGGTAGTAAAGGGTGACGGCAGCTTGATGAACGAAACCATTACCCGAGAGCGCCCCATCGAAACAATCCTTTCGGGGCCGGCTGCCAGCATTATTGGGGCGACCTTTCTTAACGGCTCCGATGATGCCTTTGTTATTGATATGGGCGGCACAACTACGGATATTGCGGTGCTGAAAAACGGCCTTCCCCGACTGGATAAGGAAGGGGCCAAGGTTGGAGGATGGCGCACTCGGGTTGCGGCCGTGGAAGTAACTACTTCCGGTCTTGGCGGAGATAGTCGTATCGTGTTGGGCGCCGATGGTACTTTAAAAATCGGCCCGCGCCGCAGTTGGCCCGTTTCGGTGATCTGCAAAGATCATCCGGAATACCTTGAAGAGTTGCAATATGCAGAAAATCATCCCACCGGTCTTGTTCATTATGCTTCTTTTGAAGGGTTCTTCCTGCTGCACCGGCCTTCTCCTCATATGGAGCTTACGGAGATCCAGCGTCGTGTTGTGGATGCTGTTAGCGATGGCCCTCATACGGTGTCTGAGATCGGCCGTCGTATCGGAATGGAAGCCAATCTGATCTCTTTTGATCATCTTTTGGATCATGCGATTCTTGGCGGTATTGGTTTTACTCCTACAGATATCCTTTGTATTGAAGATCTTTACGATGCCGGCAGTAAGGACGCTTCAAATATTGCCTGCCGTTTGCTGGCCAAGGAAAAAGGTGTCTCTTCAACAGAATTTATAGCCTTGGCCAAAGAGGGGATCAATCATCGTATGTGCCGCGTGATTCTGGACAGCATCTTTACTTATGAAAAGGAAGAAATCAATGCTTTTTCCGAGGACCGCATCCTCAATTACTTCTTCCATAATGCCGTAAGAGAAAGAGGAAATAAGATTTTCCAGAACCAGTTTAAATTGGATATGCTGATGATCGGCATCGGTGCACCCACGCAGTTTTGGTTACCTCCCGCGGCGGAAAAGTATCAGACGGAAGCAATGTTCCCTGCTTACCACCATGTGGCCAATGCTGTTGGCGCCGCCGTGGGGAAGGTTATGACGATTTACCATATTACGGTGCAAAATTATGAAACGGCGGGGATATCCATCTTTGCTCCCTGGGGTAAAACTTCTTTAAAACCGGCGGTTAACAGCAAAGATCCTGTCATGGAACGTGCCATTGAGCTGGCGATCAAACAGGGGAAAGAGCATATCGCCGCAGAAATGGCAAAACAAAGTCTCATGGATTATGAAATTCTGGTGGATCGCAAAGATTCTCGGGTGAAAGGGAATGGCGGCAGTGAAATGGCCATTGAAACTGTTCTGGAAATTGCCGCTGTGGGGCATATGAAAAATGCCAATGCCAAGCCGAAACAAAAATCTTTGCTGGGTGCCTTTTGGGGAAAGGACAAGGCTCCGGATTATTCAAAGATCCCCAGTGCCCGTTAAATTTCGAGTTCTATTATTTCTCTGATCATGTTATATCGAAAGCAGCGCATCATCGCCGGAAAGGGCGTTATGCGTTGCTTTTTCCTTCCGTTTGGAATGGAAGGCTTTGGCTTCCATGGTCCAGCTCGTGGTAAAGGATAATGGCTGTGGGATTCATCCGGAGGATCGGTATCATATCTTTAAACGATTTTATCGAAGCCGCTTTTCCAAAGATACTCAGGGGATTGGTCAGGGGTTACCCCTTGCGAAGGCAATTGTGGAAGCCCATGACGGTACCATTGAAGTGGATAGCGAATTGGGCCAAGGGACAAGTTTTACTATGAATTTTCGGATTCCTACAAAATTGTAGGCGAACGGTAAGGCTGCTGTAATATTTCCGTGTTATTCTTTTTACTGTAGGCAGAAAAAATCACCGATAACAGAGGAATGATTAGAAAGAGGTGTTTGTACTATGAATTTGTTAGAGGTCAAAAATGTTTGCAAGACCTACGGTAGTAAAGAAACTGCGGTGAATGCGCTGAAAAATGTGAGTTTTTCGGTTCCCAAAGGGGAGTATGTCGCCATTGTCGGAGAATCCGGCTCCGGAAAAAGTACGTTGTTAAATATGATCGGCGCTTTGGATATTCCTACTGCCGGTAAAGTACTCATCGACGGAATGGATATTTTTTCGATGAATGACCAAAAGCTGACGGTGTTTCGCCGCAGAAACATCGGCTTTATTTTTCAGGCCTTTAATCTGATTCCGGAGCTTACCGTGGAACAGAATATCATCTTCCCGGTGCTGCTGGATCACCAGAAGCCGGATAAGAAATATCTGGAAGAGCTGCTGACGGTGTTGAATCTGAAGGAGCGCAGAAATCACCTGCCCAGCCAGCTTTCCGGCGGTCAACAGCAGCGTGTGGCTATTGGTCGTGCCCTTATTACCAGGCCGGCTCTGATCTTAGCCGATGAGCCAACGGGTAATCTTGATACGCAAAACAGCAGCGAGGTTATTGCTCTGTTGAAAGAGGCATCGAAAAAGTTCGAGCAGACCATTATTATGATTACCCACAATCGCAGCATCGCCCAAACAGCGGATCGTGTATTACAGGTATCCGATGGTATCCTGACGGATTTTGGGAGGTGCCGGGAATGAAAAGCTATTTAGGCCTTATTCCGATTTCCGCAAAGGTGTGGAAGCGGCAAAATCGCATGACCATTTTGTGTATCGTGATCTCTGTGTTTTTGATCACGGCGGTATTCAGTATGGCGGATATGGCCATTCGTATGGAAGCAAATAATCGCCTTGAAAAGGACGGAAGCTGGCATTTGCTTCTCAGTAATATTTCTGCGGATACCGCCGGTGCAATCGCTTCCGAAGATGACGTTGGGGCATTTTCTCCCTACGGAAATCTGAACAGCGATCTCACCCGGGGGTATTCTGTCGGTCAAAAGCCGGCGGCGATTTGCGGCGGTGAAAAGGATCTTGCAAAGATGCTTCCCGGGTTTTCCGATGAGACTTACCCCTCGGACAATGAGGTCATCGTCTCCGGAAATATTCTTGATATCATGGAAGTTCATCTTGGTGATACGATCATGTTGACCATGCCCAACGGTGGCTCCAAAGTTCTAAGGATTGTAGGATTCCATCAGGATACGGCCGTTGCTTCCATCAATGATGCGGTGGTATTGTTTACGAATTTCAAAACCTTTGAGGATATCCAACGTTCCAACGGAGAAGTTGGGGCGGTTCAATACTATCTTCAATTTCAAGACCACACCAATTTGCGTAAAGCGATTACCCGGCTCAAGGAAGAATATTCTTTGGCGGATGATAGCGTTTCCGAAAATACCTATATTTTGGCAATGCATCTTAACAGCGGAAACAGCTACATTATGGGGCTTTACCTAGTGGCGGCGGTTCTTGCGGTTATGGTTTTGTTAGCCGGTGTCTTTATGATCGCAGCAAGTCTTAACAGCAATGTATTGCAGCGTACCGGCTTTTACGGAATGTTGCGTTGTTTGGGCGCAAGCAAGCAGCAGATCATGAAACTGGTGCGATTGGAAGCCTTGAACTGGTGTAAATTTGCGATTCCTTTGGGCCTTGTTTTTGGCGTGATTCTTACCTGGGGGCTTTGTTTGTTTTTGCACTTGTGGGTAGGGGATGAATTCAAGGCTCTGCCTCTGTGGAAGATCAGCCCGATGGGAATTTTGTGCGGCGGCATCAGCGGCTTTATTACGGTGTGGATCGCTTCTGCAACTCCTGCAAAAAAGCATCGAAGGTGTCTCCCATCGCCGCCGTATCCGGCAATACCGCTGACCGTTTGCAGCCTTCTGTCAATGTTGCTCCTTTGAAAAGGCTTGGCTGCGTTGATGTTTCGTTGGGAATTTCCCATGCAGTCAGCTCCAAAAAGAGTTTTTTTTAATGACCGGCTCCTTTGCCCTTAGTATTATCTTGTTTCTTTGTTTTTCCGTATTGCTCAGTTGGGTCGGCGCGGCTCTGACTTCCAGACAACCCTATACTCCGGATATTGCCCTTGCTTGTACTGAAAGCGAAGCGGGCTTTTCGCCCAGCCTTTCCGCGGATTTGCAAAGCCAGCCTTCGGTCAAGCGTGCTTTTGGACGAATGTACCAAAGTCTTCCGGCGGAATATCAGGGGAAACAAGGGAATATTGATCTGATTTCCTATGAAAAAACGCAGTTTGCCTGGGCAAAAGCGGATTTGGTTGAAGGACAGCTGCCCAAGGATTCTACCCCAGGCGCCTTTTACGTATTGTCTGTTTTTGACAAAAGCAATTCTTTGGCTGCCGGGGATACCATTGCACTGGAAGGAGCGGAGCTGACAGTATCCGGTGTTTTATCAGGTTTTGTCGATGATCACGGCGGAAGCTGCCACCTACGGTGTTATGGGGCTGGCCGTCGGATGGCTTATTGGGCTGCCCCTCTATCGGTATCTGTATTCTTTGGTGATTACCCATTATTTTGGTGTCTCTTGTACAATCCCTTGGATGAGCATGGGCCTTTGCGGTATCATTACGTTTTTCTCGATTTGCTTTGCCGTCAGCAAGCCTGCAAAGCAGATCCGCAGCATGCCGATTACCGCTGCCATCAATGAATTGTAATTTGTAAAAAACAGACTCGCAGCCACGGAATATTTTAAGTTCAAAACTGTGAGTCTGTATTTTTTTGTTAATCTTATCGTATCATGTCAGGTTCCCGGACAGCATGAAATGATGCCCCATAAATTTAAAGGATGTTGTTATCGGTATAACCATACCTGTTCCCTGGGGTCTTCGGTGGGAACGTAGAAGCGGTCGTTTTCTTCCTTTTCCATGGTGATGCGGGTGCCGCTTTTACCTTCGATGGCTTCGGCGGCTTTTGCCAGGGAGGCGATTACGGCAATGTGTCCTTTGCCGCTTTGAGCAAAGTTCACGGCGGCTTGAACCTTCGGCAGCATACTGCCGGGGGCAAATTGCCCCTCCTCGATGAATTCCCGGGCCTTTTCTACAGTCATTTCCGTAATGACTTGCTCTCGTTCGGTTCCGTAGTTGATGGAAACCGCATCGACGGCAGTGAGGATAAAAAGGTATTTTGCCTGAACTTCCTCGGCCAGTTTTGCCGCGGCAAAGTCTTTGTCGATTACGGCGTCGATGCTTTTGTATTGGTCCATGCCCACGGGAATCACCGGAATACCGCCGCCGCCACAGGCGATTACTACAAATTCGTGATCCAGAAGATGAAGGATGGATTCCTTTTCCAATATGCGCCGAGGCTCCGGCGAGGGTACCATTTGCCGCCAGCCACGGCCGGCATCATCGGCAAACACCGCATCGGGGTGTTTTTTGCTTAAGATCTCTGCTTCTTCCTTTGTATAGTAGGGGCCAATGGGCTTTGTAGGGCGGTCAAAGGCCGGGTCCTTTGGTGATACTACAACCTGGGTCACAACCGAGGCAACGTGCCAGGGCAATTCTCTGGCCCGAAGCTCTTTCCTCAATGCTTTTTGAAGGTGAAAGCCGATATAACCCTGGCTCATGGCGGTGCATTCCGCCAAGGGCATGGTTGGAATGGCTGCACTGTCCTTTGCACCGGCAGCAAAGGCGTTTTTGATCATGCCCACTTGAGGGCCGTTGCCATGGGTGATAATGATTTCATAGCCCTTGGTGATGAGGTCGATTAGCGCCGGCACGGCGGCTTCTATATTTGCTTCCTGTTCTTCCGGGGTGTTGCCCAGGGCATTTCCGCCCAGAGCGATAACGATACGGGGATCGGTGGATTTGCGCATAAAAATAGCCTCTTTCTTTGTTTTTTCTTAGTATCTGCAAAGAGAGAGGCTTTATTTTGTCATTTTTTTACATTATGATGTTGGATGATGTCCGCATTTACAATGTTGTATTTTTGGGATTTTTCAGGGGAAGCTCCAGCAGTACGATGGCGCCGATGATCAGCAGCATGCCGATTCCCTGGGAAAAGGAAAAAATTTCACCAAGAATAAGGAAGGCCAGTAAAATATCAAAGACGACTTCGGAATTGCCAAAAATCGCTGCAAAACTGGGCTTTAGGTATTTTACCCCGGCGGAGTAGAAGAGAAATCCGCTGATATAGGGAAAGGCCGCAGCCAGAGCTGCACAAAGCTGGCCGTGGCTAAGAGGCTCCAGGGAAGAAAAAGGAATCATTGCCGTGTATCCTATTACGGTACAGAGCAATCCGTAAAAATTGATGGTAAATGCATGATATTTCCCGGAAAGTTTCTTTACATAGATGCAGTAGCCTGCGGCGCCTACTGCGGCGGCCAGACCCAGGATCAGACCGGGCAAAGAGATCTTATCAAAACCGGTGCTGAAAAGATTTAAAGTCAGAGCCAGCCCCAGAAGCGTCAGTATCAATACCGAAATCAGTTTGAATGTCAGTTTTTCCTTATAGAGGAACACCGAAGCTGCCGCTACCATAGAGGGATACAGATAGAGAAGCATCACTGCAATGGATAGATCAATGTAGTAGAGACAAAAGAAATAGGCGGCGGAGTAAATAAACATTACGATACCGCAAAGGATAAACGTTTTTACATCCGTTTTGTCAATGCGAAAGAGTGTGCGCCGATAAAAGAACATAAAAAGTCCCAAGCAAAATGCACCGAATAGATTTCGGGAAAGGATCAGCAGCAGCGGTGTGGAACCGCCGTTAAGAAGGATTTTGCTGATCACACAGGCAACGCCGAAGAAAAATCCGGAAGTGATCACAAAAAAGAGTCCTTTCCCCTGATGTTGTGCGGTCATGTTTTCGTATCCTCCTTTTGCGGTAAGATTTTAAGCAGCAAAGATTGCCCTTTTTCCATAAATACAATACCGGCAGCGACTAAAATACAGCCGAACCATTGCAGCAGGGAAAGATTTTCTCCTAAAATCAAAACGGACATCGTTACGCTCATTACCGGATCTAAGGTGACGAGGAGACTGGCTTTTCCGGCATCAATATAGTGCATACTGACGGCATAAAGGGAATATGCTGCCAAACCGATCAATGCCATGATAAATAAAAAGAATACCAATGAAGGTTCCCATGAAAATTTTACGATGGGATTGATGCCCACGAAAAAGAAAACGGGGAAACCCATGAAATAGCACCAGGAATTTACGGTCCAGCCTTCGTAATATTGATTCAGCTTTCTGGTAAAGATTGTATAAAGAGCACTTAAAAGGCCGCTCAGCAAGCCGATCACAATGCCGAAAATGACCGAAGGAATTCCCAGGATTTTCAGCTCCGGCTGAGCAGCGATAGCATTGATATCGGTCAGGTTGATGATGCAGACCACGCCGCCAAAAACCAGGGATGTAGCGATGATTTTTACCGGTGAGAATCGTTCATTGAGCATAAATCGGCTTAATATTACGGTAAATACCGGCAGCGTGTAGAGAAGAACCGTGGCGACGGAAGCATTGATATAGTAAATTGAGCAATAATTGCAGACAGAAATAAGGCCAAAGCAGATGCCGTTGAGAATGAACCATTTGAGGTGTTCCTTTTTGATTTGAAAGATCTGCCGTGAAAAAATCAGACCGTAAAGCAACAATAATATCCCGGGGATCATTCCTCGTACCGGTGCCACAACCTGCCAGGGCAAGCCGATTTGAAAAAGAAGTTTGCCGATGATAGGCCCCAGCGCATAGCAAAATGCCGAAATCAGGCAGAGCAATACGCCCTTTTTATTGGTATCCATTGTTTCCCTCCGTAAAATCCCATTTCTACAAATACATTATAAAGGTTAAACCAGGTGAAAGGTCAATGGTGAAAATCGATATTTTTGAATTTTTTTCGTATTGATGGAAAACGGTTGAAAGAAAAGGCCGTTTTTGGTAAACTATATATAATTAACGGAGGTAAGTTATGAGTCCTATCGCATTTACCATCGGTTCCTGGCCGGTGTATTGGTATGGTATTCTGATCAGTATTGCTTTTGTCCTTGGTGTTTTCCTGTCGCAGCATTTTGCGAAAAAACGCGGTTATGATCTGGATCAGCTCTGGACGATTTTTTTAGTATTGATCCCCTGTGCTGTTATTGGTGCCAGATTGTATTATGTTTTTTTTAATTGGGATATGTACAGTGCCGATCCGATTAAGATTCTTCAAACCTGGCAAGGTGGTTTGGCCATTCACGGTGGCGTTCTCGGCGGTTTTCTGGCAGTTTTTATTACCTGCCGTATTTACAAGATCGACGCCTTTGGTATTTTAGACTGTATTGCGCCGTCTCTTGCTTTGGGACAAGCTATTGGCCGTTGGGGTAATTTCTTTAACGGGGAAGCTTATGGCAGCGTAACGAATCTGCCTTGGGGAATCCATGTTCCCGATGATGTGTATTTGCACCATCCTACTTTTTTATATGAATCCATCTGGGATCTGCTTTTGTTCTTCTTGTTGCTAAAGCTTTTTCCGAAAATGAAGCGTACCGGTAATGTGACCTGCATATACTTTATTGTATATTCCTTTGGCAGGTTCTTTATCGAAGGCTTGCGTACCGATAGTTTGATGATTGGCCCGTTGCGCCAGGCTCAGGTTCTGAGTCTTTGCCTTTTTGTGATCGCTTCCTTTTTGCTTTGGTATCGCAATCGAAAGTCACCGGCGGTAGAACCGGATATGCGAAAGGAAACGTCTGCCGGTTCAAAGAAAAAGAACCGCAATAAGAAAAAACGAAAAAAATAGGAATGATAACGGAAATCAGCCGTCGATGCACTTTTGCAAAGCATCGGCGGCTGATGTTTCTCGGCCCGGTTTATTTTTCCTTTAGCAGTTTCAGAATCTCTTGAAACAGGCTTTTTATCAGATCGATATCAGTGGTTTGGTGTGGGGGCGTTTGTCTTTGTTGCTGAAGCTGTTGTTGCTGGAGATGTTGAGGCATCATGCCCGGCATGGGCATTTGGGGCATACCCCCGCCCATAGGCATTTGCGGCATGGCATTATTCATTTGGGGCATACCCCCGGACATTGGCATTGCGGGCATACCACCGCCGCCCATGGGCATTTGCGGTTGACCGCCGCCAACGGCCCCTAGCAGACTCCCTAATGCTCCAAGATTGTTGGAAAGTTGATTGCTTCCCATGGGATTCCCCATATTCATTCCGGTGAATCCCTGGTTATTGGGCATCTGCCCCGGATGATTTCCTCCCGGTGTCGGCTGTTGCCAGCCGTTTCGGGTCAAAGCTTCGGCAAGATCGTTCACATTGATACCGCCGCCGTTGCGGTGATGATTTCGTTTACTCATAAGATACCTCGTTTTGGTCTTTGTATCAATATAAGCAAGGGAAGGCGAAAATATGAGGGAAATTCCCCTTTTCAAGGGGGATTTTTTATAGTATAATATTAATTAAATATTTTTTCATAAAAAAGAATTTTTTTAAGTATCGATTATTTTCGGAGGTGCTTTTATGGCGAAATATACAGCAGAACAAATTATGGCGGAGGTCAAGGAACATAATATCCGTTTTGTACGGATGCAATTCAGTGATATCTTCGGTATTCTGAAAAATGTAAGCCTCCCCGTATCTCAGCTGGAAAAAGCCCTTAACGGCGAGATCATGTTCGATGGTTCTTCCGTAGACGGTTTTGCTCGTATTGAAGAAAGCGATATGTATCTGAAGCCGGATTTTGATACCTGGCAGACTTTCCCCTGGGATTATTCCGACGGCCCCATCGCCCGATTGATCTGTAATGTTTATAACGATCACGGTGAACCCTTTATCGGCGATCCCCGTTTTGTGCTGAAAAAAGCTCTGGATGATGCAAAGGAAATGGGCTTTACCCTGAATATCGGACCGGAAGCGGAATTTTTCCTTTTCCATGTGGGAGAAGACGGTGCCCCTACCTTGGAAACCAATGACCATGCCGGTTATTTTGATATCTCCCCGGTGGATCAAGGCTCCTATGCCCGGCGCAAAATGGTAGCGGCTTTGGAGGATATGGGCTTTGAAGTGGAAGCTTCCCACCACGAATGCGCTCCCGGTCAGCATGAAATTGATTTTAAATACGATGAAGCACTTTCCGCTGCCGACCGTATCCAAACTTTTAAGCTGGTGGTGCATCGCGTGGCTCAAAGCCATGGCCTTCATGCAACCTTTATGCCGAAGCCGATCTACGGCATTGCCGGCAGTGGTATGCATATGAATATGAGCCTCAGTGATCTCAATGGAAAAAATGTATTTTATGACCCCAATGGTAAGGACGGTCTTTCGGATATTGCATATTATTATGTAGGTGGTCTTTTAAAACACGCCAAAGCCATCACCGCCATTACCAATCCGGTGGTAAACTCCTATAAGCGATTGATTAGCGGTTACGAAGCTCCGGTATACATTGCCTGGTCCGGTAAAAACCGCAGTCCTCTTGTACGTATTCCGGCCAAACGCGGTCAGTCCACCAGAGTAGAGCTGCGTTCTCCGGATCCCTGTGCCAATCCTTACCTTGCCGAGGCTGTAATGCTGGCTGCCGGGTTGGATGGTATTCGCAGCAAAATTACTCCGCCGGAAAGCTGCGACTTTAACCTTTATGAGCTTTCGGCCGCGGAACGGAAGGCACGGGGGATCGATTGCCTGCCCGGCTCGCTCAGAGAAGCGGTGGAATGCCTCCTTGAAGATGATGTTGTAAAGGCTGCTCTCGGTGAACATGTGCTGCGTTGTTTTGTGGATGCAAAGCAAAAAGAATATGATGCTTTCCGCAGTTGTGTAACTCCCTGGGAAATCGACCAATACTTGGCCAAATATTGATAGTAATTTTATGAAAACGGAGGTCTCGTCCTTTGAAAATCGAATTTACAAAAATGAATGGCTTGGGCAATGATTTTATCATTCTCGATGGTATTCACCATGAGTTGCCCGAAGATTTGAGTGATTTTGCCCGTAAAGTTTGCGATCGCCATTTTGGCATTGGTGCCGATGGTGTATTGTTGGTTTTACCTTCGGAAATTTTTGATATCCGGATGCGCATTATCAATAGTGACGGTACTTATGCCCAGATGTGCGGTAACGGCATTCGTTGTTTCTCTGCCTTTGTTTATGAAAACGGTTTTGTTGAAAAAACCGATATGAAAGTGGAAACCGATGCCGGAATGATCCGTCCCCACTTGATTTTTGACGGTGATAGTGTCGAGAAAGTGGATGTAGATATGGGGGTTCCCCGTTTGGATCCTTCGGCGATTCCGGTAAACATCGGCGACCCCAGAGCCATTGGCTATCCTTATATGTCCGCTTTTGGCGAAATCGAATTAAGCTGTGTCTCCATGGGGAACCCTCATGTCGTGACTTTCTGGAAAAAGCTGGAAGATGCACCCTTCTGTGAGCTTGGCCCGACATTGGAGGCCGATCCCATGTTCCCGGAAAAGACGAATGTGGAATTTGTAGAAATTCTCAGCGATCATGAGATCAAGGTGCGGGTGTATGAACGCGGCTGCGGTGAGACCCTTGCCTGCGGTACCGGTGCTTGCGCGGCGACGGTGGCTTCGGTGCTTAACGGTTATACCGGTCGCGAACTTACGGTACACCTCTCCGGCGGTGACCTCCATTGTCTCTGGAATGAAAATGACCACGTGATTATGACCGGCCCGGTTGCCTTTGTCGCAAAGGGTGTTTACGAATATTGTGAATAAGGAGATTAGATATGAAAGCGCAAGCCAAAAGAATGCAAAAAATCCCACCGTACCTCTTTGCTCGGATCGAAAAAAAGCTGGATGAATTGAAAGAGCAGGGCATTGATGTTATCAGCTTTGGCATTGGAGATCCGGATTTGCCTACCCCTGATTTTATCGTAGAAAAAATGGCAGAACAGATCAAAAATCCGGTAAATCATCAGTATCCATCTTCTGTTGGTATGCTTTCTTTTCGCACGGCGGTGGCCGATTGGTATAAGAAACGCTTTGGCGTAACTTTGGACCCCAAAACCGAAGTGGTCTCCCTGATTGGCTCTAAAGAAGGGATTGCGAATATCAACTATTGCTATGTTGATCCCGGCGATGTGAATCTTGTTCCCGACCCCGGCTATCCGGTATATGGTATCGGTACGATGCTGGCCGGCGGGGAACCTTACTATATGCCTTTGAAAGAAGAAAACGGCTATTTACCGGACTTTAACGCTGTTCCTGAGGATGTGGCGGATAAAGCAAAGCTGATGTTTTTGAATTATCCCAACAATCCCACCGGCGCAACGGCCACAAAGGAATTTTTTGAAGAAGCCGTGGCCTTTGCCAAAAAGCATGACATTATTATTTGCCATGATGCTGCATATTCCGAGGTTTCTTACGATGGATATGTCCCCGTAAGCTTTATGGAAGTGGAAGGGGCAAAGGATGTGGGGATTGAATTTAATTCCGTCTCCAAGCCCTTTAATATGACCGGCTGGCGTATCGGCTTTGCCGTTGGGAATGCTTCTGTCATTGAAACCCTGGGACGCTACAAGAGCAATGTGGATTCCGGCGCTTTTCAAGCTGTACAGTATGCCGCCATGGAAGGCCTTGCCAAAGGGGATGCTGCCATTCAGGAGATGCATGATATCTATGCCCGCCGCCGTGATCTGGTGGTGGACGCTTTTAACTCCCTTGGTTGGAAGCTGGAAAAACCGAAAGCGACCTTCTATCTTTGGGCACCGGTGCCCCAGGGCTTTACCTCGGAAAGCTTTTCCGAATATGTGCTGGAACGAGCTGCCGTTATGCTTACTCCCGGCAATGGTTACGGCCCCAATGGGGAAGGTTACTTCCGCATTTCATTGACACTTCCCGAAGAGAGGGTGGCGGAAGCTGCGCAACGTTTAAGAGAAAAGCTGGATAAGGTTACTTTCTGATGTCTGTTTACTATTCTGCGGCAAAGATCAATCTGTTTTTGCAGGTGGAAGGAAAACGTTCCGATGGTTATCATGAGCTGACCAGCATTATGCAGTCGGTATCTCTTTTTGATCGTATGGAGATCTCTTTTGAGCAGGATCAGTATCATTTGGATTGCGGTGATATTGATCTTGGGCCGGTGGAAAAAAACATCATTACCCGTATGTGGCAGTTGCTGAAAAGCGAATTTGACCTCCCCGGGGAGATTTCCGTTACCGTGGAAAAGAATATTCCGGTAGGCGCAGGGCTTGCCGGCGGCAGTGGTAACGGTGCGGCTCTGCTTCGGGCTGTGAAGGATCAATTTTGTCTGGAGCTTTCTTCCGAGGATATCGTACGGCTTTCTGCTACTGTTGGCGCCGATATTGCTTTTTGTTATTTTGGCGGGACAATGTTGGCTACCGGCATTGGAGAAAAGCTGAATCCTTTGCCTGCTTTGCCTGATTGTGAGATCCTTCTTTTTAATGGTGGTTTTCATGTTTCTACACCGGAGATCTTTCACGCATATGACGAAATCGCACTTGGTGTGGAAAAGGCACCGCCGGAGGTCATGCTTCATGCTTTGGAACAAGGGAGCATGGAAGGGATTTTGTACGGCCTTTATAATGGTCTGGAACAGGTTGCCTTCCCGCGCTATGCCTCGCTGCGAAATTTGTCCGATGCATTGGATCGTCTGGCTCTGCCTCATTTGATGAGCGGCAGCGGTCCCAGTGTGTTTGCTTTTGTTTCCCCCGGAGCAGTTAAAAGTTTTCGTGAAAATCCCAGACCTGAATTGGGTAAAATGTTCTGTGTGCATCCGTTGGCTAAAGGGATTTACACCGAAAAGGAATATGAGGCATTGCAACAGGAACACCATTTTTAAAAAATCCAAAATTTATTTTGGGGCTCTTGCGTTTAGCAAGAGCCCTTTTTATGAATATAATTTGTAAAAAAAAGAAGAAAAGGAAAAGAAAAAGAAGGAATTTCTTGTTTTATGTTGAATATGTCAATAATAATTTTTTTTGAGGCAGAGAGGGGGAACTATCGTGAATATTACCGATGTGAGAGTCCGAAGAATATTGACGGAAGGTAAAATGAGAGCGATCGTTTCCGTGACCATTGATGATGCATTTGTTGTTCATGATGTAAAAGTGGTTGACGGACAGAATGGTCTTTTTGTGGCGATGCCCAGCAGAAAGACACCAAATGGCGAATTTAGAGATATTGCACACCCGATTTCTCAGGAAGCGCGGGATGTTTTGCAACGGAAAATTTTGGAAAAATATGAAGAAGTTCTTGCTTCGGGAGAAGGGCTTCCTGTGGAAGAAGGGGAGTAATTCTCTTTTTTGCAGGTCTTCATGTTCATGGTGCCATTTTTCAGCCGCAAACCGAGGCGAGATTTTGTTCTCGGTTTTTTGCGGCTGATTTGCATTTTTCGGGGAAAAGCGATATAATATAAAATAGTTTGTAAAAAAAGGAATCGTGCCGATTTACGGCGGTTTTGGCGCCTTAGATCTCCATGGCACGAAAGTGGTTTTTTATGAAAAGATATATTATGATTCTTGCCGCCGGAAAAGGCACTCGAATGAAATCTGCTTTGCCAAAAGTGCTTCATGAGGCATTGTATCATCCGATTTTATCCTATGTTTTACATGCCGCAAAAAGCGTGGGAAATGATATCTGCACGGTTGTAGGCCACGGTGCAGAAGAAGTTATGGCTGCTTTTGAAGGAAGTACTTCCTTTGTTATGCAGCGCGAGCAAAAAGGTACCGGTCATGCTGTTCGTGAAGGTCTCAGCGCTTTTGAAGGCCGTGAAAACGGTACGGTGTTGGTCCTTTGCGGCGATACACCTCTTTTGCGTGGTGAAACGCTTATGCGTTTGTGCGATTATCATGAAACCCAGGAAGCTGCGGTTACGGTTATGACCGCTACTGTTGAGGATCCCTTTGGCTACGGACGTATTCTCCGGGATGAACAGGGCGATCTTTGCCGTATTGTGGAACAAAGGGATGCATCGGAATCCGAGCGCCATGTGAAAGAAATCAATAGCGGTGTTTACTGCTTTGACCTTAATTTTTTACGGAATGCGGTATTCCAGCTGCAAACCGATAATGACCAGGGGGAATTATATCTCACGGATACCATTGCGATTGCTCGAAAAGAAAATCGCCGTGCCGTAGGCTTTTGCATCGATGATGTTGAGGAGGTACGCGGCATCAATGATCGCATCCAGTTGGCGGCAGCCACGGATATCCTGCGCCGTCGCAAGCTGAATGAGCTGATGACCGAAGGCGTAACGATTGTTGATCCGGATTCCACGGTGATTGACCCTATGGCAGAAATTGGTATGGATACGGTTATTGAGCCTTTTACGGTGATCAAAGGGCATACAGTGATTGGCAAAAACTGCACTATCGGCCCGGATGCCGAACTTAATACCGCTGTGGTTGGTGATGATGTTCATTTCTGGCGCAGCGTTGCGATGGAAGCCGCCATCGGCAACGGTGGAAATATCGGCCCTTTTGCTTATCTTCGTCCTCAGACAGAGTTAAAGGATGGCGTGAAGGTCGGCGATTTTGTTGAGGTGAAAAACAGCACCATCGGCCAAGGCTCCAAGCTACCGCACCTGACTTATATTGGCGACAGTGATGTGGGCAGTGGCTGCAATATCGCCTGTGGTACGATTACCTGTAATTACGATGGCTTTGAAAAAACTCGGACAGTGATTGGAAATGATGTTTTCGTGGGCTGTAATGTGAACCTTGTTTCTCCGGTACATGTGGAAGACGGTGCCTACATTGCGGCCGGTTCAACGATTACCAAGGATATTCCCAAAGATGCTCTGGCGGTAGCCAGAGAAAAACAGTCCAACAAGGAAGGCTGGGCGGAGCGGTTTCGCCGTATGCATGAAGAGTAAAAATTTATTGTAGGCTTTTATTTGATATTATTATATGATGAAAGATTAGTGGAGGAACAGGAATGAACGAGATGACTCTCAAGCTGTTTGCAGGCAATGCAAACCCCACCTTAGCAAAAGAAATGGCAGATCATCTTAAGATCAGTCTCGGCGATTGCATGGTGCAGCGCTTTCGTGATGGCGAGATCGCAACCTATATTGACGAGAGTGTTCGTGGCTGTGATGTATATATCTTGCAGCCCACTTGCCCTCAGGTTAATGATAACCTGATGGAATTGCTGGTTATGATCGATGCGATGCGCCGTGCTTCTGCACGGCAGATCACCGCGGTGATCCCCTATTTTGGTTATGCTCGTCAGGAACGAAAGAGCAAACCTCGTGATCCGATCAGTGCCAAACTGGTGGCCAATTTGATTACTGCTGCCGGTGCTGACCGCATTATTTGTATGGATCTTCATGCCAAAGCCATCGAAGGATTCTTTGATATTCCCGTCGAGCATCTTTCTGCTATGCCGATTTTGGCAAACTATTATAAAAAGAAAAAATTCAATCCCGACGAAATCGTAGTCGTATCACCGGATATCGGTGGTGTTGTTCGAGCCAGGGATTTGGCCGGCCGCCTTCATTGCGGTATTGCCATTGTGGACAAGCGCCGTCCCAAACCCGGTGAAGCGGAAATTATGAACATCATCGGCGATGTTGACGGCAAGATCTGCATTATGGTAGATGATATTATTGACTCTGCCGGCACCATCACTTTAGGTGCCCAGACAATCTTAAATCGCGGTGCAAAAGAAGTTCATGTTTGTTGCACTCATGCCCTTTTCAGCGGTCCTGCGGTAGAACGTTTAACGCATTCCAATATTAAAGAAGTTGTGGTCACCAATACCATTCCTCAACGCAGCAATGCGGTATTGGAAAACGAAAAATTCAAGATCCTTTCGGTTGGTTCTCTTCTTGGTGAAGCAATGCGTTCGGTCAATAATAATCTTTCGGTAAGCCGTCTTTTTGAATAAACAAATCTTGAGCATATGAAAAGACCATGTACGATTTCCGTACATGGTCTTATTTTTTTATTCTTCTGTGGTGATATCGCTGTCTGAGGCAGGGAGCTCTTCCTCTACAATGAGCTCACCATCGGAGGTGTAGCGAGGTTCGTCTGCGTTGGTATCGATATCGGAATCCGAAGTAACGGATTCGGTGGTGCCGGCTTCTTCCTTTTCTGCGTCATCAGCATTTTGGGAGCTGTTGCCGCAGGCTGCAAAGGAAAAAATCATCAATCCGGCCAGAAGTGCCACGAGGATTTTTTTCATGATTACATCATATCTCCTTTGAAAAGATAGCTTTATTATAAATCATTTCGATATAAATTGCAATCGTTTCGCCATTGTCGATACACGTAGATTTTGTGTATTTTTCTGCTGTTGTCATCATAAAATGATTTGAAATGAACGGGCGGCTTTATGCCCGGTTTTGGAGGACGAGAAGATGAAAGGCAAGGCGAAAACAGTGTTTCCCGGCAACAACAGCAGTCGGGGTTTTTATTCCTATTACGAAAGCGGTCTCAGCGGCATGGAGCATATTTATATCCTTAAAGGCGGCCCCGGCACCGGGAAGTCCTCTCTTATGCGTCGTTTGGGGGAGGCCTTTCTTGCCCGTGGCTTTGATGTGGAATTTTGGCAGTGTTCCTCAGATAACGATTCCCTCGACGGTATCCTTGTTCCGGTGCTGAAAACGGCGATGATTGACGGTACGGCGCCTCACATTGTAGACCCACGCTATCCCGGCGTGCGGGAAGAGATTCTTCATTTGGGAGAGTATTGGGATCCCCAAGTGCTTGCCCGGGGCAGAGAGAAAATTATTGCTTTGACCGATGAGATTTCCGCTGCTTTCGCTATGGCCTATCGCCGTCTCGGTGCTGCCGGCAGCTGGGATTTACAGTTGCAGCAGGAGCGGGGAACCCAGGCAAAGGTACCCACGGGAGCCGGAGAATTTGTTGCCGAGGTTCTGGGTGAGGATGGATTCTCCCTTCGTCACCTGTTTGCATCGGCGGTGACCCCTGCCGGTGTTGTGGATCTTACTTTTGACCTCTGCCGGGAGTGTAAAGCCCGTTATTTCCTTCTTGGCAAACGGGGGTTGGGGCAGAGAGCATATATGGAACAGCTTGTGGCCGGTGCCGTTGAACGGCGTAGGGATGTAGAAATTTATCACGGCTGTCTCCACGCCGATGAGGTTGTGCTGGTGATTTTCCCGAAGCTGGAGCTTTCCGTAGCTGCCGTAGAAACGTTTCCCGAAGAGGAACGCCGCAGCGATGACCATATCCTTGATTTTTCCGGTGAAGAGACAAAAACGATGCAGATTGCAGAGGGCAAGCGGGATACACTTATTGCTGCGGGCGTGGAGGAAATTGCTCGGGCGCATAAGCTTCATGATGCTTTGGAATCCTACTATATAGAAGCGATGGACTTTTCCGCATTGGATGAGATCGGCGGGAAAATTTTACAGGAAGTCTTAAAAGAATCTTAAATATATGGATAAAGCAGTGATTTTTTATTGAATTTGTGGTATAATAATTTGATTATCTAGGAAATGAGCACGGTATTATGAATGAATTTAAGTTAGTATCTCCATATCAGCCCGGTGGTGGTCAGCCCGAAGCCATTGATGCATTGCTTTCCGGCATCAACCAGGGAGAACGGGATCAAATTCTTCTCGGTGTCACCGGCAGCGGCAAGACCTTTACCATGGCCAATGTCATCGCAAAAATGAATCGGCCCACCTTGATTATGGTGCATAATAAGACCTTGGCGGCCCAGCTTTGCGGCGAGTTTAAAGAATTTTTCCCGGAAAATGCTGTGGAATATTTTGTCAGCTTTTATGACTACTACCAGCCCGAAGCCTATGTGCCCCGGAGTGATACCTATATCGAAAAGGATTCCTCCATCAATGACGAAATCGAACGGCTGCGCCATGCGGCAACGGCAGCGCTTTTTGAGCGCCGGGATGTGATCATTGTGGCCAGTGTTTCCGCCATCTATGGTTTGGGGAACCCCGAGGATTACAGCACCATGGCGGTGAGTCTTTGGGAAGGTCAGGAGATATCCCGGGAAGACATCGTGAAAAAGCTTATCTCTATTCAATATACCAGAAACAATATGGATCTTGGCCGTTCGGAATTCCGTGTGCGGGGCGATAGTTTGGAGATCTTTCCGGCATCGGCCACGGAGCAAATCATTCGGGTGGAAATGTTTGGCGATGAAATCGAGCGCATTGTGGAAACAAATATCGTCACCGGTGAGGTTCTGCACCAAATGCGCCATGTGATGATTTTCCCGGCTTCTCACTATGTAACCGATGAAGGCCGCATGGAACAGGCGGTGTCCGATATCAAAGCGGAACTGGAGGAACGTCTGGCGGTGCTCAGGGGCGAAAATAAGCTTCTCGAAGCCCAGCGACTGGAACAGCGTACCCGGTTTGACCTGGAAATGATGGAGGAAGTTGGCTATTGTACCGGTATTGAAAACTACTCCCGCCATCTTACCGGCAGAAAGGAAGGAGAAGCCCCCTATACCTTGATGGATTTCTTCCCTGATGATTTTCTGCTTTTTGTAGATGAAAGCCATGTCACCATTCCCCAGATTCGGGGAATGTACCGGGGGGACCGGGCTAGAAAACAGGTTCTTATTGATTATGGTTTTCGCTTGCCTTCGGCTCTGGATAACCGTCCGCTGAAATTTGAGGAATTTGAAGAAAAAATCAATCAGATTGTCTACGTCTCTGCGACTCCCGGGGATTACGAGCTTTCCCGTCATCCTCGGATCGCAGAGCAGATCATTCGTCCCACCGGGCTTCTTGACCCGGAAATCGAGGTGCGGCCCATTGAGGGGCAGATCGATGATCTTACCGCAGAAATTCGGGAGCGTATTGCGAAAAATGAGCGCGTTCTTGTTACGACTCTGACGAAACGTATGGCAGAGGATCTCACAAAGTATTTACAGGAAATGGGGATCAAGGTAACGTATCTTCATTACGATGTAAAGACCTTGGAACGTACCGAAATCATTCGGGAGCTGCGGCTGGGTACCTACGATGTCCTTGTTGGCATCAATCTGCTTCGTGAAGGGCTGGACTTGCCGGAGGTTTCTTTGATTCTCATTCTCGATGCTGATAAGGAGGGTTTCCTCCGGGCCGAACGTTCTTTGATCCAGACCATTGGCCGTGCGGCCCGAAATGACCACGGTCACGTCATTATGTATGCTGACCGGATCACCGATTCCATGCGGAAAGCTATCGACGAAACGAATCGCCGCCGGGAAATACAGCAGGCTTATAACGAAGCCCACGGCATTGTGCCGAAGACCATTATCAAGGATATTCGGGACAACCTTGCCATTACCTATGAGGAAAAAGGGGAAAAGCAAAATCTGTCCCAGTGGATGAAGGATAAAAAGAAACGGGAGCGGGCCATCGCTTCCCTGGAAAAAGAAATGAAACAGGCGGCAAAACGCCTTGATTTTGAACACGCTGCAGAGCTTCGAGATATGATTATGGAGCTGCGGGCGGCGGCTCGGGGTCACCAAAAGGTCGAGACCGATCCCGAAGAGATGTAAGAAAAAGAGATTTAAGAATTCAGGATATACGTTATGGAAGAATTTATCACGATCAAAGGGGCCAGAGAACACAATCTGCAAAATATTGATCTGACTCTGCCCCGTAACAAAATGGTGGTTATCACCGGCCTTAGCGGCTCCGGCAAAAGTTCTTTGGCCTTTGACACGATCTATGCCGAAGGCCAGCGTCGCTATATGGAAAGCCTTTCCTCCTATGCCCGGATGTTTTTGGGCCAGATGGAAAAGCCCGATGTGGATTATATTGAGGGGCTTTCTCCGGCGATTTCCATCGATCAGAAAACCACCAGCAAAAATCCGCGCTCTACCGTGGGTACCGTAACGGAGATCTACGATTATCTGCGTTTGTTGTATGCCCGGGTTGGTCATCCCCACTGTCCCAAGTGTGGCAAGCCTATCCAAAAGCAGAGCGTAGATCAGATCGTCGATGCCGTAAAGGCTCTGCCGGAAAAAACAAAGCTTCAAATCCTTGCTCCTCTGGTACGGGGGAGAAAAGGGGAGTTTCAAAAGCTTTTTGAGCAGGCGCGAAAAAAAGGCTATGTGCGGGTGCTGGTAGATGGCGAGATGTACAGCCTTGATGATGAGATTACCCTCAAAAAACAGGTTAAGCACAATATCTCCATCGTTGTGGATCGTCTTGTGGTGCGCCCCGGGATGGAACAGCGGCTCAGTGACTCCGTAGAGCTGGCATTGGAAGAAGCCGATGGCCTTATGGAGGTGGATATCATCGGCGGCGAAACAATGATGTTCAGCCGCAATTTTGCCTGCCCCGATTGTAATATCAGTATCGGAGAAATGACGCCCCGGATGTTCTCCTTTAATAACCCCTTTGGGGCTTGTCCTCAATGTGACGGCCTTGGCTATACCATGAAGATCGATCCGGATTTTATCATTCCCGATAAGAAATTATCCATCAGCGAAGGCGCTATCGTAACGTTGAATATTGGCAATATGCATGGTTGGTATAATCAGTGTCTTGCCGCCGTAGGTCGGGAGTATGGCTTTACCATGGATACTCCCATTAAGGATTTCACAAAAAAACAGCTGGACGCCCTGTTGTATGGCATCGGCCCCAAAAAAGTCAAAGTGACGTATCTGCACAATTCCGGAGATATGCGCACCTACAATGCCGGTTGGGAAGGCTTGATTCCCAATTACGAACGGCGGCACAGGGAAACCAACTCCAACTATATTCGGGAGGAATTGGAAAAGTATATGTCTTTTCAGCCCTGCGGCGGTTGTCACGGTACCCGATTAAAACCGGAAAGCCTGGCGGTGACCGTTGGCGGAAAGAATATCGACGAGGTGACGCGATTTTCCGTGGGGGAAGCTCTGGCATTTTTTGATGGCCTGGAGCTTACGGAGAGAGAAAACTTTATTGCCCGGCAGGTACTGAAGGAAATCAAAAATCGCCTGCGTTTTTTGACCGATGTCGGGTTGGATTATATTACCCTTTCCCGGAGCAGCGGCACCCTTTCCGGTGGGGAAGCCCAGCGCATTCGTTTGGCAACCCAGATCGGTTCTTCGTTGATGGGCGTTCTCTATATCCTCGATGAACCCAGCATTGGCCTGCACCAGCGGGATAATGCCCGGCTTATTGAGACTTTGCAGCATCTGAGAGACATTGGCAATACCGTTATCGTTGTAGAGCACGACGAAGATACGATGCTGGCTTCGGATTACATTGTGGATATCGGCCCCGGTGCCGGGGTTCACGGCGGGAAGGTGGTGGCTTGCGGTACACCTCAGGAGCTGATGAAAGCCGAAGGTACGGTTACCGGGGATTATCTTTCGGGACGAAAGAAAATTGAGGTACCGACGGAACGCCGTCCGGTTACGGGAAAATGCATCGAAATTCTCGATGCCCACAAGCATAATTTAAAACATATTGATGTGAAAATTCCATTGGGTATTTTTGTGGCGGTAACCGGTGTTTCCGGCTCCGGAAAAAGTACTCTTATCAATGATATTCTTTATCATACCCTGGCCCACAAGCTGAACCGCGCCAAAATGGTGCCGGAAAATTATGCCGAGATCCGAGGCTTGGAGTATCTGGATAAGGTCATTGCCATTGATCAAAGCCCTATCGGCCGTACTCCCCGAAGCAATCCGGCAACCTATACCGGTGTATTCGATACCATTCGGGAAATCTTTGCCGAAAGCAAAGAGGCCAAAGCCCGGGGATACAAAAAAGGCCGCTTTAGCTTTAATGTAAAGGGCGGGCGTTGTGAAGCCTGCCAGGGGGATGGTATCGTCAAGATCGAAATGCACTTCTTGCCGGATATCTATGTTCCCTGTGAGGTTTGTAAGGGGAAACGTTACAATCGGGAAACCCTGGAAGCAACCTTTAAAGGAAAAAGCATTGCTGATGTACTGGAAATGACCGTGGATGAGGCCTGTGAATTTTTTGAACATATCCCCAAGATTTTCCGCAAGCTCAAGACTTTGCAAGATGTTGGGCTGGGTTATATCCAGCTGGGACAAAGTGCTACGACTCTTTCCGGCGGCGAAGCCCAGCGGGTGAAGTTGGCTACAGAGTTGAGCCGTCGCAGCACCGGCAATACCATCTATATTTTGGACGAGCCGACAACGGGCTTGCATAGCGCCGATATTGATTGTCTCCTCAATGTGTTGAATCGTCTTGTTGAAGGTGGCGATACGGTGTTGGTGATCGAGCATAACCTCGATGTGATCAAAACCGCAGATTATATCATTGACCTTGGCCCCGAAGGCGGCGACGGCGGCGGTGAAATCATTGCCCGGGGTACCCCCGAGGAGCTGGTAAAGAATGAGCGCTCCTACACCGGTAAATTTTTAAAGGATAAATTGATTTGATATGGACAAGTCCTTTTGGCAGGAAAAACTGAATCATTTGCCGGCTCATCCCGGGGTCTATCTCTTTAAAGACGGCAACGGCACTATAATTTATGTGGGTAAAGCCGAAAGCCTGAAATCCCGGGTCAGTTCCTATTTTCAGGACAGCCGCAACATGGCGCCGAAAACCCTTGCCATGCGGGAGCGGGCGGCGAATTTAGAGTATATTTTGGTAGATTCGCCTGCCGAAGCGTTGCTGCTGGAGTGTAATCTTATCAAGCTGTATCGGCCGCGATACAATATCATGCTGAAGGATGATAAAACCTATCCTTATCTGAAGCTGACCCTTCAGGAGGAATATCCGAGACTCCTGGTGACCAGACAGTATAAAAATGACGGTTCCAAATACTTTGGGCCCTTTACCAATGCCAAGGCCATGCATGAAACTGTGGCGGTGCTGAAAAAATGCTTTCCTCTCCGCACCTGCGGAACAAAGCCGGGACGCTCCAAGACCCGGGCTTGTCTGAATTATGATTTGGGCAACTGCCCCGGCTCCTGTATGGGTAAAATCAGCAAAGAGGAGTACCGAAATACCGTTCGCGAAATCGACCGCTTTTTAAGCGGCGACGGTGCCGAGGTGCGCCGGCTGCTGAAAGAAAAAATGGAGGCTGCCGCGGAAAATCTGGCCTTTGAACAGGCTGCTCGATATCGGAATCAGCTTGCTGCCGTGGATGCGGTGTTGTCCAAGCAAAAAATCTCGGATATGAATGCCACCGGAGAAAACCGAGACCTTATCGCCGTTTCTGTTAGCGGTGATGAAGCCGTTGTTACGGTATTTTGTGTTCGGAACGGCCGTTTGCTGGGACGAGAGCATCGCATTGTGGAGGGCTGCGGCGAGCAATCCGAAGCCGATATCCTCCGTGCCTTTCTGCCGGAGTTTTACAGCGGCGACCGGATGATTCCCCTTCATATTTACGTTCGGGAGCTGCCGGAAGAAACGGCTTTGCTGGAAGAAATTCTTTCGGAACGCCGAGGCGGCCCGGTTCATTTCCTTGTCCCTCAAAGAGGGGAAAAGAGCCGTTTGCTACAGCTGGCGGAAAAGAATGCCGCCATGCTGATGGCTGAGGAAAACCGCAGCAAAAATAAGGATGACAGCGATATTCGGACGGCGTTGGAAAATTTGAGAGCAGCATTGGAGCTGCCCTATACGCCCCGGCGCATTGAGTGCTACGATATTTCCCATGTTCAAGGCTCCTATACCGTAGGCTCCATGATCGTTTTTATCAACGGAAAACCGAAAAAAGATCAATATCGGCGGTTCAAGATTAAAACTGTGGAAGGAATTGATGACTTTGCTTCGTTAAATGAAGTTTTGGACCGTCGCTTTCGCCGAGGAACCGAAGAAAAAAAAGCCGGTAAAACCGAGGGCTTTGCCGACTTCCCCGATTTGTTTATCATTGACGGTGGGAAGGGACAGCTCAGCGCTACGTTAAAAATCAAGGAAAAATATCATTCTGCCATTCCCTTTGTTTCTTTGGCAAAGCGGGAGGAAGAGTTGATGCTTCCCCATCAGGCAGAATCCCTGATGCTGCCCAAAGGCAGTCCGGAGTTTCATTTAATCCAGCGTATCCGTGATGAAGCCCATCGTTTTGCCATTACTTTCCACCGTGAGCTGCGGGGAAAGGGACAGACCCATTCGTTGCTGGCGGATATCCCCGGCATCGGGCCGGCACGGCAAAAGGCCCTTTTAAAGCATTTTAAAACGATCCATGCCATTGAAAAGGCTTCGGTAGAAGAGTTGGCATTGGTCGATACGATGAATATGCCCGCAGCAGAAAGTGTTTACGACTTTTTCCGACTGCGGAACCAAACAAAAGAAAAGGAATGAAAAGGAAATGAGCTTACTGGAAGTTCACGAAATATCTCAGACCTACGGGGATAAATCCCTGTATCACAATGCCTCTTTTGATTTATTCAAAGGAGAACATATGGGATTGGTCGGACAAAATGGTGCCGGAAAATCCACGTTGATGAAAACCCTGATCGGGGAGGTGATTCCGGATACCGGCTTTGTTCGCTGGCAGAATAAGGTACGAGTCGGTCATTTGGATCAGTATGCCAGTGTCGATGAAAACGAAAGTATTTACTCCTACCTGCGGGGAGCTTTTGCCGAGATTTTTGCAGCAGAACAAAAGCTGAACGAAGTCAATGAAAAATTGATGAGCAGCGCCGATGCCCAGCTGGTGCGCACTGCCGCCTCGCTCCAGGATATGCTGGAACGAAAGGAGTTTTATGCCATCGACAGTAAGATCCAGAGGGTTGCTTCGGGATTGGGGCTTACCCCTTTGGGACTGGATCGCCCTTTGGGTAAGCTCAGCGGCGGTCAACGAGCCAAGACCATCATGGCCAAGCTGCTTTTGGCGGATGTTGATGTATTACTCCTGGATGAACCTACAAACTTTCTTGATACGGAGCACATTGAGTGGCTTACCAAGTACCTGAAAGGATTTAAAGGTGCCTTCATTATTATTTCTCACGATGTTCACTTTTTAAATGATATTTCTACCTGCATTTTGGATGTTGAGTTTGATATGCTAAAAAAGTACAGTGGGAATTATGAAGAATTTCTCAAACAAAAGGAACAGAAGCAGCTGGAATACGAACGAGCCTACGAGCATCAGCAGCGGGAAATCAAAAAGGCCGAGGATTACATCAATAAAAATAAGGTCAGAGCTTCTACGGCGGCAATGGCCAAGAGCCGCCAGAAAAAGTTGGATAAAATGGATCGCATGGCCGCGCCAAAGCACCACGCCAAACCGACCTTTAAATTTCCATATGAAGAAATTTCCACCACTTCGGCGTTGGAAATTGATGGCCTGGAAGTAGGATATTATTACTCTTTGATGCCCGGAATTCATTTGAAGCTGAAAACCGGTACAAAAAATGCCATCATCGGTTTTAACGGTATCGGTAAAAGTACCCTGTTAAAGACTCTTCTCAGCGAGATCCCTGCCATAAAAGGAAGCTATCGTTTCGGAGAACGCACTGTTGTAGGCTACTACGAACAGGAGCTGAACTTTGAAGATGACAAAAAAACGCCCTTCGATTATATCCTTGACTGTTATCCACGGATGTCGGTAAAGGATGTACGTACGGCTTTGGCTCGATGCGGGATTTTAGCGGAACATATCGACCGGCCGATCTCGACCCTTTCCGGTGGGGAGCAGAGTAAAGTAAAATTGTGCCGGCTTACGTTGTTTCGCTGCAATTTTCTGATCTTGGACGAACCTACAAACCATCTGGATGGTGATGCAAAGACAGCGTTGCAGAAGGCCATTCGTAATTTCCCCGGAACAGTGTTGTTCGTATCTCACGACCCTGAATTTTATGAAAGCTGGGTAGACCGGGTTTTTGATATAGAAGAACACATAATTTTAAATGATTGATACATTTTTATGTTGCCAAATGAGCGCAATGTATGTATAATAATAGATATGAAACAAGAACGAAGAAAGGATTGAACACGATGATCGATCGAAAGAAAAGAAATGAACACATTCTGTTTGCTTGTGCCGATGTTTTTTATGAAAAAGGTATTGAAAAGGCAACTATGCGCAACTTTTCCGAAGCAGTAGGATATTCTCCTGCCACGATTTATCAGAGCTATAAAGATAAGCATGAAATCGTAAAACATTGCCTGGTTTTCTGTGTAGAGCAGCGTAACAATGTGATCAACGAAATTTTCAAAGAAAACATGAGCCATCCGGAAAGATTGTTCAAATGCTTCAAAGCCAGAAAAGAAGAAATCATGAAATGGTGCGTTGTTATCATGCGCATTATCACCTCGCCTTACTACAAAGAAATGCAGGACGGTGTAAATGATCTCAACATGACTGCCATTGGCGGCTATGAAAAACAGCTTGATGAAGATGTTCTTGCACTGTTTATGATGTATTACAGCGCTGTTGTTCATTATGCTATCAGCGGCAACGATCGTTTCCTTGAAAAAGAAGAAAAATATATCGAAGCCGAATTAAACAAACGCCTCGAAAAATAAAAAAAGAAAATGGGAAATTCCGAAGTGATTCCGGGATTTCCCATTTTTTGTCGGTATCTTAGCGAAACATGGCGATAACGTCTTCCTTGGCAATAACGCCGATGGAGCTTTTTACTGCTTTTCCCTCTTTAAAAAGGATTAATGTGGGAATGCTTGCTACCTGAAATTGTTGCGCAAGGCTGTTTTCTTCATCCACATTGACTTTGCCCACAATAACTTCATCGGCGTATTCCGTGGCGATCTCATCAATGGTAGGGCTGAACATGCGGCAGGGACCGCACCAGGATGCCCAAAAATCAATCAGGACCGGCTTGTCCGCCTGTAATACTTCTTTTTCAAAATTATCTGCTGTAATGGTCAATACTGCCATGAGAAACACTCCTTTCTGTTGGTTGCATTTATCTTGCCCCAAAAAGATGACGGTTAGTCAGCTGTTTGGGGGTTTTTGTTTGATTATGAAAACAGTTCTTTTTCTTTGGCCAGCAGGTCCAGTAAGGTCATTGCCACAACGGCTTCCACCACCGGCACAGCTCGGGGAACGATACAGCTGTCATGACGTCCCGGTACGGTGATTGTTGTTTCTTCCATTTTCTCATGATCCACGGTTTCCTGCTCCAGAGCGATGGAAGGGGTTGGTTTGATTGCAACCCGAAGGATCAATGGCATCCCGGTGGTAATACCGCCGAGGATACCGCCGGCATGGTTTGTCTTTGTGGTGATCTTGCCGTCTTTCAGGCAAAATGCATCGTTGTTTTGGCTCCCCAGCATCGCTGCACTGCGGAAACCCTCCCCAAATTCTACACCTTTGACGCCGGGAATACCGAATAAATTTTTAGCCAACACATTTTCAATTCCATCAAACATCGGGTCGCCAATGCCGCCGGGGATGCCAATGGCTCCGGCTTCGATTACGCCGCCGATGGAATCGCCTTTTTTGGCAATAAGCTCCATTTGGGCTTGCATTGTTTCGCCTACGCCGAAATTCAGGGTAGGGAAGGGATAGCGGCCGGGATCTTTGAGATCATCGGCAGTGACAAGAACCGGATCAAAGGGGCGATCCTGGATTTGACCGATGGATTCAATATGTGCGCCTACAACAATACCTCGTTTTTCCAAAATATACTTGGCGATCCCTCCAGCAAAGCAGAGAGGAGCCGTAAGTCTGCCGGAAAAATGACCGCCGCCACGGAGATCTTCAAAGCCGTGATACTTCAAATGGGCGGTAAAATCGGCATGAGAGGGGCGAAATTTATTTTTCAGCTCTTCATAGTCCTGAGAATGTTGGTCGCTGTTGGGTATCACCGCGCAAAGAGGTGCACCGCAGGTGGTGTCGTTTACCACGCCGGAAAGTACCTGGAATTCATCCTTTTCCTTGCGGCTGGTGGTAAAACCGTTGCTTTGCCCCGGTTTGCGTCGGGCCATAAATTCCTTTACGGCGTAAAAATTGATATATTCCCCGGCAGGCAGGCCATCAACAACGATGCCAATGGCTTCTCCGTGGGATTGACCGAATACAGTATAGTGTATGTTTTTGCCGAAATCAGAGGACATAACGGCAGCCTCCTTTGTTTGTAATTGATGAAATACAGCTCAAAGCCGGAAAAAGCCCGGAATATCATCTCCGGAAATCGGCAGCATACGGCAGCGGCCAATGGTTTCGGGAATGATCAGATGCAATGTATCCTGCTGCATTTTTTTATCTTTTTGAATATAAGGCAGCAATTCCTTTATGGGGTAGGGACATTCTGTCAGCAGGCGGTATCGTTTCAGCAGCGCGGCAATGCGGTCGCAGCAATCAAATTCTGCCAGGCCGTTGGCGGCGGCGATCTCGGCGATCTTTACCATGCCATAGGCTACGGCTTGTCCGTGGGAAATGGTGTAGCCGCTATGGGCTTCGATGGCGTGACCGATGGTATGCCCCAGATTAAGAAATTGTCGTTTCCCGGTATCGTATTCGTCATCTGCCACGATGCGGCGTTTCAGTTCTACGCAGGTGGTAATGACTTCCTCGCTGTGATGAGAAAGGTCTCCCTGCTCCAGCAGGGAAAAGAAATCCTCTCCTTTGAGTACGGCGCACTTTACAACTTCGGCAATGCCATCGGCATAGGCTTCCGGCTCCATGGTCTTGTGCGTCTCGTAGTCGCACCACACCAATGACGGTTGGTGAAAGGCCCCGATCAGATTTTTTCCTGCCTCTAAATCAACGGCAGTTTTTCCGCCTACAGAGGCGTCTACCGCTGCCAGTAGTGTGGTAGGGATTTGGATGTAGTTGATACCCCTCAGGTAGATGGCCGCGGCAAATCCGGCAAGATCTCCGGTGACGCCGCCGCCGAGAGCGGTGATAAAGTCTCCGCGGCAAATATTGCGCCGAGCCATATATTCTGCCAGCTCCAGCAATATTTCAGGGTTTTTGGAACTTTCCCCTTCGGGAAAAATAAAGGTAATATAGGAAATGCCTGCTTCCTCATAGGCTTGTTTTACAGTGTCGAGGTAGAGGGATGCCACCTTACTGTCGGTTACAATGACGGATCGTCCGGTGGGGAAGAGCTCTTTTACTGCTTTTCCGCATTGGCTCAGAATCCCTTCACCGATTACAATGTCGTAAGGCTTCCGCGTTTGAACGGTAATGGTTTTCATAGTGACCGCTCCTTTCCTACCTCTATATTATAAAGCAATTCGTCAAAATTCGCAACTTTCCTTGACATATTGTTTGGGATATGGGAAAATAAGAGGGAATCATGTTAAGAAATGAGGTATTACCATGGCATATTGTTCTCGCTGCGGTGCCGAAATTTTAGAAAATGCCCGGTTTTGTACCGGCTGCGGCGCTCCGATCGAATCGAACTCAAAACCTGCTGCACCTGCAGAGCCTGTGGAAACGGGAGCGTCGGTGGAACCGACAACACCGGTAACCCCTGCAGCTCCGGCACCATCATCAACTCCTGTTTCACCGGTCGTTCCGCCGGTTTCCGGTAATGCCGGGTATGAAGCTCCACCATCGGGTTATTCCGCCGGGACGGAGGATCCTTTCTCGGTCGGAGCGGCTCAGGAAGATGTTTTTACCGGTTTGAAAAAGAAAATGACTCCGAAAAAGTTTTTGATTTTTTCCGGGATCATTGCTGCAGCATTGCTCCTTTTTGCCGGCGGTCTTACCGTTTTTGCCGTTGTGGGCGGAGAACGTGTTCCCGATAATGATTTTTACGGTACTGACTACGATGACTCCTGGGATGACTGGGACAGTGATTGGGGCGATTGGGATGATGTTGATGGCACCGGTCTTACGGATCATGAATACCACGGTACCTTTGCAGAGGTATCCATTCCCGATTCCTGGCGCAGTCATTACAATGTAACGGATAATGGTGACTCGGTGACATTCTATAATGTAGAAAATGCAGAGGCCGGTTTTGGCGGCACTTTGGTCACCATAAATCGTTACCCTGCCGGAGAAGATTATTCTTTTCTGCCGGATTATAAGGTAATCTACTCTGCTCCAAACTATACCTATATTGCAGTTTATCCCACAGACTTGCAGTATGATAGCGATGATGAAGACCTTACGGCTCTTTATCAGAAGATGGCTTCGGAGCTTACCGATTCCTTCCTGTGGAATATTCATATTGCTGAAGAATAAGATAGAACAAAATGTTTAAATGTAAGAACAGGCGAGATATCAAGGTATCTTGCCTGTTCTTTCTGATTTTTGTAAAATTATCATAAAATAGTTTGAAAATTTTTTAAAAAATGTAGTGATTTTTGCGTTATATTATGGTATAATGCAATTGAGTAGTTTATGAAACGCAAAAAAATACACCCCGGTGATTGGTTCTCCGTATGATCACAAAATTGCATTTGACCGGTGGATTTTTTGCGAGAATTGATTGTTTGCTACGATCTGTTTATGGAGAAAGGAGCGTGGAGGTATTTACAACTGAATAGAGGAAGTAATGTTACCATGTTGTAAATTTTTTCAGGAGGGATTATTTTATATGAAAAAACATTTATTATTAACCGCCCTGGTGATGGCACTGGTTCTGTGCTTTTCCTTTGGGGCAATGGCAGCAGATAGCGGCTATGTAAATGACTATAAAATTACGGGTCTCGATACTGCTGTGACCGATGGCAATGTTACCATTATGACGGTAGGTCAGTGGCGTGCTGCCAACGATGCAAAAGACACAGAAACCTTCTTTAACGGTGGGGAAGCTCTCAGCGATGACGATATCGTTATTGCAAACAAAACTGCTGCTATTGTTTTGGCTGTCGGTACCCGTAACCCCTGGGGTTATCCTTCCGGTTCCGTTCTTGATGCCGGTGTGGTGAAAGACGGTGCTGGTGTTCGCGATACTACCTGGTCCATTGAATTCCTTGCCGATTGGTGGGATTCCTGGGCTCCCAGTAACTGCGGAACCGTGAAATTTGATATCGTAAAATATGACTTTGCGGCAAAAGCCGAATCCGAAGCCGGTCAAACTGCGGTAAGAGTGACCAGACTTTATGATTTGGAAGGCCAGTATGGTGCAAAAGATCAGAACAATGATAAAGATCTTACCATCACCACCTACTACAGTGCACCTCAGGAAGGCAATTACCTCTATATGTGGGATTGTGTTGCCAATAATTCCAAAACCGATGCGGTATGGTACAATGGCTATGCCGGTTATACCGGTTATCAGGGTACCGGTGACGGTTATGAAAATATTGCCTTCTCCGTGACCAACAAAGGCGATGACGGTGCTGCGACCTACGGTAAAGGTTATGCTTATAAAACCGTTGGCAGCTATGCCAATACCGAAGGTAAGGATGGCTACAAATTTAACGGTCAGTATATGACCTCTTTTGTTGTTCCTGCCGATAAGTTTACCTCGAACCAGGGGAATGATTTCATTATCAGCGGCAACGGCGGGAAATCCGGTTATCAGGAACTTTACGTGATCAATTCTGCCAACGATGAAGTGGAAGCTACCGGTAACCGCAAGATGTTTGATCCTGAAGAAGCGGTAACTTTTGAAGAATACATCGTCGTTTCCGATAAGGCGGATCATGCGGTATTGAATGATTTTATCTTTACCCAGAGAGATGAAAAAACCTATCCCGTAGCCTTTGAAGGTATCTCCGGTGCAGAAGGCACCATGGAAGTTATCCTTTATAAAGGCGGCAAATGCCTTGGTTGGTATACACTGGATGCAGCAAAAGGCGGCACCATTGACCTGCCCGAAGGCGAATATACCTATAAAGTAGAAAAGAACGGTTTTTGCACCTCTGCAACGGCGGATTTCACCGTTGACGAACAGGGTGGCAAAGTGGTGCCTCAGCTCGGTACCGAAAAAGTTAAAGTGAATGTAAAGGTTGTCGATCAGAACGGCAAAGACATTTACGCCAAAGTCGGTGTTTACAATGGCAAAGGTGTTGCTTATGCCAATACGCTGTATCCTACCGTTCGTTACTGCGGTAACTCGGTTTATCAGACAACGGGCAATAAAGCCAATGCCATTAGTGTTGAAATTCCCAAGGGTGAAGATTCCTGGCTGAAGGTTTTCGGTGAAGGCTATTTCTTTACCAGTTCTCCCGTAAACTATGAAATCAAAGCTGCCGATGCTGTTGCCGGTAAAGAATTCAAAGTGACCGTAGAGAAGAAATTTGCTTCGAAAGAATGCTGGCTCGCCAGTGACGTTCATCATCACACCAATAAAAACGATGCCTTTGCTCTTCCCGAAGATGTTGTAAATTCCTATCTCGTTTCCGGTCTTGATGTTGCGGTTACCACCGACCATGACTTTACGGAAAACAACTACAGAGCCTATAACTATATCAAAGATAACGTATCGGAAGATATTATCGGTTATATTCCTTCTGTTGAAATCTCCTGCTCCTGGGCACACTTTAATGTTGTTCCCCAAACTGTAGATTCCTGGGAATGGTTTGTGGATCCCAATGCTACCAATGCTCCGGTCAAAGATGAAAACGGTGTTGGCCTTGCCTTTACCGATCTGAAATATTTCATTGAAAAGATCAATGGGAAAGAAGCTTCCGTTACTGCAAATCATCCCTGGTATTCCTATGGTCTCTTTACCGCATTGAATAAAGATGCTGTTCCCGGTGGCTATACCGATGCTTATGGCATGATCGGTCTGAATGGTTCTTATCGTCCTCAGGAAATGGCAAAAACCATTGTCAGCGGCATGGATCTCTGGGATGGTTATCTTGGTGAATACAAAACCGCCAATGGTACCACTATCATCGGCAGCAAAGAAGTGGATGTAAAGAGTACTCATTACTATGCCGGCGGTTCCGATACCCATGATGTACTGACTCCCTATGCGACCAATACGGCGGAAACCAGTGATACTCTCTGGGAAAACCGTGAAGAATTCTTCACCGGTAAAGTTCGCTCCATTGCTTATGTCGAAGATTTACAGGAAAATGAATTGAAAGGCAATTCCATTGCTTTCGGTCAGGCCATGGTTAATGGGAACTCCTATACGACCACCGGTCCGATGCTGGATCTTGATAAAGTCCCCGGTAACGATGGAAATGGTGAAATCAATATTTATCCCGTTGATAAAGATGGTGTCTTTACGCTGAAAACAGATATTACGGCACTTTCCGGGATTAGAGACATCCTTGTTCTTACCGATGAAGCCGATAAGACCTATAGCGCCTATGTAGGTAAAGCGAATCAGAATAAGTTGAATTATCGTTTCAAACGTGATTTCAAACTGACCCATGTAGACAAGGAACTTTCTATTGCAAACGGCATTGACGCTGCGGAAACCGATCCGGAACTTTGTGCCATCACCGATAAAACCGAACGTACTACCGACTACACCTTAGATCTCAAATATGCTCCGGAAACCAAAGGTCTCCATTGGGTTGCTGTTTGTGTTGTTGATATCTACGGCAATTTTGCAGTTACCAACGCTTACTGGATCGGCAACATGAACTTCAGTGACGTTGCTACTTCTGCCTGGTATTACAAAGCTCTTCTTAACATCAGCAGCGAAGGTTTGATCAATGGTTATCCCGACGGTACCTTTGGTCCCGAGGGCAAAATCACCCGTGCGGAATTTGCTACCATGATCTACAACTACCGCGGTGGCAAGGATGCTAAAACCGAAGGTACACCCAAGAAGTTTTCCGATGTCGGTGAAGACTTCTGGGGCAAAGCTGCTATCGATTATCTCTCTGCCGAAGGCATTCTTGACGGTTATCCCGACGGCACTTTCTGCCCGAACAAAACCATCAGCCGTGCGGAAATGGCTCAGATCATCTACAACTTCCTTGGCTATAAGGAATTGGAAAAATCCTTTAGCGATGTTGCTCCCAGCAGCTGGTATTACAATGCCGTAACGACTCTCCATTCTCTTGGTATCGTAAATGGCATGACAGAGGATAAATTTGTTCCCGAAAATACTGCTACCCGTGCTCAGGCCGGTCAAATTATGTACAATGTACTTCTCTTTGACTGAATAAGGAATAAGTATTTTCCGATGAAAACAGCCGCTCTTCGGAGCGGCTGTTTTGTTGCATGAAATCGAAAACCCTGAAAAAGGAATCTGCGGATGACATAAAACAAGAAAGCTCCTCTATACGAGTGTATACGGAGGAGCTTTTGTGTCTGGTATTTTTATTTCAGTTGGTAGCTTAAAAATTCTTTGCCTTCCAGATCTCGAAAGGAAAAGGCGCCGTCTTCGTAGATCATGTAGCTGTGGGGTGAGTTGTTTTTGGGAATCGAGAGAGAGCCCGGATTCAGGTAAGTTACGCCGTTTTCGGTTTCTTCCACCACCGGGATGTGAGTATGACCGTGGAGGAGAATATCGCCTTTTTTCAGTGGCGGCAGGTTTTTCGTATTCCAGGTGTGGCCATGGGTTACAAAGATCATGTGGCCTTCCAGGAAAAGAATCATATAGTCTGCCAGCACAGGAAATTCCAATACCATCTGGTCCACTTCGGCTTCGCAGTTGCCCCGAACACAAAGGAGGTTTTCTTTCATGGCATTGAGTAATGCGATTACACCTTTGGGGTTGTAATCTTTCGGCAGGTCGTTTCTGGGGCCGTGGTAAAGTAGGTCTCCCAAAAGGATTAATCGTTCCGGTTTTTCCACGTCATAGCGTTCTTTCATTTTTTCTGCGTAGTAGAGAGAGCCGTGGAGATCCGATGCAATCATCAGTTTCATGGTAATACCTCATTTCTATAGGATATATTAAATGATATTATTCGCACGCAGGTAAGTATAGAGATAGTCATTGATATCGTTTCCTTCCCAGTAAATGCGTTTGATCATCAGCGACATTTTGCTGGCGGTAAGGAGACCTTCCATTTGCTTTAAGGTGTCTTTCAGCTCGGGATATTTTTCCAGAGTTTTATCGGTTATCAGATAGCAGGCATCTTGAGGCAGGAAGAAATATTTATCATCGACTAATTGCTGCGATTTACTGAAGAGACTGTAGTACGGTGTAACGGAGTCGTCGATAAAAACGTCGATGGTGCCATCGGCCAAAGCCATGAAACCATCTTCTTCATCATAGGTTTTTGCCTGCTTAAAAGTCATTTCATATTCTTTGCAAATGGCTTCGTAGCAGTCGATACGATTGTAAAAGCCTTCGGTCATACCCACCTTCAGCTTGGAAGCTTTTTTTGCCAGAGAGCTGATGGTGGAGATACCCAGCTTTTCTTTGCGGTCGCTCATCATATAAAAAGCGGTGGTGCTTGTGTAGCCGATCTCTTCGGAAACAGTAATGCTGTATTTCTTTTTGGCTGTATTTTGAACATCCAGAAGCAATGTTGGCACATTGGTGGCACCGGTGTCCAGCTGAAAGGCATTTACTGCCAGAGAACCGGAGTAATCGAAAAAGATATCAATACTGCCGTTGTTTAACCGTTCCAGCAGAGAAGAGGATGTTGAGTCATCAAAATAAACGATTTTTCCTTCTTGGCCTGCCTTTTCGGTGATGAGGATCTTGGCCAGGTTGGCAAGGATATTTTGTTCCGGTGTATTTTTTGTGGCGATAATGATTTCTTTGGACCTTGAGGTGTTCGTTGTTGCTGCCGAAGTATCGGTGGTAGTCGTATCTTTGCCGCAGGCCGTAAAGGCAAACATGGCAAAAAGTACCATCAATGCCAGCGCAAGCAGGCGGTTTTTCTTTTGGTGTTTCATATATTTACTCCCGATTTGCAGAAAGGTTCGTTTTCGTGCTTATTATACCATAAAAACCGTAAAAGTAATAGATTTTTTTTCTTGAGAATGGTATAATAATAAAATAAATTAAAGTGGTTCATCATTGTAAACAAATAGAATGTTGTGAAATGAAAAATCTATATTATAAAGGAGTTTTTACAAAATGGCTGAAAAATATGTAGATTGGAAGTTGATGGAGGATTTCATGGTCGATGCCTTTGAAGGCTATGGCGTTCCTCGGGAAGATGCAAAGATCTGTGTGGACGTATTATTGGAAGCCGACCGTCGCGGTATCGATTCTCACGGTGTAAATCGTTTTAAACCCATTTACCTTGACCGCATCAAGGCCGGAATTCAAAATCCCGTAACCAACTGGGAAATCGTGAAGGAAACGCCTACCACTGCGGTGATTGACGGTCATGACGGTATGGGACAGGTCATTGCCTACAATGCCATGAAGATCGCCATTGAAAAAGCAAAGAAATACGGTATGGGTATGACGGCGGTTCGCAACTCCACCCACTACGGCATTGCCGGCTATTATGCCACAATGGCCACAAAAGAAAATTGCATCGGTTTTACCGGCACCAATGCCCGTCCTTCCATTGCACCTACTTTTGGCATTGATAATATGCTGGGTACCAACCCCATGACCTTTGGCTTGCCTACCGATGAAGAATTTCCCTTTGTGATTGACTGTGCTACCTCCATCTCTCAGCGAGGTAAAATTGAAAAATGGGCTCGTTTGGATAAGGATACCCCTCCCGGCCTTGTCATTATGAACGACGGCAATACCATGACGGATTCCGCTGCGATTCTTGATGCCTTGATCAAAGGGGACGCAGCCTTTGCGCCTCTGGGCGGCATCGGGGAAGACCTTGCCGGCTACAAAGGCTATAGCTACAGCGTTGTTATCGAGATTCTTTCAGCGGCACTTCAGGCCGGTAATTACATGAAAATGCTTTCCGGTATCGGTGCCAACGGTGAAAAAGTTCCCTATCATCTGGGGCATTTCTTTGTTGCTATTGATACGGAAGCCTTTGAAGGGGCGGAATCCTTTAAAAAGACTGCCGGAGATATCCTCCGCCAGCTGCGCAACTCCACAAAAGCTCCCGGCTGCGATAAGATTTATACTGCCGGTGAAAAGGAATATATTCATTATATGGAAACAAAGGACAAAGGCGTTGCCGTAAATGGTCCGGTACAGCAGGAAATCCTGGCGGTACAAAAGGAATTGGGGTTGGATCAGTACGATTTCGGTTTTTAATAACTCCTGAAAATTGCAGACTTTATAAAGAAAGGATTTGGAATGGCGTTTCCAAAAGCTCTATACGATAAAGTTTTATATTATGGCAGGCAAAGTGTTACCGGCCGCTTCTTTGGCGCTTTGGGCCGAGGTTTTGACCGTTCCGTGGCCAACAGCCGCTTTTTCTCTGCATTGAAGGCATGTCCCGAAAAGGATTGTTTGGAGCAAAGCGGTTTTGGCCGGGGTTTTTACCGGCTATGGTCTCTCTTCCCGGCTATCGGGCGGCGCCTTGGCCCCGGGGTGCGTAACAGTGTCATTATCGGCTATTTCGCTGGTACTCTGAGGAATCTTCCGGCATTGCCTGTGGCCTGGCTGGGCTCTTTGCTGTTGCCTTTATCTCTTTCCGGCTATGGTGTGCTGGGGCTCTATGGCTTTTTGCCTTTGTTTTTGCTGGGATTGCTTTGTATGCTGTTTTCTTGCACCCTTCAAGGGCTCTTTTGCGGCTCTCGGCTTCTGGGACTCTTCTGTACGATTTCGGGAGAAGGGGAAAGAGTGCGGTCCGGGTTTTACTGGCCGCCGTTTCTTATCGGCATGATCTCGGTGTTGCTGGGGCTTTTTACAGACCCTAAAGTAGGATTCTTGCTGCCGATGCTGATTTGCGGCGGTGCGGTGTTGCTTGCGTACCCTCAGGCCGGATTGATGCTATTGCTTTTCACGGCGCCGTTTTTGCCGACGATGGTATTGGCGGCATTGACGCTGGTGATTTTTTTCTGCTATCTTTTGGCGCAAATGGGAGGAGCGGATCGTTCCTTTTCTCTGGATTACACCGGCATTTGCATCGCCGCCTTTGGCCTGTTGCTGCTGTTCTTTGGCATCACCAGCTATACCCCGGTGAAATCGACTCAGATTGCCGTATTGGAATGCTGCTTTATTCTTTCCTATTTTTTGATTCACTGGTTGATTCGCTCGAGAAACGCCGTTCACGTGATGGTCTTTCTCTTTTGTCTCGGTGCCTTTGGCTGCGGCCTTTTTGGCTTATATCAGTATCTTAGTGGTGATGTGAACACAACCTGGACCGACACCTCTCTTTTTACGCTCCAGCTGCGAGTGTATTCTACCTTTGAAAATCCCAATGTCTATGGGGAGTATCTGCTTTTGGCTCTTCCCTGTGCAGCGGTAATGTGTTATATTGCCAGAAAACCGTTGCTGAAGCTTTTTTATGGCGGTACGGCACTGCTGCTTTTGGTAAATCTGGCTTTGACCTATTCCCGCGGCTGCTACCTGGCATTGATGTTCATTTTCTTCCTTGTTGTGTGCTGGGGTGCTCGTCAACTGCTGATTTTCGTTCCCTTTGTGCTTTTAGCCATGCCATTTGTACTGCCGGACAGTATCATTCATCGTTTTACCTCCATTACCAACCTTTCCGACAGCTCCACCTCCTACCGGATGAATATCTGGCTGGGAACCATGAATATGCTGGAAAACTTTATTTTCCTCGGAATTGGTTTGGGCCAGGAATCCTTTACGATGTTTTATACCCGCTACCAGATGAACGAGGTCTTTGCCCCTCACGCCCACAACCTCTTTTTGCAGGTTGCTTCGGAAATGGGAATTGCCGGTCTGGTGATGCTTATTGCCATGCTGGTGATGTTCTTTGCCGTAAGCCATCGCAGCTATAAAGAGGTGAAGGGGACCAAAACCGCATGGTTTCTTCTGGTGATGATGGCAGCCATGGGCGGCTATTTGCTGGAAGGAATGTTTGACAATGTGTGGTACAACTATCGTGTTTTCCTCATCTTCTTTATGTTTATGGGACTTACTGCTGCGGTGAGCCGTATGGTATTGAAGGAAGGCCGATGTATTTTTGATGAACCTGCAGTTAAAACAGGGGCGACTCAAAAGGAAGGAGTTTGACGGATGGCTAAAGGAAAAAGAAAGCTTGGTGCTTTAGACATTATCCTGATTTGCGGTGTGCTGTTAATTGTTGCCGGTATGGCTTACTATTTCACCCATAACAATGTAGGGAACAGCGCATCTTCTTCGGGGAAATATGATGTCAGCTATGTTTTGGAAGTGAAGGAAGTCCCTGAGGACTTTGATGAACAGGTTATTATCGGCGATGACGTTTACTATACCGAATCCAATACTTATATCGGTAAGGTTGAGGTAGTGGAAGTGATTCCCTATTACAGTGACTATTTTGATGCTTCCACCGGTCATATGGATACGAAAGCTATTGACGGCAAATACAATGCCCGGCTTACGGTATCTGCTAAAGCGGATATCAGTGAATCAGCAACGTCCGTTAATGATGTCGATGTCATGGTTGGTTCCGGTTTAGGCATTCATACCTCCACCGTTGGCGGTGTAGGCTATTGCATTCAGTTGGAGGAGGCAAGCTATGGTGATTGACGAAAAAGGAAAATTATTTGGGAAAATCAGCATCATTGACTTGCTGGTGATCGTGGTCTTTATTGCAGCTGTGATCGGTTGCGGCTATAAATTCCTTGGCGGCAGTGATACCGTAAAGGTATCCGCCAACAATCCCTTTACAGTGGTGTTTCGGGTCGATGGCGTAAAATCCTTCCTTGCCGATTCCATTGAAGAAGGGGAAGTGGTTTACGAAAAGAACGGCGGTAAGATTGGTACCGTTACCGGTGTTCGTACCGAACCATATAAAGCTCTTGTAGATGGTAAGGAAAGCGAATATCTCACTTATGATAATCGCGATACGGTGTATATCACCGTAGAAGCCAAAGGGAATGTAACGGATAAAGGTTTTTATTCTGCCGGCAATCGCCAAATCTATACCGGCGGCAGCATGAATATCCAATCCAGATTATTCACTTGCGGAGTCACCGTAGAGTCGGTAACAAAATAAAAACAAAGAGGCTTGATGACACGTCGCATCAAGCCTCTTTTTCAATTGTTACTTGTTCTTAGATTCCTGCGATGAGGGCGCTGAAGAAGTCCTTTAGCCACAGGAGAATCCCGCGTTTGGAGATATCCTCTGTGGTGATGAGATCGCAACGGCCAACTTCATTGCCGTTGACCTTTACAATGACTTCCCCGGCTTTCATGCCGGCTTTGGCCGGGCCTTCTACCGCTTCGTTCATTTCCACAAGGATCTCCGGTTCGGCAGTCTCGCCGTTGTGGAGGACATAAGCAATGCTGTCTGCCGTTGCGGTAGGCACCTTATCCTCTTTGCCGTAGAGTACCGGGACATCTCCCATGGGAGTGCCTTTTTCCACGGCAGTGACTACGTTAAAATTGGCAAAGCCGTATTCCAGCAGCTTCATGGCATCGATATAGTGGGTATAATCCTTTTGAGATCCCATGGTTACGGCGATAAGCCGCATTCCATTCCGTTCCGCCGTCGCGGTAAGGCAATGCCCTGCTGCGGTGGTGGTTCCTGTCTTTAAGCCATCGGTGCCTTCGCACCAAAATAGGAGCTTATTGGTATTGTAAACGGTTCTGCCATCGGGCATGGTCGTGCTTTTCATCGAAGCCAGGCGCATGACCTCCGGCTGATTGACACAGTACCGGCTCAATGTGGCCATATCTCTGGCGGTGGTCCAGTGGCTGTCATCGTGGAGGCCATTGGGATTGACAAAGTGGGAATTTGCCATGCCCAGCTCTGCGGCTTTGGCATTCATCAGCTCGGCAAAGGCTTCTATGGAACCGGCAATATGCTCCGCTACGGCATAGGCGGCATCGTTGGCGGAAAACACCATAATCATTTCCAGGCAATGCTCCAGGGTATCGGTGGTGCCCGGAAGGTAGCCGGTTTTGGAACCTTCCAGTGCTGTCGCAGCCTCGGAAAATGTTACGGTGTCGGTATAGGCGACTTTTCCCTGGTCTACAGCATCCAGTGTTACCAGTACCGTGACCAGCTTTGTCATGCTGGCGGGATAGCGCAGACCATCGGCATCCAGATCATAGAGAACAAGGCCGCTTTTGGCATCGATAAGAATGGCTGCGGTAGCATCCAGCCCCGGTGCGGTTTCTGCCAAAGGGTCATAAGCATCCATAGCGGCTTTCATTGTATTGTAGGCTTTTTCTCCGTATTCCGGAATGGTCCAGGTGGAAACCGGTGCTTGCTGTTTTGTGGCTTTATTCGTCTTTTTGGCAGCGACCCCCGCAGAGGCGGTCAGCAACAGTGCCATGATAAGGAGAAACGGAATAATTATTTTACTGTACTTATTCATTTGCTATCGTATAAGACTCCCAATTTAATCCTGTGAAATAGTTGATCGTTTCACTGATCGGTGTTGGCGGATCTTCCGTTACCGCAATAGCGGCCTGAACACGCTCTATTGTGGGGTTCGGATCCACATTTGTGTAGAGGATAGCGAGAGGTTTGCCTTTTTTAATGGAATCACCGATTTGAACTTTCAGCTGTATGCCTGCGGCAGGGTCTATGACATCGCCCAATTTCTTTCGGCCGGCTCCCAGTTCCATTCCGGCAATGCCAATTTCCAGTGCGTTAATGTTTTGTATGCTGCCATCTTTTTTTGCGCAGACGGTATAAGTTTTAGCCGGATAGGTCAGAGCCTCAAGAAAATGTTCCGGTTTAAAGTTTCCACCCTGAGACCGAAGCCACCGGAGAAAAGTTTCCTTTGCAGAGCCGTTTTGAATGAGCCTTTTTGTGAGGCTCAACCCCTCTTCTACGGAGCTTACGGTGTTTGAAGTCAAAAATCCAATGGCAGAAAGGAGAAGGGCTTTGTGAGAAAGAGATCCGCAGGGTTTTCCGGAAAGGAAGCGATAGGCTTCTTGTACTTCTAAAGCATTGCCTACGGCATAGCCTAGGGGATGATCCATCGTGTCCAGCATGGCAATGGTTTTGCGGCCGTTGGCTTTTCCTATTTTTACCATTAATTCCGCCAGTGCCTTTGCCTGTTCCAATGTTTTTACAAAAGCGCCGGAACCGTATTTTACATCCAAAACGATGGTTTCTGCTGCTGTTGCCAGCTTTTTTGCCATGACGCTGGCAGCGATGAGGGGAACGGAATCTACTGTTTCGGTCACATCTCTTAATGCATAGAGCTTTTTATCGGCAGGAACCAGTGTTTTGCTTTGACCAACTACGGCAATGCCGTTTTGGGCGACATGAGCGTAAAACTGTTCTGAGGATAGATCGGTGCGGAAACCCGGAACCGATTCCAATTTATCAATGGTTCCGCCGGTGTAGCCCAGTCCTCGGCCGGACATTTTGGCGATGGTTAGACCGCCTGCCCGCCAGATCGGCAATACGATCAGAGAAAGCTTATCTCCGATCCCGCCGGTACTATGTTTATCGATGGTGTTGGAAAAGGCCGAAAGATCCAGTGTTTCTCCGCTTTTTTTAATCTCATCGGTTAGGAGGATGGTTTCCTCCTCGGTCATGCCGCGAAACCATAAAGCCATCAGCAGTGCCGAAGCCTGATAATCGGGAACGATTCCACTGGTGTAGCCATCAATAAAATCATGGATTTCTTTACGCTGCAAAGCTTTTCCCTGCTTCTTTTTTTCGATCAGGTCTAAGATATTCATAGCATGCTTTCCCCCGGTATATCGCTTCTCGTTTCTCCGGTCAGGGCATGATAGACTGTTGCGCCGATATCTGCCATGGTTTTACGAGTCCCCAGATCTTCGGGGTCTGCTCCATAAACCAACAGGGGTACGTATTCGCGGTTGTGATCGGTGCTGGCCGTAGTGGGGTCATTTCCATGGTCGGCGGTGATGATTAAAAGATCTTCTGCTGTCAAAAGGGGCAGGATGGTGTCGAGGGCACGGTCGAAATCTTCCAAAGCCTTTCCGTAGCCAGGGGCATCGTTGCGATGGCCGTAGAGCATATCGAAATCCACCAGATTGATAAAGAAAAATCCTTCCTTTTCTGTATGGAGTAGACGGATTGTTTCTTCAATGCAAAGGGGATTGCCCTTGACCGGTGTAGATTTTGTCAAGCCTTCGCCTGCAAAAATATCGCTAATCTTTCCAACGCCCCAGGTGAGGATGGAACGTTCCTGCAATGCGGTAAGATAGTTTGGTTTGGGCGGTTGTATGGAAAAATCTTTTCGATATTTGGTTCGTTCGTAGTTGTGCGGTGTGCCGGTGAAGGGACGGGCAATGACCCTGCCGACACCGTAAAGGCCGGTACAAAGGGCACGGGCTTTCTCGCAAAGGTCGTAAAGCGCTTCGTTGCTGTAGATATTTTCGTGGCAAGCGATCTGTAATACGCTGTCTGCAGAGGTGTAAATAATAGGTTTTTTGGTTGCGTAGTGCTCCTCGCCGTAATCCTCGATTACCTTGGTTCCTGAGTAAGGGCGATTGCAGAGGATCTTATGCCCAAAGGCCGATTCCAGCTTTTTTATGAAGTCTGCCGGAAAACCATTGGGAAATACCGGAAATTGTTCCTTCAGAATGATCCCCATCATTTCCCAGTGCCCCGCAGTGGTGTCTTTGCCGCAGGTTGTGAGAGGGGCCTTTCCATAGGCTCCTTGAGGGGTTGCAGTAGGCGGTACGCCTTGAATATCACGGATATTCCCCAGCCCCAGTTTTTGGCAATTTGCCATGGTGAGACCGCCAATGGCGGCAGCAATATGAGGAATGGTATCGCCGGGTTCTTCATCGTAATTTCTCCAATCCGGCAAGGCGCCGATCCCTGCACTGTCTAATACGATCAAAAAAACGCGTTTCTTTTGGTTTGTCAATGTGATCAACTCCTTGGATGGCAGCGTTTAAATTCTTCTGTAATGGTTTTTTGCAACAGCTGGGTGTAGATTTGGGTCGTGGCAAGGTCTGCATGTCCCAAAATCTCCTGGACAGTGCGGAGATCCGCACCGTTTTCCAGCATATGAGCAGCAAGGGAATGACGTAATGTATGGGGACTGAGATTATCGCCGATTCCAACTTGTCGTCCGTATTCCTTCATCATACTCCATACGCTTTGACGGGACAGCGTTCCGCCTCGCTGGTTGAGAAAAAGCGAGGGATTTTTTTTATCCTTTAACAGCAGGGGACGGCATTTTTCCAGGTACCGATTGATCGCATCAATGGCATAACTGCCCAAAGGTACAATCCGTTCTTTGCCGCCTTTGCCAAAGCATTTGGCATATTGAAATTCCAAATGAATATCATCAAGGTTTAGCCCGGTCAATTCCGAAACACGCATTCCCGTAGCGTAAAGGGTCTCCAGTACGGCTTTGTCCCGGATTCCTTTTTTGGTGGAAAGATCCGGGGCGGAAAGCAGCAACTCTACTTCACTTTGTTGTAATACGCCGGGAAGGTATTTTGTGGGTTTGGGACTTTCCAGATTTGCGGTAGGATCTTTTGTTATGATCCGGTCCAGCAACAGGTATTTATAAAAGGTGCGTAAGGTGGAAAGCTTTCGCGACATTGTTTTGGGGGACATCCCCTTGCTGCGGCAGGCGGCAAAATAGTCGATAAGCTGCTGTCGTGTGGCGGTGCTGAGATTTTCCATTCCCCGCTCTTTTTTAAGCCAAAGGAGGATATCCACCAGGTCGTAATGGTAACTTTCTATGGTATTGGGGGAGGATCCTTTTTCTACAAGAAGGTAGTCTAAAAAATGGTCGATCTCCCGGTTTTTTAGGGATTCTTTCACTGTTCTTTGCTGCCTTTCACAGACTTGTTATTTTGCTTCTCTGCCGAATACCGTAAGCCATGTACCTCTCAATTCCGCATCGGGTACGGCTTCTACCCTTACCGGGTCATCCAGCTCCATATATTCCTCGTTTTCGCTGCCGCTGGCCAGAAAATCATAAAACCGGGGCACACCCCAGCATAATCCCAAAACGATAAGACAGGCAATGAGGATCGTAAACAGGCGCAACTTGATGCGGCGTAAGGTGATGGTGATCATAGCAGGCATTTTCCTCTCCGATCTTCTTTTGACAAATTTTATGCGGCAGGAGGGGAAAAAAGAAGCGGGAATGAAGTTCTTTATCCTTCTATACGTGAAAAGGGGCAGCACTGCGGCTGCACCCTGTTTTTATTTCGGTACGCTTACGGTGATGGTATAATCTCCGCTTTTATCTACGGTTTCGGTATATTCAATACGGCCTTCGTCGGCTGCGTAATAAACGGCGCAGTAGCTGTCGGCAACAATGGTGCTGTCAATCATAGAATAGGTGAAGTTTTCATTGAGATAATCTTTATATTGATTATAAGCTTCGGCGCCGACTTTGTCATTTTTGATTTTGTAGGTATAGCGATAGGCCTTTTTTGATTCCTGCAGATCATCGGGTTTTTCTCCGGTGATCTCGGTAAAGGAACTGATTACGATGGAAGAGTTGGTGTAGCTTTCGTCAATCGGCTCTTTACCGCAGCCGCAACAGAGCAAGGTAAACGCTGCAATGGAAAGAAGGATCGTCAGCAATCGTTTCATTGTTTTGCCTCCCTTATTCGGTGGTGATATGATCGAGATAGATGGTTCTGCCGTCAAATCCGAACACGAATTCGGCAGTGCCCAGCTCTTCTTCATTGATACCCATGGCCTTTATATTTGTACTGAAGTCAGCACCGTAGTCAAAGCCTTCCATGTTGGCATTTTCCAGCTTTTGATAGCTCTTTACGGTGTTTCCGTTGCCATCATCGCTTTCTACGGTTTTTGTCAGATCGTAGGCTGCCTGATCGGTGATATTGTCTACGCTTACCGCTCGGGCCTTTACCGTTGCGGTACCTTCGCCGCCGCTGACCGATACTACTTTGTAGATTTGGTTGTCAAAGCGGAGGGACTCGGTTTTGGAAAAAAGGAAAAAACCGGCGGCTGTACCGAAAATATTTTTTGATACGATATCCACATTGCCGTTGTTCCAGGCGGAAACATCATATTTGCCTTCGCCAAAAAGTTCATCCATACCTTTTTGCAGTTCGGCAATGCTGTAGATCCCAAAGCGAACATTGGCAATATTGCTGCCGTAGGCTGTGGATAAAAGGGATCGCTCTTCTTCGTTGATATAGGCATCGGTAAGCTCGTCAAAGCTGAGTTCTGCGGCTTCCGGTGCGATGCCGCTCCAATATTCCGGGTTTGCTCCGGCTTTTAACTGCTCCGGATCCATGGTCATCAGTTCAAAACGATAGGTTGATGTGATCTCATAAAAAAAGATCTCAGCTTCGGAATCGCTGATATAGGCTACATCGGCTTCCTTGGATTGGTTTGCGGTGTGATCTTCTTCCTTTTTTTCACCGCAACCGCTGAAAGCGGTCAATACAAAAAAAGCTGTCAGGATCCATACCAATTTTTTTCTCTTCATATTATAACTCCTTTAATTAAAAGGTCCGTTTCTATTTTACATAATTTTTTCCCGGTTGTCAAAATAAAAAACCCTTTTTCGCAAAACTGTAATAAGAATCGCATAAAAAGGGTATAAAAAGAAGTGTTTGGAATCGCTTTTGCGTTTCCGCTTCGGCGTCTACAGGGAGATGCCCTGACGTTGCTTGGAAAGGATAAGATGGCAGTAGAATCCTTTTTCCGCAGGTCCTTTCGATAGAAAACAGAGGTATGCTCCGTGGGATCTGTGCAGAGCCGATGTTGAAGAGTATCCGATACCGGTGGATGATCTCTGCTATTATTGTATCAAACCAAAAGCGCTTCCTCAAGAGAAGAGAATGTCGTAATCGCAGAAATAATGGGACATTCCGCCGTAAAGAGAAAAAGGAGAGGCAGCGTTTGCTGTCTCTCCTTTTGTGGGATTTGCGTCGTTTTATTTTTCCAGGAAGCGCATGAGTACGGTAGCGACTTCGGCTCTGGTGGCATTGCCCTGAGGATCGATGGTGTTGACCGTGCGGCCGGTAATCAAACCGGTAGCATTGGCCCAACGGAGACCTTCTCTGGCCCAATCGCTGATTTGAGCATTGTCTTTGTAGATGCCGAGGTCGGCAACTTTATCAACATCTTCGCCTTTGAACTTGGCATAACGCATTATCATGGTTGCCAGTTGTTCTCTGGTAATTTTATCGTTGGGAGCGAAGGTTGTTTCGGAAGTGCCGTTGACAATGCCTTTCTGGTTTGCCCAGAGAACGGCATTGTAGTAGTACTGATCGGCAGGAACATCGGTAAAGGCTACGGTGCCTTCTACCTCAGGTTCGCCTTCGATACGATAGAGCACAACGGCCAGCATGCCACGGGTCATAGCGCTGTTGGGTTCAAAGGTTGTTTCGCTGACACCTTTGAAAAGGTTGTTGGTATAAGCGTATCGCACGGCATCATAGAACCAATCTTTTTCCGTTACATCGGTAAAGGGAAGCTTCATGGTGAGCTTGTTGTATGCTTCTTCCGCTGCGGTAAGCTTATCGTAATTGGTTACATATTTCTGGAGGTCTGCGGAGAGACTGTCGTAAGCGGCGCGGGCGGCTTCGATAGCATCCTTAGCTTCGGCGGTGATATCTCCGGGGATCGCATCAATGAGCTTGATGGCTTTGGCAATGGCCTTATCTTCTACGAGGTTTTTCGGCACGATATTGCCATAGGTTTTGTCTTCGGTTGCGGCGTTGAGGGCTGCTTCCAGTTTTGCGTATGCGGTATCAATGGCAGCTTTATCTGCGCTCCAGTTTTTCAGAACTGCCATCGCTTCTTCATAGGCTTCGGCGTTGTCTTTGATAAAGCCTTCGCTGTTTTCCAAAGCATTGACTTTGGCCACTAAAGTGGTTAAAGCATCTTTTTCATTGGCAATCAGTACTTTGCCGCTGTTGGTATCGCCGATATCGGCACCGAGACCTGCAACGGTAAATTGCCAACGAATGGCTTCGCCATCGTTCATGGTTTTACCGGAGGCCTGTACCTGGGGGAATTCTCCGGCTACACTGTACATCCAGCCGGCCTGAGCGGCATAGTCAAATTCGCTGAGCCAATCTTCCGAGGCTCTTTCGTTGGTAAGATTGAGATTTGCCAGCTTCTGAATTGCATCGGGGATTTTCACTGCTTCTGCTTTATCGGCAATGGAGGAAAGATAGAAGCTGGAAGTACCGGTGCCATCAAATTTCATGTTATCGTTGCCAAGCATGGCGATGGCAAGTTGGGCAGCAGTGGTATCCTTGGGAATCGTAACCAGGGTGGGTTCTAAGATGTAGCCCTGACCGAGGGTGAATTTTTCCACGGACATGGTTACGGTGATCAATTCATCGGAAGTACCGAGGGCAGCGTTGATCAGTTCTTCATAGGCTTTTTCTGCGGCTACAAGGGTCTTGTAGTTGCTTACCGAGGCCTGTTCTTCTTCACTGAGGGCATTGTAGGCAGCTCTGGCGGCGCGAATTGCTTCGCCGCTGCCCTGGCCGACGGTACCAATGGCCTTAATGGCATTTTCTACGGCAGTGATGTTTTCGCTGACAATGGAGCTGCCGGTGATGTTAAGGAAATAGGAAATGGGTTCGGCGGTACCGCTTTGTACGATCACACGAACGACACGGCCTTTTTCGGCGGTGACGGTATAGGCCGTTTTCGTCATTTCTCCGGATTTTAAGCTCTGATTGTTGACATAGATATGGTCATCTTTGGCATCAACGGTGAAGTGGAGATTGCGGAGTGCGCCAACGCTGACATCGGCACGGTAAACAGTGTCGGATACCTTGGAAAAGTCTGCGGCTTTTAAGGTTACGGCGTTGGTGTCATCTTCACCATTGCTGATCGTGATGGTTTCTAATGCATCGGTTTTGCCAAGATCTTCGGTGCGGGATTTTGATTTCAGGCAGGTGGAAACTTCTGTGGAAAGTTCGCCCATGATCCCTGTTTTGGTGTTGTATACGGCAGTCTGGACTTTTACGTAGTGAATCCCGTTTTCAAAGGTCACGGGGTTTCCGTCTTTATCGACGGCCCAGGCCAGGTCAAAGCAGCTGGCTTTGCCTGTAGAGGCATAGGGATTTTCCATTTCGTTTTCCAGATCGCTGCCGCTGCCGGAACCGCCGCCGCTGTAACCGGAGCTGGAGGAAAGGGCATCGACATAGCCGAACATGGCACGATGGACATAGGAAGGCATATATACGCCGCCTAAAGTTACTTCGTCTTTGTTTTCGCCAAAGTTGAAGAGGGGGTATTTGGCAGGATCCGGATATTCTGCACCAACCGCATCATTGAAAAGGGTGCCGCTGTTGCCTAGGTTGTCACTCCAGTCGTAGCCGGTGCTGGTGTTGTTGTTTTTGTAGGTTAACTGATAATCCCAAAGGGTGGAATCTTCAAAATGTTCGGAACCGGCAAGAGCATACCAGTTTTTGCCGTCTTCCGATACCCAAACCTGTCCGGTTTCGCCGGCGCCGTAGCCGCCGTCACCGCTGGCATAGGAGTTGCCGAATACCTGGAAGTCCACACCGTAGGCATGGCTGGGATCATCGGTGATGGCATCTTCGTAGTACCAGGTGATGTAACCGCCGAAAGCGCCGAGGGAGGTTACGTCCTTCCAATCGGAGCTGCCGAGGAGGGTACGTTCGGGATACTGTGCATACATTTTACCGCCGGTGAACTGGGTCTGGCGGCCGTTGGTGTACTGAGAGCCGGGAGCGATATAGTCAACAACTTTATTAGGAAGCCCCTGCATATCGCCGCGTTTGCTCAGTTTTACAACGCAGTTCTTTTTTAAGGAGTAGGTGAAGGTATCATTTTTCGGTACCGAGAGCACTGCGGCAAACCCCTGCGAAGTGCTGGTATTCGGTGTTTTTACATTAAAGGTATAAGCACCGTTTTCATCGGGAGTGAGAAGATTTGCATCGCTGATCGTAACGGTTTTATAAAGCTTTGCGCTGTCGGTAATTTTGATACCGATATCCACGGATTTACAATCGCTGTTGATGACGGCGCTGGCATCGGTGGTTCCTGCGGAGAATGCCGGTGTCATAAAGCTGCCCTGGGATAAGGTGAGGTCGGAAAAGTTCAGATCATCGCCATTGAAGGGAAGCTTGTATACGTGAAGTTCACGGTCGGAAACGTTGCTTGCCGATGCCGTATCTACAGCAGGATCTGTCATCCAGCCTTCGTTTTCAAAATCGCTGTCGCAGACAGAGCGGAGATAGATCGTCATGTATTCCTGATCTTCGTCGGCTTTGAAGGTGAAGGAAGGCATATGGTCCTGATCGTAAAGCTGCCAGCCTTCGGGAAGGGTGGCTTCATCGGTTGTCTTTGTCCAGGGAGTACCAACGGAATAGGCGATATGCTTGGAGTTACCGTAGGTAACCATGCTGAAAGTGTTTACATCGTCAAAGAGGTAGGCATTCATCACTTTGGTAGGTCTGCCCCAGGGCATATAGGAGCTGTTGACCTGATTGGTGGTGATTTGACCGGATGCATTTACATTGTAAGCAAAGCCTTCATTATAATATGTGCCGGCTCTTAAGCTGTTTTCCAATGTAAAGGTTGTGGTCGCGGATGCAATACGATCGGTAGGAGCTACCTTTAATGCGGTAAAGTTGCCGCTGGAGGAATAATCTTCCCAGATGTGAACGTGATACTCGGTATAGAGGTTTTCGTCGTTCTTGGCGTAGAGGCGGAAGGCAACATCGGTTTCACCGCTGGTGATGGCGATGCTAAGCTCTTTGCCGCTGGAGATAGTGTCCTTTTTCTCGCCGTTTACGTAGTAGTCAAGCTTGTATTTATTTTCGTCAAAGGTGGGCGTTGTGCGGAAATAAAAGCTGCTGGAATATGTGGTATAAATCCCATAATCCCAGCGAGTGCGGCTGAATTCCCTGCTAGTACTGTTGGCATCGGTGTCCTTTTCATTGAGCCAGGTGCCGTTTTCCCCGGCTTTACGGTTGCTGCCGTTGGTCAGGGTGAGATTATCAAGGTAAGGTTTTTTGTCGTTTTCGTAAACGTAAACCTTAATGCCGCCGACATCTTTGTTGCCGTTGGTGGCATAGACCATGGCATAACCGGGTTTTCTGGCGGTTACAACGCCATTTTTTACTGTGGCCACGGTTTTGTTTGTGGTGGACCAAGTGAAAGTATCGCTGCCGGCGTCATCCATAGCTTCCAGAGAAATTTTTTCTCCAACATAGGTGGAAGTGGTTCCTACTGTCCCATTGGCATCGGCTACAGCTACGCCTTTTACGTTAAGTGTTATGGTGCATTTGAATTCCGGATGGTTTTTGATAAAGACCGTAAAATCAACGGTGCCGGGTTTCAGGGGACTGATATTAATGGCCTGACCACCGGTAAAGGCTGCGGAAGCGAAGCCTTCTTCGCTGAAGGAAAAGTCTACAAGTCTGTAGTTCGCAAAATCACCAAAGCAAATGTAAGGCGTATAGGAACTTTGTTTTCCGTCTTTATCCAGAGTGTAGGAATAAGTGTTTTCACCGTCGACAACCCAGCCATTAGGGTTGGATGCAGTTATAGAGTTGGGATTTAATACATAGATCCAGTACTCAGATGTTTTTTCTTCATAGGTTGCTCTGAGCTGAACATAAGCTTTGGAAGTGCCTTCCCATTTTGGCATGCTCAGTACACCGCTGGCCGGATCAATGGTTGCACTGGCCTGATTTGTACTGCCGATGCTCCATGCAACGCCGTCTTTTATGGGGGCTCCATCTTTGGTCAGCGCTGCGGTAGCAGTATTGGCTTCTTTGTCTGCCAATACGAAATAAACGGGTTTACCGGCCTGTATGCCCTGTGCGACTTGGTCACCGGAGAGTTCAAAGTCGATAACGGGAGCATTGTCTGCCGCAAATACATTTGCGGAGAGGCCGAGACTCAGGGTGAAAGCAATGGCAAATATCACCATGAGCCAAAGTGATTTTTTAATTGTGTTGCTCATTTTACGTCCTTTCTGTTGTGTGATTTTTACGCCGTGATAAATTTTGCCTCCTTCTTTGTTTTTTACGGCGTTTTTAACTTTTTTGTGCCGACATCGGCAAATAAAAAATACCGCATAGGAAAAGTCCTGTGCGGTATTTTACAAAACCAAAGTACTCCTCTCGATGCAAGTATTCCGACTTAGGGTCATCGCAAAGGTTCCACCTTCTCACAACCTCGGAAGGCCGGTTTTCACCGGGGTCCATGCAGCGTTTTCGCAGAGGTTGCAATGGCATACGGAAGCTTCACTCACCATTACGGCATCCGCTATTCTGCCGGGGAATTTCACCCCGATTCCATAACATCGAATGCTATATTATTTTTATTTCTATATTCTATCACTTTACTTGAAATTGTCAAGTGGAAAAGGCAAAACTTAAACTATTTTGACATCAAAATGACATTTTCAGATGTTTGTAAAAAAGAGGGCAACTGTCCCGTAACAGTTGCCCTTTTATGTGATTTCTACTTTGTTTTTTTTAAGCCAAGCGGTTGGCCATTTTCAGCCTGTCCGCAATCATGGCAATAAATTCGGAATTGGTGGGTTTGCCGCGTTCTACATCAATGGTATAGCCAAAGTATTTATTCATCAGGTCGATATTACCTCTGTCCCAGGCCAGTTCAATGCCATGGCGGATCGCTCTTTCCACACGGCTGGCGGTGGTGTTGTATTTATCGGCGATCATGGGGTAGAGTTCTTTGGTTACGGCACCTAGTAGATTCATGTCTTCGATTACGAAAACAATAGCGTCCCGGAGATATTGGTATCCTTTGATATGTGCCGGTACGCCCATTTGGTGTAGAATCCCGGTGACTTCCACTTCATAGCTGGTCACTGCCGGAATTCTGGGAGCAGTGGGGATTACGGTGTTGCCTGTCAGCTGATGAATACGCAACGACAGACTTTGCAGATCGTAGGGCTTTAATAAAAAGTAGTCTATGCCCAGTCGAACGGCTTCCTGGGTCATGTTTTCCTGACCCATTGCAGTAGAAATGATGACCTTCGGCTTATTTTCTGTGCTGTTTAGGCGATGTAGTACGCCAAGGCCATCCAGGCGGGGTAAAATCAGATCGAGGATGAGAATATCGGGCTCATGCTCTTCTACCATCTTCAAGACATCGATACCGTTGTTTGTCATGCTAACGACGGCCATGTCTTCGTTTGACTCCAAAAATTGTTTTAGATTTTCGCTAAAATTTTTGTTGTCGTCTGCAATAATGATTTTAATTTTTTCTGTCATGTTATTTCTCCCATGATTTCATAATAATATTTCTTTCATGCAATAATTCTATAAAATCATGGAAAATCCTTCCGGTTTTTTGTGAAATCGTTTAATCTTATGTTAAGACTGTGTTAAATCGAAGGCTTTTCTGCTTTTTTTATGTGTTTTTACTGTAATTACTTTAATTTGGAAGCATTTTTCCGCTCATTTCTTTGTGAGGGAGTTTGCTTTTTCTCAGTTATTCCGAGATTCTGTTGCTTTGCGCAAAGTGTAATGTTGGATCAAGGATGAATTTGTTTGCAGCGACGGAAGGATGCTTTTTATTGCCTTTACTCAATATTTCCTTCTTTCATCATGTAATGGATCAAACATCCGTAGCCTTTTTTCGGTTCGTTTACCATTACGTAGGTCACTGCTCCAACCAGCTTTCCATTTTGAAGGATCGGACTTCCGCTCATTCCCTGAATGATGCCGCCGGTGCGCTTTAGCAGATTTTCATCGGTCACGGTAATGGCAAGACCTTTGCCGCTGTCCTCTTCCGGTTTGATTTCGGTGATCTCGATATCAAACCATTCCGGGGTTTCACCGTCAATAACAGTGATGATTTGGGCTTTTCCTTTTTCCACTTCGTCGGGGGATGCCGTTTGTACAAGAGGGAGTAGGGGATTTTCCAATGGTTCTTTCAGTGTTCCGAACACACCGTAGGTTCCGATATGATCGATGCTGCCTTCAAAGGCGCCGGGGTGAAAATAGCCGATCTTTTCGCCGGTGCGGCCCTCTCCGGCAGGATTGATACCGCTGATGGCTGCCGGAAGCAATCGGCCGGATATGCCGTTTTCTTTTTCCTTTGCTTCCTGTACCGTGTGGCCCAGAGCACCGTAACGTCCCGTTGCAGGGTCGTAATAGGTCATGGTGCCTACACCGCCGGTGTTATCCCGCACATAAAGGCCGATACGGTAACGGCCTGTTTCTTCGCAATAATAGGAATGAACCGTTTTGATTTGGTTTTCGCCGCTGCGAGAGATTTCCATGGTCACTTCGCCGTCGCTGCCGCAGTGATCAATGAGGGCAATGACATCATCGTCGCTGTTTACTGCATTGCCTTCGATTTTTAAAATACAGTCTCCCAGAGCAATGCCGCCTTCTTTTGCCGGGTACAGAGTTTTTCCTTTGGCATCGGTCACTGCGGAGTAGCCCACAACAATGACGCCCCGGGTCTCCATAATCAGCCCCACGGATTGACCGCCGGGAACGACTTCCTTTTCACTGTAAACGGAAACGGCTGCGGATTGTAACGGCACGATCCCGAAAAGTCGGGAATGCAGGGCATACTCACCGGCATCGGAAAAGGTGAAATTTGCCGCATTTTCTGAGGTGAGACCGTTTTTATCGTCGGTGATCTTATAGTCGATGACCTTAGACAGAAGCTTTGGCAGTTCAACGGAATCGCCGGCGGCAACGTAATAATGGCGGCTGTTTATGGGGAAAACAGCTATCAGCAGGGTAAATAAGATAAGGACGGCTAAAATAGAAAGGCCTTTTTTTCTTTGGCTCAAGATAATGTCACTCCGGAAATTCATAAGATGATGACTTTATTTTGCACCGAAATATTTTGCACAAAACAGGGAAAAAACGCCAACAGAAAAAGACCTTGTATTTCTTTCCATTTAGGAGTAAAATAAGATAATAATGATAGAATAAAAAGGGAGAGATGCATCATGACCATCGAAATCCAAAAGAGTACTCATTTAAAAGAAAAACCCGATGCGGCGAATTTGACCTTTGGTAAAGTTTTCACTGACCATATGCTCGTCATGGAACATGACGAAGACGGTTGGCATGACGCAAAGATCGTTCCCTACGGACCCTTTGCGATGGAACCTTCCTCTATGGTGATCCATTACGGCCAGACGATTTTTGAAGGGATGAAAGCTTACCGTACACCTGCCGGAAAAGTGAACCTGTTCCGCCCCGACGAAAACTTCAAACGTCTCAACGTTTCCTGTGATCGTCTCTGCATTCCCCGGATTGATGAAGAATATTGCCTGGAAACCTTGTTGGAACTGATCCGTTTGGAACAGGATTGGATTCCCACGGCTCCGGATACTTCTCTGTATATTCGTCCTTTCATTTTTGCCGATGATCCCTATATCGGCGTAAAGGCTTCTACCAAATATATTTACTGTGTTATCCTTTCGCCGGTTGGTCCTTACTATGCCGAAGGCCTGAAACCGGTAAAAATTTATGTGGAAGATGAATATGTTCGTGCCGTCAAGGGCGGTATGGGCTTTGCCAAAACCGCCGGGAACTACGCCGCCAGCCTTCTTGCCGGTGAAATTGCTCATCAGAAGGGGTTCTCTCAGGTTCTGTGGCTTGATGGCGTAGAACATAAGTATGTTGAAGAAGTCGGCGCCATGAACATTTTCTTTAAGTTTAATGATGAGCTTGTTACACCGATGTTGGATGGCTCTATCCTTAGCGGTATCACCAGAAAATCCATCATCGAACTGGCCCGTCATATGGGTGTACCTGTTACCGAACGTCTCCTGCCCATTGAAGAAGTCTTTGAACGGAATGAAAAAGGCGAATTGGAAGAAGTTTTCGGTTCCGGTACCGCTGCCGTTGTCAGCCCCGTATCGGATCTCTGCATGAAAGACAAGACGATCCATATCAACCACGGCGAAATGGGTCCCCTGACTTCCAAGCTTTACGATACTCTTACCGGTATTCAGTGGGGCCGTTTGGAAGATCCCTTTGGTTGGACTATGGAAGTAAAATAAGCGCATGACCCATCGACCCACCGATTTTCAAGAATTGAATCTGGAGAAGGTCTGTACTGCAGCAAAGGATTATGCCATTGCTACCGGCATTGAATGTTTGGTATTGAGCGGCGATGGAAAAACCATTCATAATCCATGTGAAGGGCGGTTTCATCGCCGCCTTTGCTATCGTATGGACAAAAATATCGGCAAATACTGCCTTGCGACTCATTATGAGGGAGCATTGAACGCATTAGATCCCAACGCTCCTTCGGTTTATTACTGTCCCATGGGGTTGGCTCATTGGGCCTCTCCTATTGTGGTTAATGGCAAGTTGGCGGCGGCCTTTATCGGCGGACATTCCTTTTTGAATCATAGCGGAGATCTTGCCGGATTAAAGCATCTTACCGCGGAGCATGCAGAGCTTTTGCATCGGTTTCCGGAATTGGAGCGTACCCTCGGAGAATCACCGGTGGTGTCCGAAGAACGGCAAAGTTGTTTGCGCAGTCTTCTCCACACCCTTGCAGGGTCTTTTTCCGACGGCAGTGATGCATCGTTGCTCCCCGATAATCTCACTGAGGCCTTTCGTCGTTTTGGTGGCGAAGATTCCGATTCCGAGGAATCCTGGGCTTCTCTTCCTTCTCGTTATGAATCCATGGATGAAGAAGAAAAATCCGTTGAGGTGAATGCCGTTGCGGAGAAGCTTCGTCGTATGGATGAACTGGATGCCGGCAAAGCGGCCCTTGGTCGCATGGTATTGATGATCTACGATCATTCTTTGACAAAAAACGGTCAGTGCTTCCTTGTGCATCGTTGTCTTCATGCTTTGGCTGAGTTGGAAAAAATGAGCGATAGCTCTGAGCTGATCCAGTGGATTCACCACAGTTTGCCTCAGCTTTTGGAGGCAGGAACCATTGTTGCTGAGGTGAAAAGCGCAGATATGATCCACAGCGCGATTCGCTATATTCAGGAGCATTATTCCGAAAAAATCACACTTCAAGCCGTTGCCGATCACGTCCATTTCAGCGCCCCTTATTTTAGTAAGGTTTTTAAGAAAGAAATGGATATCACCTTCACAAAGTACGTAACGCAGTATCGCATTGAAAAGAGCAAAGAACTTCTCAAAGATACACGTTTGCCCCTTTCCGATATTCCCGGTATGGTTGGCTTTGAAGAACAAAGCTATTTTACTAGGGTGTTTCGAAGTATCGTAGGTTTAAGTCCGGGTAAGTATCGCACTGCCGAAGCATCGCGAGCGCGCTAAGCCGAGCGCGCTAAATGCCAAACGGTTGATGCAGGACTCTTAAAATATCCACATATTCAAAACGAGGTTCCCCGAAGTGAGAATCTCGTTTTTTTGCTTTCCTGTTCTTCTATTTTTAATGTTTATTATAAATGAGAACTTGATGATATCAGGCGAATAGTATATAATAACGAATATCGTTAAATTGATAAATTATCTGTGGATATTGCCGCACATATGAAATCGGAGCTTTCATGCGAATTTTAAAAAAAGACTTTTGGAATAGCACTCTAATGCGGAAAAACATTTTGGTAAAATCGCATCATGTCCGAAGTGCGGTAATGTTTGTGTGATATTGGATCACGGAAAGGTACGGTACTTTCGATGGATATCATACGCATTGCTATTTGTGATGATGATACAGAGTATATTGAGATTGTGGAAAAATATTTGGATCGATTGGAGCATAGGAAAATAGAAGTAGATGTTTTTTATAGCGGAGAATCCTTAGTTTTTGCTTATAAAAACGGTGGCGATCGATACGACGTGATTTTCTTGGATATGGAGATGGCGCAACTCAATGGTATTGATACGGCGAATATAATTCGTGATCTCGATGAACATGTTGTGATTGTTTTTGTTACGAGTTATACGGAATATATGCGGGAAAGTTTTCAGTGTTCTCCCTTTCGCTTTTTGGTAAAGCCCCTTGAGGAAGAGGAGTGTCTTAAGGTATGGACTGCTATTTTGGAAAGGTTTTCTAAAAAGCGAAAAGTACTGACTTTTATGGAAAACAAAGCAATGTACCGTTTACTTTGTGAGGATATTATCTATTGTGAAAGCTTTGATCATTTAGTATACATTCATACCTTGGAAGAAGTATATAAACTTCGCTGTTCTTTATCCAATCTCTACAGTAAATTAGATAATTCCCTGCTTTTTCGGGTACACTCTTCTTTTATTGTAAATTTTCATTTTGTGAAGATTATTCGAAATAGCTTTATCGAGTTGTATGATTGTGATAAACGGATTCCTATTGGTCGTACCTACAAAAAAACAGTGCTTTCCGAATATACGGACTATATAGAAAGGACATTGTATATATAATGATCTATACTGTTGCAGATATTCTTACCGGTTTGATTGAATCGATCATGGTCTTTTTACTTTGCAGTATCTTTTGCGAAAAACGTGAATCTCTTCCTGTTTGGGGGTATGGCATAGGTATTTTTTTGTTGGCGGCAATGATCAATATCAGTAATGCAATTTTCCACTATGGAATCCTCAATGCCATTGGTGTAATAGGTTCTTCTATTGCTGTATCTTTTTTATATGAAGGAACGATCAAAAATCGGATTATTATTCCGGTCTTGTCTTTTCTCTTGAGTGCAACTGTTGAAATTATGGTTTTGTATGGTATGGTTTTGGTTTTCCATGTTTCCGCAGAAAACATTGTTGAATTACCTTCTTATCGTTTGCTGGGAATCATTCTCTCCAAAACTCTGGCTTTGGTCGTCGTTGAGCTTATCCGGTTAAGATTTAAAAGAAAGCAAGTGGTACTTCCGGTATCCTATTGGCTATTGTTTTTGTTGATGTTTTGTACCTCTATCGTTGCAGTGTTTTTGATTTTTAAATTTTCTTATGTCATTACGGAAAACTATTTGTATAATTTATCAGTGATATGCTCTTTTGGACTTTTGTTTTGCACTTTTTTTTCCTTGTATCTCTATGAACATTTGGCGGAACAGGCAGAAGTTATTCGAGCACAATATCAATATGAGCAGCATTTAAAGGATCAATTGAAACATTTTGATGAGATCTTCATTGCTCAAAAACAGTTAAAAAGCTTCAAACACGATTTTTCTCATTTTTTAATTGGTTTACGGGCTTATCTTGACAACAATGATTGTGAAAATGCTGCAGCCTATATTGATGAACTCTTTTCTCGATTTTCTGCGGGGAAAGGGTTTATCGAAACCGGAAATGCTGCTTTGGATGCCGTTTTAAGTGCGAAAAAAGCCTTGGCTGAAAGCAAGAAGATTCACTTTCAGGTGGCCTTGCAGATTCCGGAACGATTGCCCATCGATAGCATGGATCTTTGTGTGATTTTTGGTAATGCTTTGGATAACGCTATCGAAGCTTGCGACCGAGTATTTGAGCTAGAAAAGGAAATACTTGTAACAGCCTTCTTTCAAAAAAATGTGCTTTTCTGTAAGATTGAAAATACGGCTTTGCCTCAGGAAACGGTGTTTCCTGTAACCTCAAAAGCCGATAAAAGCAACCATGGCTTCGGCTTGGATAATATCCGTGGGGCGTTGGCAAAATATGGTGGAGAGCCGGAGTTGACTTATGAAAAAAATCGCTTTATTGTGAAATTCGTACTTTTTTTGGAACATAACGTGGAATAGATAAAATCGGGAGCGGCTGCTCCCTCTTTTTTTTACTTTTGTGCGGATTGCGTCATTTAGAGTGCCGTTTTCGACAACTTTTTAGGAAAATCGTTTTTTCGTGATATACTGGGAGCAATAGAAGGGGAGGTTGCGAAAATGATATCAGATCATGTTGTAAGGTTGTTATGTGAGCAAAATATTCTTCGGGCAGAGGATGTGGAATTATGCCGGTATGGATTAACACTTTTATGTTCATCGGTCATACAGCTATTTGTTATATTAATTATCTCCATTTTCATACGCAACCTCTTTGAGACAATATGTTTTTTTATAGCGTTTATTCCTTTGAGGTTATATGTTGGTGGATATCATGCTGAAACAAGAAAAAAATGTTTTTTGACTTCGTTAACCATATATTTAATTTTTACAGTAATTTTATATTGGAGCGAGCCTTCCTTGTATTTATTTTGGAGTAGGTTGTTATCGTTAATATCTTTTTGTGTAGTCTATATTTTTGCACCGATTATCCATAAGAATAGAAATGTAAAAGTAGAAGAAAAAATTTATTTTAGAAAGATAAGTATAGTGATTTGTTTTTTAGAGACTCTTTTTGTTTTAATATTTACTGCAATTATTCCGAAAAATATAGATGTTATGGCTTTTTCTTTAGGACAATTTACTGTGGTTTTCTCAATGTTGGTAGCAATGCTAAAGAATAAATTATGCTATGAGGATTGATTTTTATTGATGGAAAGGAGGTGAATTTAATGAATATGCTTAATGTGATCGTGAAAAGACTTATCATTCGATATGGAGTTACAATAGTGTCGTGCGCTTATGTGTTTGTGTCTTTTGCTGCAAACACGGCATGTAGCTTCCCTTTTTATGAACCAAAGGAACCTCAGGGAATGGAACGTTTTTGCAAAATCTCCCGAAAATCATTTTGAATTTGTTGTAGGTCGATACGTAGCTTTAAATGAAATTAAATGGAGGATAATTTATGAAAATTTTAAAGAAATTTGCTGTGACAATTTGTGCAACTGTTATGGTTGTTTCTACAATGAGCATGGGTATTTGGGCCACAGAGCCCCAAGATGTTGGTGTTTCTGCAATAAATGATTTCAAAAGTGTTAGCAAAGAAAAAATTGTAGATTTTTTTGTTGAAAATGATAGGACATTGTACAATATAGAAGGATTTGAGTTTGAAGATGGAGATGTTTCTATTGAAGGAAATCAAATTTTCTTTAGTACAACGGCTATCGTAAGGGAAACATTGAAGGCAAACAGTGTAGATGAATTACCTTATGTTGCAGGATATATGTCTGCATTTGGGATCTCATCCTACGAGAATATATCAGATAGCGCCAAACGTCATCTAATTCAAAATGCAATTGAACTTGATAATGAATATTTAACCATTGGACAAATTGGTCTTGTTGATAATACGGTGTCCCTTGTTGATAAAACAGCAGCGGTTTTTAAGGAATACATTGGCGAAACAAATGAATATTCTTATGGAATCAAGGCTTCGATGGATTTGGATGATCTCGATAATATTAATAAAAATTCCATAACGCTTATGGCGATTAGTGATTTGGAAGGGACTTATGATATTTCGGTGTATGCTGTGCGATCTGCTGAAGAGCTTTTTCAAAATGGACAAAATGATGCTTTAGCTAAAATACAAGAAATCACTGTTAATCCTAATTGGGTTGCTAATCCCATTGATAATTGGAGCATTTATAATCGAATTGCGGCTAGGGATTATGCCTATAGATATTACAAAAACTACAATTCGGCATATACTAAATATAGCAGCGATTGCGCAAATTTTGTATCCCAGTGTTTGTATGCCGGGGGTGTGCCAACAAGTTCCGAGTGGAGAAAAGATACGACTACTTGGATTCGAGTAAAGGAATTACGTCCCTATATGGTTAATAACGGTTATGCAACGAGGGAGTCTTATACGAATGCGACTGCGGGAAGTTTTGCTACCACCACTAGTGAAGGTCATGCTGTTCTTATTACTTTGAATGATGGTGCGAAAGTAGCATATACTGCTCATACACGGGATGTTAAGAATCAGGTGATTTCGACATACGGTAATTTTAAATATTATGTTATCAAAAATTATTGACAGTAATTTGATATTGTTATATAATTAAATAAATGTTATGTTATTTTGAAATAAAGGAGGTTCGAAAATGAAGCTACGAAAATGTGTGCTTCCTCTTGCCTTGTCTCTGGTTGCGGTGGCGGCCTTTACCGGTTGTTCTTCTTCGGAAACAAAGGAAAGCGATGCCGGTATTACCGAGGCACCTTCTCTGAAGATCATGGTGGATGGTGGAGAAAGAGTGCTTACCGATGCCGATGGCAACGAGGTTTATCCTGTGCTTTATCAGGATGTGGTATATGTCCCCGCAAGTGCCTTTGCAGAGCAGCTGGGCAAGGAAGCCTATTGGGATGCCGAAAACAGCACCTTAAAGGTGAATAACGGCAGCCTCACCAAGGAAGATGCCGAAGCCGGAAAAAAGGTGATTGAAACCTTTTTTGACGATTTTAATGCCGGCGATTTTTACGAAATGAAGCTCCTTTCCACCGGCGAAACCTCTGCATGGGATTTCCGGGATGGCGTCTTTGGCATGGCCGAAGCAAAGCTTACGGACTGCACTTTAGATGAATCTGCCTTTGACAGTGGAAAAGGAATTTTGGCCTATACGTGCCAATTTGATATGAAACCCTCCCCGGATGGTACACTTTCTCCGGATGAAACGACCTTTAGCTGCATTGTCGTTGTGGATAAAGTCGATGAAAACTATTTGATTAGCGGTTTTTATACCGGTTTGTAATGGTTTGAAAAGAGAGGAGGGTATATGAAAAGAACGATTTTATTGGTTGGCATTGTGGTTTTGCTTGTTGTTGCGGTTGGTATTTCTGCTTTTGCTTTGGATCGCTCCGGAACGGATTCCCTTGGTTCCACCAAGGAAATTGCCGCCGATGCCGGTGCCGCTATGGCAGATTATGACCCCGAAAAAGAATTGATTGAGCTTAACGGTGATACCCTTACTTATACCAACAACTTTGAGCTTTCCGTAAATGCCTCTCTCGCTTCCGGTGATTACACCGACAGAGAAACCGTGGAAAATTTGCTTTTGACAAACTGGCTCTTTGCCCGGGAGGCCGAAGCCAAGGGCTATACGGTAGCCGATGAAGAGGTTGACGCTTTTATTCGGGAACAGCAGGATATGGAAAATGAAAATCGGGAGGACGGTGTATTCGATACTTACCTTGCCAGCATCGGCATGAGCGAAGAGGAATATTATGCTACATTTCGTGATCAATACCGGGATTTGCTCCTTATCGGCAAGTATAGCGATGACCTCCGCGATGGTTTTATTCGGGAAAAGGTTCGGGCATATCTCGAAGAAAAGGGCGAAAATGTCACGGAAGAACGTATTGATCAGATTTTAACCGAAGAGGCCGGCACGATTAACAGCCGCCTTTCCTCGGAATATAACGAATATCTCAAGGAATATAAGGATAATCTCCGGAACAACATCTTAAAAGAAAAAACCGTCGTGAGAGAATCTCACGAGGTTGAATAGAGTTATACGCAAAAGAACCGCGCCAAGTGATATGGCGCGGTTCGTTTTATATGTAGCCGTATTTTTTTCTTTGGGTAATCAGGAAAATTGTTGTTACGCCGAGGGTCACAATCTCCGTGACGGGCACCGCCATGAAGATACCGTTCAGACCGAAAATCAACGGTAGCAAAAGGATCATGCCTGCTTCCATGAGCAATGTGCGCAGGAATGAAATGGCGGCGGAGATTTTGCCGTTGCAAAGGGAAGTGAAGAAGCAGGAGCCAAAGATGTTGAAGCCGCAAAAAAGGAAGGCAATGGAGAAGATATGGAATCCTTTTGTGGTCATGGCTTCTAAAGTTGCATCGCCTTTGCAGAAAATATCTGTAACCGGCCCGGCGGCGATTTGCGCTGCGATAACGGTAAAAATGGATGTCACCGCAATCATTTTCATGCAGCGCCGAAAGAGATTCTGCAGCTCTTCCTTGTTTTGTGCGCCGTAATGGAAGCCGATAACCGGTCCAATGCCGATGGAAAAGCCCATTAAGATGGCGGTAAAGATCATGTTGACGTACATGATTACCGCAATGGCGGCAACGCCGGTTTCACCGGCCAGGCGCATTAATTGCAGATTGTAAAGGAAAGTTACTACACCGTAAGAAAGGTTGGAAACCATTTCCGAGGAGCCGTTGACAGCGCTGTGTCCCAGTACCCGGGGGTACAGTTTTGGTTTTGTCAGCCGCAGCAGACTTTCGTTGGGCGATAGAAAATAGATCAAGGGAATCAAACCGCCGACACAATAGCCGATGACCGTGGCCGAGGCGGCGCCGGCAATGCCCCAGTGGAAAACCGCTACAAAGAAATAGTCCAGGATAATGTTGGTGCAGCCGGCTCCAATGGTGCAAAGCAACCCCAGGTTTGGTCGCTCTGCGGTGATGCAAAAGACCTGAAAGGTGATTTGAAGCATAAAAGGCACGGCACCGAAAACGATGATCTTTCCATAGGTGGTGCAATACCCAATTAAAGCATCACTGGCGCCGAGAAGATAGCAGATCGGTTCAATAAAGATGGCGCCCAGAATGGAGAAAACTAAGCTGATTGTCACAATGGCGGTGATGATCATGGAAAAGTATTTGCAGGCCAGTTCTTTTTTCCCTTCTCCCAAGGTCTTCGCCACTTCGGCATTGCCGCCAATCCCCAGCATAAAACCGAGGGCGCTGACAAGTGCCGTTGCAGGATAAAAGATGTTGGTTGCGGCCAGGGCGTTGCTGCCGACGTAGTTTGCCACAAAAAGACCGTCAACGATCACATAGATGGAAGAAAATAGCATCATGATGATGGAAGGCAGCGTAAAACGCAGCATTCGCCCATAGGTAAAGTGGTCAGATAATTGTATTTTCATGAATCTCTCCTTGTTGCCTCGTTTCTGCGATAGAAATCCTCTACCTGCCGATGGAAGGCTTCAAAATATTTTCTTTCCAGCTGCAGCAGCTGTTCTCTTTCGGTATCGCTTAGTTCACTAAAGGCTGCAACCTCCAGCTCTTTGATGGGCTGGATGGTTGTGTGCAAAAGCTCTTTGCCTTTGGGGGTAAGCTCCACAAGGCGGTTTTTCTTGTTGGTGGGAGAGGGCGATATCGTAATGCATTCCTGCTCTTCCAGAGTCTTTAATGCCGAGTGGATGGTCTGCTTGTTCGTGGAGCAGTAGTCGCAAATATCCTTTGGCGTGCAGGGTGTTTCCATCTCATAAAGACTGGAAAGAATGTACAGAACGCTATCGGCCATGTGAAAATACACTGCCAATTCATGGTAGATCTTATCGTAGCTGCGGTAAATACGGGTAAAATTTTGAAATTGAAGGTCGAACCGTTTTTCCATGGAGCCCTCCGAAATAAAATATCTCCCGTATTATAGTATGAAATCAGACTATTGTCAAGCCGGTTTTTTCAAAAACTTTTAATGGTGAAAGAGGTCGGCAGGCATAGTTGCCGTGTTCTTCCACCGCGCCGAGGGTAAAGGATATGGGGCGATGAAAGATGGGACCATTGGAAACAAAGGTATGATATTCGCCGTTTTCGCCGCAGACATCGGCACCGCAGCGCCGAATTTCCTCGGCGATCTCCGGAGAAAGGGCTTCTCCCAGAAATCTTTTGTCCAGCCGTGTGGTGTCTAAGGTGGTAATATTTGCCACAAAGCCTTCCTGAATCACTTCCTGTACCAGGGCTTCTCTGGATTCCTGCCAGAGGGGGTGGAGGGCTTCCAAGCCGGCTTTTTCGCATGCTTCCCGGCACCAGCTGCGGTGATCCTCAATGTCGATATCTCCAAAGACGCAAAAGGCTGCGCCTTTTTCTCGCTCTTCTCTAAGAGCCTCAATAAAGGCGGCGGTGTAGTCCTCGCCGGGACCGGCGTAAATTTTGCGAATGGGAATTTCCAGAGCGGCGGAAACTTCCTCCAGCAGTTCTCCGGGGATGCCGTGAAACCAGGAGCGTTGTTGATCCTCCCGGTAGGTGATGAGTAACGATTGGGGAATATGCCCTTCCTTTATGGTGCGGTATAGGGCGAGGGCGCTGTCTTTGCCTCCGCTGTAAGATGTGGTAAAGGATTGCTTCTTCATAAGGATGCTCCTTTCTTCAGTCTTAATGTGCGTAGATATGTTTTTTGTTCCGGCGTGATGCGGCGGCTTTCTATGGCTTTTTGGATCGTTTTGTTGTGTACCCATGGCTCCATGTGCCGGGTTTCAAGATAGGGGAGGGTTGCTTCGTATTGTTTTGCCAGAGCTGTGGCAAAGTACCAGGCAATCATCATATTGACGTAGTACTCTTGGGAGTGGATTGCTGCGATTTCTCCAAGATATTCCGGTTGAAAATCCTCATCCAGAAAGTGCGTCATCATCATACCGATGCCAAAACGGATGGTGTAGGTTTGGGTATCATGCATCCATTGGCGAAGCTTGGGCAGGAGCGCCGGATGATTTTTTTTAAAAACCCTTGGCTTTATCAGGTCACAAGTGGCCCAGTTATCAACGTGAGGGAGAAAGTGATCCAGAGCCGCAACGGTTTCTTCGAAATCCTTTTTTCGTTCAAGCAAGAAACCGTGGAGATTATTTTCTTCGTAATAAGTATGGGGCAGCTCCCGGAGAAACGTTTTGGCATAGGGCGAGGCTCCGAAGGATACCGCAAACTTTCGCAGCAGTGGAGTCCGAATTCCGATAACGGTATCCTTTGGTACCGTAGGGATCAACCTTGCATGGAATTCCTTGTATGCCGGATCAGCCATGGAAAACAGTGCTTCTCGAAGCATCTCTGAATTCTCAATTTTTTTTATCGTGTCGGTATCCATCGTCATGGTGTGTTCTCCTTTTATTCTTTATCATGCGGATCAATGCGGCAATGCCAATGGTTGTTGCGAGTATAAGGATTCCCCATAGTATGGATTGCTCCGGCGGCCGTTCTTTCACCAGTAAGAAGGGGTAAGGACCGTGGAGCGTTCCTTGTAGATTCATCCCGACGGTGATTCCGCCGTAAAGGATCGTCGGCATAACTGCAAACAGTATATCTGTTTTTTTGATTTGGCGGTATTCCTCAAAAAAGAGGAAGGATATCAGTACAAAAGCAGGGCAGAGTAAATGTTGATAAAGCATGGCTCCTTGGAATAGCATAAAACGGTATCCGCTGAGAGGGGCCAGAAAGCATATCACAGTAAGAAATGTTAGCCCAAGACAGGTGGCTGCAGCATATTTCAGCAACATTACTCCGCGAGGCGGTGGGTTTTTACCGCAGCAAAGGGTAATTAACCATATTACGGCTGCCGCCAATGCCAGAATATTGCTGTCGTTTGTGTAAAAAATGTTGAGCGCGATACCGTTGCCCCTGGCAAAAAAACCGATCAGTTCCAGAAGAATCACCGTGAGGTTGCAAAATACAGCGAAAATAAGTGTTTTTTTCCTTTTTAGGTGCATTTCGGACTTCCTTTAAACAGAATACTTCTATTATAGCATAATTTCCCGTGAGCGGCAGGCCTTTTGCCGAGGATATCATTCTTTTTTGCACAAAAGGAATTTATTGAATTTTTGGTGAAGAAAGTGTATAATATTTCTGTATTTTTATGTCTGATTTTGTCGGATGAGATAAAGTGAGGGAATCAACTTGTCCAAATGGATTTCTCGGGTGCGGCAGTGGAAAGGTATTCGCATCTTTTTTTATGTGACCCTGCCTTTTTTTGCACTGTTTTGCCTGTTTATTATGGAATATATGAATTTCGATCACTATGAGGATGAGCCGACTCTGGTGACCATTGGCGATTTTTTGACCAATTGTGAGTTGGCCTGGCTCTTTTCCGTGTTATTGATCCTATTTTTGTTTTTTGTGTTGTTGGTGCTCTTTCGCCGCGGTTGGCTAGCCGGTACTGTTTTGGCCGTTGTCAGCTGTGGTTTGGGCTGTGTCAACTATCTTAAATTGGCAATTAATGGAGATCCTCTTTATCCCAAGGATTTTTTGCTGTTGCAAAATGCCGATGAAATGGCGGGTTTTGTCAATGTTGCTCCGCCGACGGTTTTTTGGTGGTATTTGGGCATTTTGGCGGTTATGATTCTCTTTTATGCCTTCTTTCGCATTGACCTCAGGCTGTGGCTGCCGGTACGGCTGCCCTTGGCTGTTGGGTTGATCCTTCTTCTTTGTTTGGGCCTTGGCAGTGCCCGGGGCGAGCGGTATTTGAGATACTTTGGCATTGAGTACGGCGATACGATGTTGCAATCCACCAACTACTATCAGAATGGTTTTGTCGGAGGTTTTACAGTAAATCTATTGCTGCTCCATGTGGAACCTCCGGAGGGTTATTCCGAAGAGAAGGTTGATGAAATTCTCGAAGGTTATTCCTCTACGCCCACCACCGGAGAGGACCTTTACGATGTCGTTGTTGTTTTAGAGGAAAGCTTTTTTGACGTTCGTCAGTTGGAGGGCGTTACCTATTCGGAAAATCCTTTAAGTCACTATGATGACGTGATCTCCAGACCGAACTGTTATAGCGGTAATATGTATACCACGGTGATCGGCGGCGGAACGATTCGTCCGGAGTTTGAATGTCTTTCCGGCTTATCCACCAGCTGCTTTCCGGCAGGGGCTACGCCTTACGAGTACGTTACCAGAGATCTGGATACCTATATTTCCAATTACAAAGATGCCGGATACACCGCCATTGCAATGCATCCCTACGATAAAAGTTTTTATTCCCGGGAAAAGGCTTATGCACATCTTGGCTTTGATGCCTTTTACGGACAGGATGAATTGGAGCTGATGGGATACCAGGAATGCAGGAAAGAGTATATTTCCGATAATATGGTGATGCAAACGGCGCAGATGCTGCTGGATGCCGCCGATGAGCCGACGGTGTTATTCATTATTACCATGGAAAATCATTATCCATACTATCCCATGGCAGAGGAAGATATTAATGTGCAGGTAGAGAGTTCCGTTCTCGATGAAGAAATGCTTTCCACCGTTACCACATATACTCAGGGGATCTATGATACCGATCAATTTATTGGCGGTATGGCCGATTATATCGATGGCCGGGAGCGGCCCACGGTCATGTTGCTTTTTGGCGATCATTTGCCTTCTTTGGGGGCAAACTATGTGACCTACCAGGAAACCGGTTTTTTTGACCCCGGCGATGGCATGACAACGGAGGAATACCGGCGTATGTATTCGACTCCCTTCCTGATCTATGCCAATCGGACGATGGAGATCCCCATGTTTCCGGAGCATCAGGGGAATGTTTGCTCTCCGTATCATTTTCTCAATGCGGTGGCGCTGGGTACCGGTTTTCAGAGAACGCCTTATATGAACTTCCTGTTGGATTGCTATTATGATGACCCCGATTATAACATGGTGGTGACCCGTTATCCGGCAGCTTCCACCAGCGCTTTGTTTAAAAAGATGAAGGTCATATCCTACGATAGAGTGATAGGGAAACAATATTCTCAATAAATATAATGGGATTGAAAAGGTGCAGCATCTATAAAACGTTGCACCTTGTTTTTTATTATTTTGCGATATCGCCGTAGACGGCATGTTCTCTTCCCAAAAGCTCCAGCATATCTTCGGGATTTGCTTCAATTTGGCAGCCGACGCGACCGCCGCTTACCATAATGGTATCGTAAAGCTGGGCTGTTTCTTCAAAAACGGTGAAGAATTGCTTTTTCATGCCGAAAGGGGAGCACCCGCCGTGGACATAGCCGGTCAGCCCCAGAAGCTCCTTTTGGCGAATCATTTCGATGGATTTTTCTTTTACTGCTTTGGCTGCTTTTTTCAGATCCAGATTTTCGTTGACCGGAACCACAAAAACATAATGTTCGCCGCTGTGGCCTACGGTTACCAGTGTTTTGAATACCTGATCCGGGTCTTGGCCGCATTTTTGCGCAACGGAATTGCCGTCGATTTGCCCATCGGTAGTGTCATAGGTATGGATTTCGTAATTTATTTTTGCTGCATCAAAAAGCCGCATAGCATTGGTTTTCGCTTCAGACATATTGATTCCCCCATTTGCTCTATCATATCACAATGAGATTTTTTTCGCAATAACCGTTGCAGTACTTCTTTAAGAATGTTATAATAAAAAGAATCAATAAAAGGACGCAAACCGTATGAAATTGAAAGATATCGTTATCATTCTTCTGGGCATCATGCTTTGTATATTCCTGGGGTATCTGGCCTTTACCGCCCAGCATTGGTGGGAATGGCTCTTTATTGTAGCCATTGTTGGTTGCATTGGTTTACAAGCCAGGGATTATATTGTACACCGTTGATCACGGATATTGCATGAAATTTCCATAAATTATCAACGGCAGGGACTTGCATTTTTTTCTGTATTTTTGTATAATATAGTGGAGTAATTGAAAAAGCTAATGACTTATGTTTCCGCCAGTCGGGGGTGTACTGGTTTTCGACGGGGGAAGGATTGGTCGGGTAAGCGAGCCGGCATTCCATAAGGCCGTAAAACTGTGGAACCTTAAAATGAAATGACAAACAAGAATTAGCTTTTGCTGCGTAATTGCAGCTTACCTCATACACGCTGTTCCCGCGATGTGTGATATGGGGTCATTAGGTCGGGATTACGCAATGCCTTTTTCCGGCGGCACTGCGGACATCTAACGGAATGGTCTCAGTCAGCGTTGTCTGTGTCGTAGACTGAGTCGAGATGATACACAGTCTGCGCTCGGAGAAAGCTCGGTGGATTCTCTTTCGGACAGGGGTTCAACTCCCCTCATCTCCACCAAAAATAAAACCGCTTCTAGCAGGCGGTTTTCTTTTTTTATGCCTGTTTTTAGGCTGTGTTCTTGATTGAGTCCATTTTGTTACTGTCATGATTAATGGAAATTTAAGTGGTAAAAAGTGTTCTGTATCGCGGCAACACCGAGGGTGTTTTTTTGTATAGGTTTTGAATTTTTGGGGATACTAGCATTAATAAAGCGTAAGGAGTGATAAGTTTGTTTAAACACGAAAAAATGTTATTTCATCCGGTTGAGGTGGAGCGTCCCAATCCTCAGTATGCTGCTTTGATGCAGGAACAGCTGGGTGGCGGCAATGGTGAGCTGAAAGCTGCTATGCAGTATATATCCCAAAGCTTTCGGATCAAGGATCCCCGGATCAAAGATCTGTTTATGGATATCGCTGCGGAAGAATTAAGTCATATGGAGATGGTAGCTCAAACCATTAATCTTCTCAACGGTCATGATGTAGCTTTTGATGAGGTGCCTTCGGGAGAAATCGAGTCCCATGTTCTTTTGGGATTGAATCCCGGTCTTATCAATGCGTCCGGGTATTCCTGGACTGCGGATTACGTTACTGTTACCGGGGATCTCTGTGCCGATTTGCTGAGTAATATTGCCTCTGAGCAGCGAGCCAAGGTCGTATATGAATATCTCTATCGTCAGATTGAGGATAAAAAGGTGCGGGAGACGATTGATTTTCTTTTGAATCGAGAAGAAGCCCACAATCAGATGTTTCGTGATGCTTTTAATGAAGTTCAGAAAAGCGGTTCTAATCGTGACTTCGGTACAACAAAAGCTGCAACAATGTATTTTTCTCTTTCGGAGCCGGGGCCCAACATTTTTGCCGGAAATGAAGTGAAAGCACCTATGTTTACAGAATAAAATATGGAAGCAGCGTACAAAATGTAAAGCCCGGGATGAATAGTTGGTATGTACCTCCAATACTTGACAGCCGGTATTGGGGCACATACCATCGTTCCTCCCGGGTTTATTTTACTTCGAAAAATTCTTGCGTGTAGATTATGTGTATACAATGTTAATTTTGAAAGAACTTATTTTTTTTCGGTTTGATTTGTGATATAATGCCAGTATATTTATAAGGAAAGGAACGATGTGAACTTTTATGAAAGAAATGTTTATGAAGAAGAAACTTTTTTCTCTACTGCTTGCTTCTGTCTTTGTGCTTTCATTTTCCGGAGCTGTATTCGCTGTCGGAGAGGAAAAGCTCCCCGGTGAGGACGGGTATGGGTTTACTTACCGCTTCGCCTCGCCGAGTACAATTGAGATTACCTCCTACTACGGGTATGAGGCGGAGGTTACCGTTCCCTCAACCATCGATGGCTATACCGTTGTTGGTATTCAGAGCTTCCATACCGAGGAGGAGTATAGCCGTGTAAACGTGTTCGTTAGGAAAGTTGTTTTGCCGGATACGGTGACTTATATTGCCGATAGCGCATTCTATGACAGCGATGATTGGAGCGCCAAGGCCCATTCTGAGCTGCGCGAAATAGTTCTGCCCGAAGGGCTGAAAACCATTGGCGCACGGGCATTTTACAACAATTACTATTTGCAAAAGATTGAGATTCCCGCCAGCGTGACGGAGGTTGGTGCGGCGGCATTTGCGTCTTGTGCGGAGCTATCCGATGTTACTATTAAGAGTGAGAACACTTTGCTGCACGGCGGTGCCTTTGGTGAGAAGGCCGGTTACAGCGTTGGTCGTTTTGCAAAAAACCTCTATGATTTGCACTACGATTGGCTTTATGATGATGGCGCCTCGGATTTCTTTATCTGGCAGGGGCAGCTCCTGGATTACAAGGGCACGAGTAAGACCCCGGTGATCCCCGATAATGTAACTGTCATCGGTGCAGCGGCATTTTGGCGTGCGGATATCACCGGCGTGACCATTCCGTCGGGAGTGAAGGAAATCGGCGACTGTGCGTTTTATGAATGTACGTCGTTGACCTCTGTAGATATCCCCGGCAGCGTCGAGACCATCGGTGACAGTGCCTTCAGCGGCTGTACGGGATTGAAATCCGTTACCTTCCATGAGGGATTAAAAGTCATCGGTGACGGCGGATTTCGGGAGTGTACGGGGCTGACCCGTCTGGATCTGCCCAACGGTCTGACCACGCTGGAGGACTGCGCCTTTTATGATTGCGAGAATATCGAAAGCTTTACCTTTCCGAATTCGTTGAGTGATATGGAATCATCCAGCATCTATACTTCAAAATGGTATGAAGGTCTTGCCAACGGTACGGAGCTATACTGTGGCAGCGTATTCTTGGGTTGCAAAGGGGATTATCCTGCCAAGCTGACCGTCCGTGCCGGTACGAAAATGGTGCGTATTGAGGATTATTTGGAAGGTGTGAAGGAGCTGAACCTTCCTGATGGGTTGGAGTCCCTCATTATTCCTAAAGCCGGTGGGAGCATTACCAAGCTTGTTGTGCCGGAAAGCGTTAATTACATCAATCTCCGCGGAATGCCTGATCTAACGGACATCACACTGCCCCAGACGGCGGTTTTGGAGGAGAATTGCTTTTCCGGTTGTAATCGGATAAAGAATTTGGTCATTCCCAAGGGTAATCAAACGCTGCGCGGCGTTTGCGTCGGACGCACGGCTCATGTCGTTCTTCCCGACGATGTGCTGGAAGTGCGGGGTGGGATCTCCGATGGCTCTGCCAGTGATGACGGCGGTAACTCCAACCTCAAATCAATCGACCTCAAAAACGTGCGTATTCTTGATGATGGCGTTCTGTCGAACAGCGTTGTGCTGGAAAGCGTTACGCTGCCGGACTCTCTGGTTGCCATCGGCGATAGCGTATTCAGCGGTTGTATGCAGCTTCGTTCCGTTAAAGGCGGCAAAAACGTCCGTCAGATCGGCGGCGGTGCTTTCTCCGGCTGTGCCATGTTGAGTAATTTTGGCGATTTAGAAACGAATGTGACCTATGTTGATTCCTTGGCATTCCTCAACACCGCATGGTTCCACGATCGGCCAAACGGTGTGGTTTATTTCGGCAAGGTTGCCTATGGCTACAAGGGTACGATGGCGAAGGATACTGTCCTCAGTATCAAGGACGGCACTGTTTTCGTCACTTATGAGTTTCTTGCAGGGCAGACGGAGTTGAACCCCAGTTTTGACCAGCCGAATCTTGCCGGGCTGATTCTCCCGCAGAGCTGTAAGTATGTGGATTCCTACGCCTTTGCCGGGGCGAAAAATATGAAATTTGTTGACCTTGGCGGTGTTGCCTATATTGGGCAAGAGGCCTTCAATAACAGCAGCTGCGACGCGATTGTTCTTCCCGATTCCGTTCGCTTTGTCGGCAACAATGCCTTTTCTGCGCCGAAGATTCAGGCGATCCGACTCAACGATGGCCTGCGTGTGCTGGACGAAGGGGCATTCTTCTCCTATGGTCTTGGCAAAGGCGTGACGGTCCCTGCCAGCGTTACGTATATCGGTACGCAGGCTTTGGGCTATTGTCCCATTGACCCTGATGATTTCCTCGGAGGGCTGACCAAGATTGACGGCTTTGTCATCCGCGGCACGGAGGGCAGTACTGCACAAACCTACGCTACGGACAACGAAATTACTTTTGAAACAACGGCCTGTTCTGGGCACAAATTCGTGAGTGAAACCGTCGGGGCAACCTGTCAAACCGGTGGATTCACCCGTCAAACCTGCGCTATTTGCGGCGAGGTCACCGTATCGGCAAAGACCTCTCCGGTGGCACATAAGCCCGTTGCCTGTGATGCTATCGAGGCCAACTGCACCTCCCCGGGGTTTACCGGCGGTACGAGCTGCGCCTACTGCGGACAAACGCTGACCCAGCCGACACAGACGCCTATGTTAGGTCATGATTGGGTTGTTGCTGTCGAGGAATATGAATACTCCGCTTACCTAGGCATGACCCGTCACTATTGCCGTCGCTGCGAGTTTAAATGGTACGATACCGAGGGTAGCGGCCATGTCCATGACTATAGATACAGCACTGTAACCACGATGCCGACCTGCACCGGGCGCGGCTATACCACCCATTTCTGTGCCTGCGGTGAATCCTATATTGATGCCTATACCGATGCGCTGGGTCATAACTTTGTTAACGGTATTTGCACCCGCTGCGATGCCAAAGAAGGGCAGACCATTTGCGATGGCGGTGCACAATGCCCCAGCAAGCCCTTTTACGATGTGGATACCTCGAAATGGTATCATCTCGGCGTGGATTACGCCATTGAACACGGCTTGATGAACGGTATGGATACCCATACCTTCTCTCCCGATGGCACGATGACCCGTGCCATGCTGGTGACGGTGCTTTGGCGTTATGCCGGTTCTCCCACAGGGAACGGCAATCCCTTCAGCGATGTTCCCGCCGGTCAGTGGTATACCGAGGCCGTGGCCTGGGCCTATACCAACGGCGTTGTGAATGGCGTCGGTGAAGGAAAATTTGCCCCCAACAGCTTTATCACCAGAGAACAGATGGCGGCGATTCTCTTCCGCTATGCCGGCATGACCGGAGTTGATACCTCAGCACGAGCGGATCTTAGTGCTTTTCACGATCAAAACCGTGTCAGTGCCTATGCGCGGGATGCTTTCTCCTGGGCTTGTGCTTCCGGTATCATTAACGGGGTCTCCTCTACAGAGCTTTCCCCTCAGGGCAGCGCCCTTCGTGCTCAAGTCGCCACGATCCTCATGCGCTACATTGAGAGAGTTGTAAAATAAATAAAACTGGCTGCATGAAATTTTTCATGCAGCCATTTCTTTATTCGCCAAAGCATTTTGCCAAAAGAGTCTGACCGTGTTCTTTCAGCCAGTGGTGATGTATTTCATAATCGGGGTAAGCCTTATATACTTCCTTGTAAAAGGCCGGGGAGTGATTCATATGCTTGCGGTGACAAAGCTCATGTACCACGACGCTGTCGATGGTTTCCGGCGGCGTCAGCATCAGCAGGCAGTTAAAGTTTAAATTTCCCTTTGAGCTGCAGCTGCCCCAGCGTGTTTTCTGGTTACGTATGGTGATTCTGCCGTAGGTTACGCCGATTTTTTTTGCGTAATATTCCACTCGTTTCGGAATGTATTCCAGAGCTTTTTGAGCAAGCGTATAGATTTCTTCCTCGGTAAAAGGCTTGATGCCGTTGCGTATAGCTTCTCGATGTTCCATTTCCCGGAGCTTTTTTTCGATCCAGCTTTTCTGTTCGGTCAGTATTTGATTGATTTCTCCTTGGGATAACCGGTAGGGGGCACGTATCAGCACTTCATTGCTGCTGCGGATCTCCAGCCCCAGGGTTTTGCGGTTGCTGCGCAGAATTTTCAGATTGTAGTTCATGCTTATACTCCATGCTTTTTTTCTATTATAACAAGGGTGGTCATGGTTTTACATGACCTTTTTGTGTGTTTTTGGAGAAAAGCAGGTTTTTACCTTTTTTGAAGCGAATATTAACAGATAATTCTCAAATCGTTATCTCGTGAGGTGAGTGTATTGTCTAAAAAAGTATGGCTTGGAGTGGGCGCTTCGGTCTCTCTTGCCGGTGCAGCTCTGTTTCATTATTTTTCTGATATGGCCATAAAACGTAAAGCTCCCAAAATTCCCGGAAGAATTCAAAAGGGGATTGATCGGGAACAACAGGATGATCTTTTTCATGGCAAAAATGACCCTGCCGCAGCAGCACTAAAGGCGCTTCCCCGGGAGGATGTAACGATTCAAAGCAACGACGGTTTAACGCTTTACGGCCGCATTTTTGTGCCGGAGCAGCCGAAACGGGTGATCCTTCTGATGCATGGCTGGCGCTCTTCCTGGCGGAAGGATTATGGTGTGCTGGTAAAGGGACTTTTGGCTCGAGATTGCATTTTGTGCTTTCCCGATGAACGTGCCCATGGCAAAAGCGAAGGAGAATATATCACCTATGGTTTTCGAGAAAAAGAGGATTGCGTTCTTTGGGCAAATTTTCTGGCTCAACGCTATCCGGATTTTCCTTTGTATCTTTGGGGCATGTCCATGGGGGCGACTACGGTCATGCTTGCTTCGGGCCAAAAGGGGTTGCCGAAGCAGCTTTGCGGTATTGTGGCCGATTGTGGCTTTACCTGCGCTAAAGAAGAGTTTCAGCATTTGATCCGCCAAAAATTGCCCGGAACGGAAAAATTTCTGACGGAGCTTTACCGCCGCCGTTTTCTTCATCGCTGCGGTTTTGATATCGCCGGAGAAAATACGGTGGAGGCATTAAAACGAAATCCTTATCCCATTCTTTTCTTCCATGGGAATGAAGATGATTTTGTGCCGACGGAAATGACGAAGCGGAATTATGCCGCTGCCATCGCAGAAAAGGAAATGGTCTTGATTGACGGTGCCGCTCACTGCAAATCCTTTCATGTGGATCCGGATACCTGCTTTGCAAAGGCTGAGGATTTCTTTGCCCGGTGTGAAGAGCCTGCCTGAGGTGGTGTTTTATTTTTAACGAAAAATCTGGTATCATGTACCATGGAGGTATTTTTCAGATGCAGCATCGTGTTTTACGACAGATTCTATATTTTCTGATCGTATTTTTCCCCATTGCGCTACGGTTCCTATATTTTGGCTTTCAATATTTTCCCCAGTTGGATGATTATATTCAATATGGAAATTATCCTACATCCATTGACTATCTTTTGTTGATTCAAGAGGCCGGGCTGCTTGCCTCTCGGCCGTTGGCGGGGATCTCCGATATCTTTTTGTGGGGACGGTTTTGGGATCATATGATTTTGGCCTTGCTGCTGATCTGTGTCTTGTGGACCTTGACCGCCTTGATTTTTCGTAAGGTTTTTCAGCGCTGGTTCGGCTGCGGCATGATCTTCCTGATCGTATTTGCTCTTATGCCTCTGGGCTTTGAGGGAACCTATTGGATTTCCGCTTCCTCTCGTATCGTTGTAGGATTGTTTTTTACTGCATTGGCGCTGTATCTTTTGGAATGGTGGATGGAAACCGGTCGTTGGTATTGGCTGGTGCTGTGGTTACCCTGCTTGCTGTTGTCTTTTTGTTATTACGAACAGATTCTGGTGCTTTCGCTGACGCTTTCATTGCTTTCCGTTTTGCTGCATTTTCGAAGTAAGGGTGCATTTATGGGGCTGCTTTCTCTGCCGATGGTAGGGCTTTATTTCTGGTTTACCTCACATTTCTCCACCGGTTTGCTTGCTTCGCGAGTGAAGGTTATTTGGCCGAATAATCCCTATTACTTTCATGAATTTTTACCTCAGGTTTGGGGGCAGGTTCGGGCGGTATTTTTCGAAGCCGGGATTGCTATCACCGGGAAGGGCTTTCTTCGCGGCATTGTGCAAATTTTTCAGGATGGCGCCTGGTTCTATCTGCTTTGTGTTGCTTTAGCTTCGGCTTTATACTATTTTTTGACTCGCTGCCATCGGCAGTCAAAGGGGAAGTTAGTACAGCAGAGGAGTACCCTCATCGGTCTGATTTTCGGCATCGTGCTTGTCGTTGCCCCGGTTTCTCTCTTTTTTATTATTGAAAATCCCTGGGTGTCTCTGCGGGCTGCAGTGACTTCCTTTGTTGGTTTTGCCTTGCTTGCGGATATTCTTTGTCGCGTTTTGCTCCGTCATCACCGCATTTTTCAGGGAATATTGGCGGCGGTGTTGGTCTTTGTGTTTACGGTGGCATCGGTATCGGAGCTTCATGATTACAAGATGACTTGCGAAAAGGATCAGGCCATTGTCGGCGTGATAAACGCATCGATGAATTGGGGGTGCCAAACCGCCGGCGTTTTGAATTTAAACAGCACTTATCTAGAGGAGCAAAACTACCGTTATCATGAGCATGTTTGCGGTATTACGGAAAACAGCTGGGCTTTGAGCGGCGCCGTGGTTGCTTTGGCTTCCGATGACAATCATCCCCAGACCGTGATCCCCTACGAGATCAAAGACGGAAAATGCTATGAATCCTGGGAAGCAGAGACAAAAAGCCCGGATCAATTGAATACGCTCTGGTGGTATGACGAAAATGAAAATCGGGTGATTCCTCTTTCTTTACAAGGATCTGCTTCGGAAGGATGGAAAGCGACCTCCGAAGATGGTGCGATTCATTGTATGATCCGCCCAGATGAAGAAGGTAACGGTATCATCGAGATGCTTCCCTAAAATGAGATACACGAAAAAACAGGAGGGGAGGAAAGTTGATTGAAATATGATGATTTGTTTTTTTGCCGTATGATGATGAGGTGCTATTCCTTGCCGCCTTTTGCCGAGGATCTGTCGGAGTTGGAGGGGCTTTACCGTCGGTTGGAGCCGGAGCTTACGGCGGCATTCTTTCGGGAAGGCATACGTCCCACTCCGGTGAAGGTGACCTCGGACTTTAACGGTACCGTTGATGGACGGTTGGAGCTGGTGTTCTGTTATAAAAAGAACACTTTTCCGATTCCGGAGCGGATTTATCGTTTGTTTTATGATTATGGTGTGGTTGATTTCATGCCGCCGCCGGAACCGCCGGTGGTGCGCTTTGGCTATACCGGTCGTTGTTATGATTACAAAACGAAAACACGATTTGTTACCGATGGCCTTCAGATTGGTGCTTTGGGAAAGATTGTGTTGGATCTGTTTTCTTTAAGTGCAATGACAAGAGATGGCGTCTCTTGTCGATTGACCCACGAACTGCTGCATGTTTTTGGAGTTTCCGAAGAGAATATGATGAGGTACAAGCCCCGGGCTTTTCGAGCTCTTGGTGAGGAACTGGCAGCGTTCAGCGATATCTTGTTGGCGGCTTTGCCGGGGGTTATTGCGGATCTCTCTCGCATTGGGGAAACGCTGCAAATTGCCCATCCGGACTGGGTGGAAACCTTGGTTCAAATTGGGAGGTGGCTCTATTTGGCAGGCTTTCCCGGAGCTCCGGAGGAGGTATTGACAGCACGGGTATCCCTTCCGTTAGCTCTTTCTTCCCAAGGAGACATTCTGTGGAGAGAACGGGATATTTTATTCATGTAAAAATTCTTTTTTGGTGCAAAAGAAAGTATTTGCACCAAAAATTTTTTTGTGTTATGATTAAAGAAAGGTAACGATACCCTTTGGCGAGGAGGTACACTTATGGAAAAAAAGAAAATCATAACGATTGGCAGAGAGTTTTCCAGCGGTGGCGCAGATATCGGTCATCTTGTTGCAGATCATTTTGGAATCCCCTGCTATAACAAAACGATTCTTGATAAAACAGCGGAAAAACTCCAATTTGATAAGGAGTTGGTGGAAAAATATGACGAACGTCCCAACAGCATTTGGCGTAATGTTGCCGGTTATCAGTATGGATACAGCTGGTATCTCAGCGATCCTTCCTTACTTCAGCCTTTAAATGAATCCATCGCCATGGAGCAGTTTGAAGCAATTCGCCGCTTTGCCAAGGAAGGTCCCTGTGTGATCATCGGTCGTTGCGCCGATTATGTACTTCGTGAGCGTGAGGATGTCCTCAATGTATTTATTCGGGCGGATTTGGAAAAACGAGTTGTGCGGGCGCAGCGTTTGTATGATCTCAGTGCTGCCGATGCTCAAAAGCTGATCAAAAAGACAGACCGCATCCGTGCGGCCTATTACGAAGGTCATACCGACCGCAAATGGGGTGCCCCCGGTACCTTTGATTTGATTTTGGACTCCGGTCGCCTGGGGCTTCAGGCCACTGCGGATTTGATTATTGCTGCCGCAGAAATGGAATGCAAACCTTTTGCATAAGAAAACTTACCCGGTACAAAACAGTGATTCACTTATTTTTTCCTTTCTTAAAATAAAAGCAAGCGCTCCGTATCTATTGTAAGGTATGGAGCGTTTGCTTTTCCGACTGAAATTTTCTTCTGGTTTTTGATGAAATTTGTATTTGAAAATCAACATGAAAAATAAAGCGAGATATTGACATTTGATATTTTTTTGAGTATAATTATATTATTCAATAGTGAAAAAAACATAGTGTTAAATGAAGTGCAGGTGTTCCGCAAGGTGCTTTTGCCCCTTGCCGGAAGCGGAATCCGGTGGAAATCCGGAGCTTTGCCGAAACTGTATGCGCACAAGCCTTTGATCTGCGGTTGAACCGGCCATTGGGCATTTGCCTGAGAAGGTAGGATCCGGGGCGCTGAGCGATGCTGCTCTGTAGTGCGTGAGCCAGGAAACGTGAACCTGCATATGCTTGTGTCCCAACGTTGCATTGGGCACGGGAAATTTGCGAAAAGAAACGGCTGTAGCAAATCATCCTCTGATTTTGTTACAGCCGTAATTGTTTTGGAAAATAAATAAAGACACGCACCATTGAGAGGAAGTCTTTTGGCGGTTACCCACTCTTCAATGATGCGCTCACCCACATAGGGCTTCTCTCATTATATCCTTTTTTTCGACATTCGTCAAGAAGAAAAAAATGATCCGGTTTTCACCATGCGCCCCATGTGCGGGCGCATTTTTTTATGAGTGGAGCCAAGGGCAGGTTTATTTTCTGCGGCACGTTCTTTGAAAATTTCATACCCGGGCAGAGAAGCAGTACCTTTGCACCATGCAAAGGCAAATACGCGGTCGAAAGCGAGCGCAGGACGGGATATCTGTACCGGTTTTCGGCGATTTCTTTCGGGAGAAGCTCAAAGGGGCGGCTTTGGCTGCATCGTGCAAACGGCTAGGCGCGGTGCGGATCCTTCCACGCAGAGCTGCCCCTTTGGGCTTTTCCGAATGTCGGCGCTTAAAGCCGGCAATGATACTGTGAAAAGCCCGGGGATTTTCATGAAAAAAGGAGGTGCGATCAGATTTTATTGTTGCCGGACGCTGCGGCGTCCTACCTCTGTTTTACTTTATAAAACGTGAAAGTCTTGAGATCCGACGATAAATGATCTCTTAAAGCTGTGGTAAATTTAACTTTACTCGCCGCAGCTTGCGGAGCGTTCCTGCCGCTGTAAAACAGGAACGAGAAAGGACAAAAAACATGAAATTAAAGAACTTGTTAGCAACAGCGTTAGTGGGCGTAATGATGCTCGGCGCAAGCCTTGGTGTATGTGCTGCGGATTACCCTGAAAGCTATGTGCAGGGTACCACTTATGGCGTACCCACGTCTGAAGCAATCAATGTTACCGTCACGGTAGAAGGTCTCACTACTCCTTATACGGAAATGAACGTTTCGCTTCCCGCCAAAGCAAATGGCGGAATCCAGCATGTAAACGATGCATTGCTGGCAATTAGTAACAATAGTGCTTTACCTGTAACCTTTATGCAGAGTGCAACTGCTGCAATGGATGCCTCAACTACGTACTTCTCCCATGTTAAGTACAATGATGTTGTAGAAGGCGGTTCCGGTCAGGGTTACAGCGGCTGGTGCTTCCGCATCAACGGTGGTTTCCCCTCGGAAAGAGAAGGTTGGGGTGCTTCCATCGCTACGGCAAATATCAATAACGGCGATGTGATCGGTGTATATCTTGATGATCCTTATACCGAAGCGACTTCTGCCAGATTTACCAGATTGACCCTCAACTCTTATTCTGCAAACGCTGTAAGTGTTAAAGTTACCGAATCTCATCAGGCCATTGATCCTGAAACCTGGGCATGGACTATTACCCCTTTTATCAATTATAATGGAGTAGTTGTTAGCCTTTATGCTGGAACCGATACTACTGCTACGCCGATCAAAACAGCTACTTCTGTACTTGGTGGCGTTGCTACTTTTTCCGGGTTAAACCTTGAAAGCGGTGTTTATACTCTTAAAACCGAACCGGTAAAGGCTTCTACCTATATTCAGAGTACTACCGTTACAAAAACTTTTACTATTGAATGATTCGAATAGATAAGCGGAGAGGCTACAGCCTCTCCGTTTATTACTTTGTTATAAAGCTTATTAGGAGTGTAGTTGAATGATGATAAGTACAAAGAAAAAATGGGGACGGTTCTTATGCGGAATTATCGCATTTGCATTTATTTTAATGCTAAATACCTCTGTAATGGCGGAAGAAGCACCTGTTTTATGGTTTGATGTTCAATTAGCCGATGATACCGTAATTAACGATACGCTGGAAAAGCAGGATGTGCCAAATATTGAGTTAATGGGATTTTCCTTTCCTGTATACACTTTAGAAGTGCCTAAAGGTACAAAGGATGTTTATATTTATAAATCTACAGTCGAGGGGAGCAGCGATACTATTCTAAATCTAACGATTTATCCCTTAACAGAAGATAAAACAAACGTCGAACAAGCTCTTAGTTTTAGAAGTACCAACGGGGGACCCACTGTTTGCAAGATGCCCGTAAAGACCAGTAGCGATGACCCCTATATTATTATTGATGATACAATTAGCCGTACACTTGCCTTATATTTTAAAGAAGCCGCAGAGCCTTCCGTAAAGGCTTTGAGTGCTCGCGGTAATGCCGGATATGAAGGCAATCTCTATAGCTGTCTTGTTGGTGCGACCTTTGCCGACGCCGCAGAAACGGATATTGCAAAATTTTATATTACCGATAAAGAAGACGGTACCTCTGCCGATGCCCTGGAAGGCACCGTTGTAGAAAAAACCGTAAAGGGCTGCCCCTCTATGTGGACAGTTCCCGATGCTTTGAAATTGAAAGCAAATTTAAAAGCCGGGAAATATTACGTTGCCGTAGAATTAGGCAATAGCCGCCAGTACTATCCTGTCACGATTTACAGTGATGCAAAAACCTATGCAAAGGCTACCATTGATAATTTGGTAAAATGGTATGGCGAAACGGGGCTCAAGGTAGGAGATGATTATGTAGGTCTTGCCCGGGAGCAGGATACCGGTACCGATTGGGAAGCCTATATCTTTGGCGCATTGGGTTACAAAGCAGATAATCCTTTGCTGACCAATACCGAAGGGAAAACCTATCTGGATATGAAGGCGGAAAAATTCTCCGCCATGAGTGATAGCGACCTTGTTGCCAACGACGGGTCGGCTCCCGCCGCCAAGGTTCTTGGTCGTCAGATCCTTGGTATTGCCGGTCTCGGCGGCGATCCCCGGGATGTTGGCGGTAAAGATTTGGTTAAGGCCTTGATTTCCTTAGCTTACAAGGATCATGATATCGCCGGCGGCGAATTAAATCTCGATGAAAAAGGCGGCTTAAAGGTACGCATTGCCGGTAACGACACCATTGCCGAGGGTTACTTCCTCTTGGCCTTGGAGGTTTGCAACGCCACTGCCGAAGAGGGCTATACCGAGGAAGTCCGTGCCGCCGGTCTCAGAACGATTATCAATGCCTGGGGAGATGCCACCGTGTCCGGTGAAGCCGGTCCGGATTTCTCCTCCAACGGAGCCAAGGTTCTTTCCGACTATTATTCCATGTCCCTTTATCCCCTTTGCTTCATGAACGACGTTAAGGGTATGGAAGGGGAAGCCGATAAGCTCCTTGAAAATTTTGCCAAGAACTATCAGCAGGTTATTAAAAACGGCAGCAAAATGAATGTATTCTCCGTTGCGGTAGCCACCTCTGCTTTGGCCACCGGCGGTCTCACCCTTGAGGAATATACCACCGATGCCGGCTGGCAGGATGCCGATGGTCAGTATGAAATTTCCAAGCTTCTTTCCGCTGTTATGGAAGATGGTTCCATGGGAGTTATGACCACCGGTCGTATGGCTACTTACGAGGTTTTCCAGGGCTTGCTGGATATTTACCATGGCAAAACCTGCTTTGTAAAGGCCCACGAAACCTTTGAAGCCACTTATCCGCAGTACAGCAGAGCCGTACAGGAATTCAATGAATTGCTGAAAACCCTTCCTGCCGCCGATAAAGTAACCCTTAACGACGAAAATACCATTGCAAAGGTTCGCGCAGCCTATGATAAGCTTACCGATGGTCAAAAGGAAGCCGTGGGCGAAGATGCCTCCAAAGCCCTTACCGCTGCGGAAGCTGCCTGGCAGGAAGCCTACAAAGGCCTTGCCGCCCGGTTTACCGATGTAAAAGCCGGTGATTGGTTCTTTGATGATGTGGTATATGCTCTTCATAAGGGTATTATGGTGGGGATGACCGAAACCACCTTTGGCCCCGATGCCAATGTAACCCGGGGTCAGTTCGTAACGATCCTTGGGCGCTATGCCGGCATAAAAGATGCCACAAAGGATGCACCGGCAGAAACCAAATTTAAAGATGTTGCGGCAGATCAATACTATGCCTCTCACGTGGCATGGGCCGCAGAAAAAGGTATCGTAAAAGGTACCTCGGAAACAACCTTTGATCCCAACGCCAAAATCACCCGCCAGGATATGTGCGTGATGATGGCTCGCTATGCGGCCTATGCCAAAATTGACCTTGGCGAAAGCAGCAAGGCAGAAGCCTTTGGCGATGATGAAAAAATAGCGGATTATGCCAAAGAGGCTGTATACAGCATGAGAGATGCCGGTATCATCAACGGCATGGGTGAAAATATCTTTGCCCCTCAAAGCTTCTCCACACGGGCTCAGGCTGCGAAAGTCATTCATCTTTTGCTGGAACGCTAAATCTATCCCGTCAAAATGCCGCCAGGGGTTCCCTTGGCGGCATTTTGCAAATATGAGGGTATTTTTATGAAAAAATTCTTATTAAGTATAGTGTTTGTTTTATCAATGCTTTCCGTGTTTTCGGTTTCTGTCTGTGCAGAGAATATTGACGATTCGTATTCAACTTTGTCTAGTGGGAACTTAACCTATTCGTATTTTGAGACGCCTTTATATTCTGATGTCAAGACTCATTTATGGTTCTTTTATGAAGTACAATCTTTAGGGCATCGTGGCATTATGGAAGGTTATCCTGATGGAACGTTTGGACCGGAAGGAAACCTGACACGAGCAGAAGCTACAGCCATACTTTACAGAGCATATGCCGGAGAACTGGGCAGTGTTCAGAATAGCCCATTTAGTGACATAGATAGTCATTGGGCAAGAAATTATATTATTTGGGCATATAAAAATAATATTGTTTCGGGTGCAGGAGATGGTAAATTTTATCCGAATACATATATAACGCGACAGGATTTTGCGACAATGATTGTGCGTTATTGCAATTATGCGGAGAGTGCAACTTTGCCTGTCCGGTGCGCAAAAAAAGTTTTTGCTGATGATAGCTCCATTGCATCTTATGCGAAAGCAAGTGTGTATATGTTGCAGCAAGCTCAAATCATTCAAGGTGATGATACCGGTAAGTTTTGGCCGACGAGAAGGATTACCCGCGCTGAAACGGCAAGGATGATAGATCGAAATAATGGTAGCTTGATTGATAGCGGAGTTTTTGCGGTAGATGAACAAAAAGGTTTTGTTATAGGTTCGACGGGTGTCCCTACCGGATTTATATGCAATTCCACTTTCTTTCAAAAATACAGGGTTACCTCAAATAAGATTACTTTTTATGAAACTGGCTCTGATATTTATATGAATGATATTGTTACACAAATTCACTGGGTTAGAATGTACGCCGGAGGTCTTCTAAGAGATACTCTTATTAAACGAGGGGATGATGTTATTTCTTCACGAAAATTTAATGTGAAACAATCTGGATATCAAAGCGATACTACTATCACAGATACGATTATGTATTTTAGGCCCCAAAAGTTTGCAGCTAAGGGGATATACACTGTTACCGGAAATGCAATGATGGAAATGAGTATGCCGGAGGGCGGTAGCGGCGGTCGTAATTTTGACCATGAAATTTCTGTAGTTTTTCGCTAAAGGAGAGTGCTAAAAATGAAAAAACGACATTTCATTATTCTAATACTTGCGGTTATTTTTGTGGGGATTGCCGTTATCTCCGTGTGTTTATCTGCTGACCCTGATCTGAATGCCAGCAAGGCGGATGCTTTTATTTCCGAGCAGAGTGAGTATGTAAATCATATTGCTAATGCCGATGGCAGCTTGGATTTGGCAAATATTGACGGCGAAGTGTTTCGGTTGGTAAATGGCGAAAATGTAATTAATTCGGATATGATTTTTCACAGACGTTTTGATTTAGATGCTGTAGTAGATTATTATATCGATCAGGAATTGCTTGTTCGAGAAGCAGAAAAACAGGGGATTCGTGTTAGTGATGAAGAACTGACCGAATATATTGAGACGCAGCGTGGCTACATTCATGAGGAAGAAAGTGCTGCAGAGTATAAGGAAAGAATGAATTCTTTATATCGTCAGCTTGGTCTTACCGAAGATGAATATTGGGCCGCCTTTGCGGAAAATTATCGCAGAGAGATTCTTGTATCAAAATATGTGGATCAGCTTTACAATGAATTTATGCGCCAAAAGGTGGAAGAACGATCGAAAACCCTTGGCGACAACTTGACCGATTCTGAGCTGGATGATATTTCCGAAAGAGAAGTACACATCTATAATGAAGAGATTTCAGATGCTTTTCGTAAATATATAGAGGAGTATAAAAAGTCGTTGCGAGAAGAAAATAGTGTGCAATCCCTCATTCATCATGAAGTAAAGTAAAAATGTTTTAAAAAGAGATAGAAAGGAGTTGTTTCATGAATCGTAGATTTTTGTTCCTTTTATCTGTCCTTGTTCTGTGCTTGTCCTTTGCGGCACCGGTGGCGGCTAAAGATATTACCGTAACGGTGTCTGTGGAAAAATTCACCCTGGGAGAAGGGTATATCCTGGAGCCAACCCTTGTAACCGTGCCGGAAAATACTCTTGCTTCCACGGTGATTACCTCGCTTCTCAGCGAAGACAATTACAAGCACACCGGAAAGGGCAGCGATCTTTATATTTCCTATATTCGGGATGAAAATATTTCCGAGGAAAAGGCCTTCCCCAAATATTTGGTATCTCGCTTTGCTTCCAATCAGGAAAGAGTCAGCACCAGAAGGTTTGAGGATTGGCTGGGAGAATTCGATTATTGTACTCAGTCCGGTTGGATGTATTGTGTGGATAATTCCTTCCCCGATGTGGGCTGCGGGCAATATGTTCTCAAGGATGGCGATGTTATGCGCTGGCAATTTACTGTTTGCGGGCTTGGCTCCGATCTTGGTGCAGATAACAGTCAGTGGGGAACGGCCTCTATGGTTTCCACTGCCAATAAAGATGCTCTGGTAAGAAAAATTGCCGAAATCAACGCAATGGAAAATCCTGCGGTGATAAAAAGCTCTAAGGCTTACAAAAATGCAATGGTGCTTTTAGAAAATATCCAGGCAAAGCAAGAGAAAATCGATGGAGCCTTGGCGGCTCTCAATACGTATTTGGAAAGCGGCACCGATGCTTTAGAGCTTGAAACCAATGGTATGGCGCAAATCACCTTGAAGCCCGGTGATGACCTCACTCCCTATGCGCCGCCCAGTACGGTTTATCCCAAAAGTATCTCCGTGAATTACAATACAGCGGAAATCCGCGAAGGCGAAACGCTGCAGCTTTCCGCAACGGTGCTGCCGGAAAATGCCTCGGATAAAACCGTGATATGGGGATCCAGTTGCCCCGAAGTTGCTACCGTAGATGCAAACGGTGTTGTTACAGCGGTATCTACGGGAAAAGCTACCATCATGGCGCGAACCGTAAACTACAAGCGGGCCGTTTGTGAAATCGTGGTCAAGGATTCCTATATTGCCCCCGATGAGCCGATTCCTATCAAGATGCCTTTTGAGGATGTTTCCGTCGGCGATTATTACTATGATGCCGTTCTCTGGGCCTTGCGTGAGGCCGTTACCACCGGTGTCTCCGCCAATGCCTTTGGCCCCCAGAATGTTTGCACCCGTGGACAGATGGTAACTTTTCTTTGGCGTGCTAACGGCAGACCGGAGCCGAAAACCAAAAACTGTGCCTTTACCGATGTGAAGGCCGAAGATTATTATTACAGTGCCGTTCTTTGGGCGGTGGAAAATGGCATTACCAACGGTGTGAGCAGCACGACCTTTGCTCCCAACGACAAAGTAACCCGGGGCCAGGTGGTAACGTTCCTCTATCGCAATGCCAAAGAGCCTTCCGTAAGCGGAAAAATGCCCTTTACCGATGTGCCCTCCGGTGAGTACTATTACAAAGCGGTGCTCTGGGCTGTGGCCAATGAAATCACCACCGGCGTGACTGCAACGGCGTTTGAGCCGGGAACCGGATGTACTCGCGGGCAGATAGTAACCTTCCTCTATCGGGCACGCTAGTCGGGCGCGCTAGTCGGGCACGCTAAACGGCTGATGCCGGGCAAAATCCCCGAACCGCAGCTGACCGGATACGCCTATGTATACCGGTCAACTGCGCCCCGGGGCTTTTACCCGCCCTAAGCCGTTTATCGCACCCTTTCCGGTTGATGCCGGGCAAAATGCCTTCCCCTTTGAGGGGAAGGGGGACCGCTTGCGGTGGATGAGGTGGCGCGACGGTGAAGAAAAAATAATATGTTAAAAGAAGCTGCGGCGCAGAACTTATCTTTGAAAGATATGCTCTGCGTCGCAGTTACGATCTGCATGAAAGTTAGTATTCCCCATCACGTCACCTCATCAGTCGGCTACGCCGCGAGCTTCTCCTCGAGCAGAAGCCATGGTGCCTGCTAACGCAGGCTAATATTCCGGATTTTTCTTAAATCCTTCCGTCAAAAAACTCCCTACGCCGGGTTTTGCTTTTGCAATTTCCCGGTGTAGGGAGTTTTTTTGTTTAATAGCGGTAGTCGAAAACGCGGTTGGATTTCTTTTCGCTCCGGGGCAGCTCGCCGATGGCCACCGCCTTGGGCAGTATCGTAACATTGAGGCGGGATTTAAAAAGCTCCTTCATGGCGGCTTCCAGAGGATTTCGGGCATCGCCTTCCAGCTCGGTCTCTACAAATACCGTCATACGGTCGCGACCGTCCTCATGGTCAAGAAATACCTGATATTCGCTGGAGGTGCCGGGGATAGCCTTTAAAATTTCCTCGATTTGAGCCGGGAAGATGTTGCAGCCTTTGACCTTGATCATATCATCGGTGCGGCCGAGGATAACGTCGATGCGCGGATACCTGCGGCCGCAGGGGCAGGGATGATCCTCGGGGATGATCCGGGTAAGGTCGTGGGTGCGGAAGCGGATCAGAGGAGCGCCTTCCTTTTCCAAGGTGGTGATCACCAGTTCTCCAAGTTCGCCGTCGGGGAGATTTTTCCCGGTTTTGGGATCAATGATTTCAAAGTAGAGGTAATCGTCGAAATAGTGCATTCCGGTATTGTGTTCGCAGTTGATACCGATACCGGGGCCGTAAATTTCCGTTAAACCGTAAATATCGTAAAGCTCCACTCCAAGCTCATTGGCAATGCGAGCACGCATTTTTTCGCCCCAGCGTTCAGAGCCGATGACGCCTTTTTTCAAATGGATCTTATCCTTGATGCCCCGTTTTTCAATTTCTTCGGCCAAAAGCAGGGCATAAGAAGAGGTGGAGCAAAGGATGGTGGATTTCATATCTTCCATGAATTTCAGCTGTTTTTCGGTATTGCCGGGGCCCATGGGGATGGTCATGGCGCCAAGACGTTCGGCTCCCAGCTGAAAGCCGATGCCGGCAGTCCACAGACCGTAGCCCGGGGTGATTTGGATGCGATCCTGTTTGGTGATGCCTGCAATCTCATAGCAGCGCTTAAAAAGGATTGCCCAGTCATCAACATCCTTTTGGGTATAGGGGATGATTACCGGGGTGCCGGTGGTTCCGCTGGAGGAATGGATGCGCACAATTTCTTCCTCGGGAACAACGCTAAGCCCCAGGGGATAGGCGCTGCGGAGGTCTGCCTTTTCGGAAAAGGGCAGCGTTTCAAAGTCTTCTTTGCTGTTGATGCCTGCGATATCGATATTCTCCAGTCGTTTACTGTAAAAGTGATCGGCGGATTTTACCCGTTTCAGCTGGATTTTGATCTTATCCAGGGTTTCCTGATTCATTTTCATTGGTTTACTCCTTCGTAAAGGCTTTTGCCCCTAAGGACAATGCCTTCTCGTTAATTTCATAAAATTGTGGTTTTACCTTTTCCTTTACTGCGGTCAAAACATCTTCATAGCTTAAATTCATCATACCGCTTTGGGCCATAGCGCCAAGCAATGCCACATTGATGACCTTGGGAGAGCCGCAGGCGGCAATGATTTCATCGGTATCGAGAACGATTACCTTATCGACTTTCTTTTTCAAATAGTCGATAATCTCTTTGCCGTGGTATTCGGTTTTTGCCAGAGCGGCAGTGATGGGTTGTACCTCCTCTGCCGAGAGGATCACGGTTCCGCCCTTTTTCAAATAAGCAATGTTTCGCAGTACCTCGCCGGGTTCAAAGCCAATGATGATATCCGCATTCCCGAAGGGAATCAGCGGCGAGGGGACTTCCTCTCCGATACGGACATGACTCACCACTGAGCCGCCCCGTTGTGCCATGCCGATGGTTTCGGCAGTGCGGGCAAAGAGTCCCTTATTCATGGCGGCGGAGGCAATGATGCGGGAGGCCAGTACGGTCCCTTGACCGCCTACGCCGCATAAAAGACAGCTTTTCATGGTGTCTATCTTTTCCATTTTATTTATCCTCCTTTTCCATGCAATCCTTGGGGCAGACTGTGGCGCAAAGACCGCAGCCGGTGCAAAGCTTCTTGTCAATTACGGCTTTGTCTCCGGATTTGCTCAATGCCGGGCAGCCCAGCTGTTTGATGCATTTGAAACAGCCGATGCACTTTTTCGTATCAATGGACAGGGTATTCTTGCTTCGCTCCAGCGCAATGCAGGGGGAACGGAAAATAATGGCACGAACACCGCTTTCTTGGGCTGCTGCCTTTACTGCGTCGATGGCGGCTTCCTGATCGAAGGGATCGACCTCCCGAAGGGAGGAAACACCGCAGGCTTTTAAGATCCCGCCGATATCAATGGCATCGGTGGGTTCGTTCATTACGGTGATGCCCAAGCCCGGGTGGGGCTGATGGCCGGTCATGGCTGTGGTATGGTTGTCCAGTACGATCAATACCATATCTGCTTTATTGTAAACGGCGTTGATTACCCCGGTGATGCCCGAGGCAAAGAAGGTGGAGTCTCCCACAAAGCCAAAGTTTACCGTTGATTTATCGACATGATGAAGCCCTTGAGCTACGGTGATCCCTGCTCCCATGCACAGGCAGGTATCTACCATATCCAACGGTGCGGCATTTCCCAGAGTATAGCAGCCGATATCTCCGCAGAAAATGGCTTTTTGGCCCTTCATGGCCTGTTTTACCGCATAGAAAGAGGCACGGTGGGGGCATCCGGCGCAAAGCACCGGCGGACGTACCGGCAGGGAAGGAGCATCTGCAACGTCGATGGTATTGGCGGTCTTTTCCAATCCCATTACCTTGCGGACGCTCATGGCGGAAAGCTCGCCGGCTTCGGCTACGCTGCCGTCTCTTTTACCGTGAATTTTCTTTTTGCCGTCAATGACGTGCAGGGCATCTTCAATGACCGGATCCAGCTCTTCAAAAACGGTGACATCTTCCACCATCGCCAGGAATTCCTTTGCCTTTTCGGTGGGGAAGGGATAAGGTGTGGCGATTTTTAAAACGGTGTAGTCATTCCTTTGGCCGGCAATGGCGTCCATCACATAGGCATAGCTGACGCCGCCGCAAGCAATCCCTTTTTTCCCGCTGCCGATGATCTCATTTTTATCATAGGCAGAGAATTCTGCGGATAGTTTTGGTTCTGCGGCAAAAAGCCGTTTTTTGCTGTTGTAGGAAAGTCGGGGGAAGATGACCCAACGAGAGTCTTTTTCAAAGCCGGATATATCCGGAGGTGTTGTCGTTTCCGGAACGTTGATGGCGGCGCAGGAGTGACATACTCTGGTAGTAGATCGCAAAATCACCGGTGTACCGTGACTTTCGGAAAAATCAAAGGCATCCTGGACCATAAGAAAGGCTTCTTCCGGAGAGGAACAATCGAAAACCGGAATTCGGGCATATTTGCCGAAATGGCGGGTATCCTGTTCCGTTTGGGAGGAAATGGGGCCGGGATCGTCGGCAACGTAGATGACCATGCCGCCTTTAACGCCGATGTAGTTGACGCACATTAAGGGATCCGATGCAACATTTAAGCCCACCTGCTTCATGGTAACAAGACTGCGGGCTCCGGCATAGGCTGCCCCGGCAGCTATTTCCAAACCCGATTTTTCATTCACGGACCACTCTACATGGATGTGCCCGGGATTTCTTTTGGCAATGGTTTCCAGTACTTCCGTAGAGGGAGTGCCGGGATATCCTGAAACACTGCGTACCCCTGCGGCGATAGCGCCGAGGGCAACGGCTTCGTTTCCCATTAATAACTCTTTCATAGAAACCTCCTGAAATAAAAAACTGCCCTTGCCATGCAAGGACAGAGTAACATTCTGCGGTACCACCTTGGTTAGTCGAAAATCGACTCACTCAATACACGATGCCATCACATCGCTGCCCAGTAACGCTGGCTTGCGTCCGGGGATACTGAGGAACATGTAAAAAATGCTGTTCCGGTTCATCCGGCCCTCTGCGGCCCATAGCCCGTGCAGTGATCTCAGAAGCTCGCACCGTCCTTCTGTCGCTGGGAGTACTTTACACACGGATTTTTCCGCATCAAAGGTTTTTAAGGAATGTTTTTTATATGTATACCAAATATTATAGCGTTTTTTGTCGAAGATGTCAAGGGGAGCCTTTTGGTGCAGATTTGCTGTTTTTTAGATATCGCAAAATAGGAATATTGTGTTTTGCGCTAAGAACCCACATTCCATTCGGAATGTGGGTTCATGTTTTACAGCAGGTCTTCCGGGGCTTCTTTGGGTGCTTTTTTGTCTTCCAGTACTTCGTAGAGCTTATCTGCTTCGTTGGCGCGGACGGTTTCTTTGATCTCTACAATTCTGACTTTCAAACGGCGGCTGCCCATGGCGATATCCAGAATATCGCCGGGTTTGACCTCGTGGCCGGCTTTTGCCGTGTGACCATTGACCTGAATTCGGCCGGCTTCGCAGATTTCCTTCGCTACGGTGCGGCGTTTGATCACACGGCTTACTTTTAAGTACTTATCCAATCGCATTTTCTATCGTTCCTTTTTCTTTTAATTTACGGCACTTTTTAAAAGCTTGCCGCAACGGAACACCGGGATCTTTGTTGCCGGAATGATGATTTTCTCTCCGGTTTGGGGGTTGCGGCCGGTGCGCGGCGCACGGTCTCGCACCTCAAAGGTGCCAAAGCCGATAAAGCGGATTTCTTCCCCTTTGGCTAAGGCTTCTTTCATGGTTTCACCTAAAGCTTCAATCACGGTTTCCGTATCTTTTTTTGAGATGCCGCTGTGTTCTGCCACGGCGGCAATAATTTCATTTTTTGTCATATTGGGACCTCCCGAAAATGTTTATTCTCAGTTTGCCCAAAGGTGTTGTTTTTATGCTTATTTTTCTTTTGCTTTTATTTTATCCCAGTAGGCGTCCATTTCCGGCAGCTCCATGGCGGAGAGGTCTTTGCCCTCGGCGGAAATGGCATCCTCCATGGTGTAAAAGCGGCGGCGGAATTTTTCGGTGCTTTCCCGGAGAGCTTCTTCGGCGTCGATATGAAGGTAACGGCTCCAGTTGACAACGGCAAAAAGCAAATCACCGATTTCATCTTTAATATTTTCAATGCTGCCTTTTGCAATGGCATCTTCCACTTCTGCGGTTTCTTCCCTGATTTTTGCTTTGATGTCATCGTCGTTGTCCCAATCAAAACCGACTTCGGCTGCTTTTTTTTGCACCTTTTGGGCGCGGTAAAGGGCCGGGAAGGTGGGGGGAATATCCAAACGGCGGCTTTCCTTGCCTTTGCTCTTTTTCTCTTCCTCCTTGATGGCAGCCCAGTTTACGAGGACATCATCGGAAGTTTCGCAGTGGATATTTCCGAAAACATGAGGGTGGCGGCGCACCATTTTTTCGCTGATGGTATCTGCCACCTCCGGAAAGGCAAAAACCCCTCGTTCTTTCCCCAATTGAGCATGGAAAACCACTTGCAATAGAAGGTCTCCGAGTTCCTCCTTTAAGTCATCGTCATCACATCGGTCGATGGCATCAATGACTTCGTAGGATTCTTCGATAAGATATTTTCGCAGTGTTTTGTGGTCCTGCTCCTTATCCCAGGGGCAGCCGTTTTCGCTGCGGAGCTTTTCCATTACCATAAGCAGGCGGTTGATTGCTTCACCGCTGCGCTGTTTTTCTTTCTCGGTCATGACTTGTTACTTGTCCTTTCCGTTTTTATATTGGCAGAGAAGGGTTGCTCCTTCTGCTCTGGTTAGATATTTTTTTGCTTCAAAAGAGGTTCCAAAAGCGCCGGTACTGCCTTTGATGATGTTTCGTTCGGTAAGGGCGGCCACGGCATTTCGTGTCCAGTCGCTGATGGCAGCGGTATCGGTAAAGGTCAGAATCTCTTTGGTGGGTTTTGATGGCACATAGCCGGCATAGTTGCAAAGAATGAAGGCTGCGGCTTCTCTGGTGATGATATCATGGGGATGAAAGCATCCTTCTCGGTCTCCATAGATGATACCCATGGAAGCCGCCCAATGAACGGCTTTTGTATACCAGCGGTTTTCTTTAATATCCGCGAAGGTCGTTACTTCGGCAGATTCTGTCTCTGCACTTCCGTCCATGCGCCACAGAGCAGTGACGAACATGGCTCTTGTCATGGGGTAATTCGGCAGAAACATGGGGTCTCCGTTATTGTTTTCGCTGAATCCGGCTCCGGTGAGCCAGCCTTTTTCTTTTACTTCTGTAATGCTTGATGCTGCCCAATGTTTGTCCAGATTCTCTTCCGGAAAGCTGTAGCAATTTGAACGTAAATTTCCCGGATCTTTTGTGGTTGCAGCTTTCAATCCTTTATAGATCGCATGTTTTTCCGGCGTTAGAGCTTTGGCTTTAAAGAGCTCGTTGACGGTGACGAATTCATAACCCTTGGCGCGGAGGGCATCAATGGCATCGTATACCCCCTGAGGTGTTGTGGCTACGGTATCGTGCATCAGAATAATATCGCCGTCTTTGGGCTGGGTTGTTAATCGCTTGGTCAGGTCCGCACTATCCATAATGGCCCAATCGTATGTATCCATGGACCATTTTATGATGGTTTCTTCCAGCTGCGGCAGGACTTCCTCGGGAATGTCTCCGTAGGGTGGCCGCAGCATGATATCTTCATTCCCTGTGACCGGGAGCAACAGCTCTGCGGTCCGGTCGATCTCATTATGGATCTCGTCTATGGATAAATCGTTGAAAGATGCGTGATCCCAGGTGTGATTGGCAATTTGGTGGCCTTCGGCAGCGGCTCGCTCTGTTGCGGCGCCGTAGGGATCCAAATGGTATCCATTAACAAAAAATGTTGCTTTGACCTGTTTTTCGGCAAGTTTATTTAACAAATCCTCTGTATAGGGTGAGGGGCCGTCATCAAAGGTGAGGGCAATGAGTTTGCTGTTCTCTGTGATTTCCGCTTTGAGTGGGGAAGAAAATCCCACCCATAAGGTTACATAAAGAAGACATAGCAGTGCAATTTGTATAATCGGAAAATGAATGGTTCTCATTGTGCCGCACCTCATTTTTTCACGCCGCGGATTTCCAGCGGCGCGAAGTGAAGAGATAATGCCGGCAATGTAATCTGCAGCTGGTGGATCTTGGTTAAAATCGTTGCGGTTTGGGCTCTTGTCATTGTTCCCTTGGGGGAGAAAGAACCGTCTCCCATACCGGTCATCAGACCTTTGTTTGCTAAAATATTGATGGCATCCTGAGCCCAACGGCTGATTTCTTTTGCATCGGTGAATGCGATGCGATTATCTTTGTGAGTACGGATCCCGATATTGAAGATATAGTTTGTGATCATCACTGCGGCCTGTTCCCGAGTGACGTAGCTTTCCGGTGCAAATCGATGATTCCCTATGCCGGAAACGATACCGTTTGCTGCAGCCCAAGCAATGGCTTCACTATACCATTGATCCTTTGCCACATCGGTAAAGGGGCATTTCATTCCTTTTCCGCTTTCTCCGGAGAGGCGGTAAAGTACGGTGGCCAGCATGGCCCTGGTCATTGGGTAATTGGGGCCAAATTTTGCATCGCTTATACCTACCATAAGATTGTGTTTTTTTACGTAATTGATGTATTCGTAGGCCCAGTGTTCCTGTAATTTGCTTTCGTTATAATCGTAGGGATCCAAAGGACCAAGGTCGATGCCGTTGGCCGGTGCACTGGTGTAGGATACTCCATTTTCCATGGTGATCCCCCGACGGCGGAACAGCTCGCTGACCGTAACAAAGGTATAGCCCTGCTTTTGCAGTTCATCAATGGCGGCAATAGCTCCCGGTACAGAGGTTGCATGAATGTCGTGGACGAGGATGATGGCGCCGTCTTTGGCTTCTTTCAGAATATTATTTTTTACCGTATCTGCATTACGGTATTTCCAATCTAAAGGGTCGACGGACCAGAGAATCAATGGTGTATTAGCCCAGGCGCGAATTGAATTGTTAAAGCTGCCGTAGGGCGGGCGCAGCATAATTTGGCCGATATCGGTGCCGCAGGCCGCTTTAATGGCATCATTGGTGTTGTTGAGTTCTTCCATGAGGGCTGTTTGACTCAAGGTTGTGAGTTTTGCGTGATCCCAGGAGTGATTGGCTAGCTGGTGGCCTTCCTCGTATTCCCGTTTTACGATATCCGGATATTTTTTGACACAGCTCCCTACCAGGAAAAATGTGGCTTTTACATCGCGCTCTGCCAGAGCGTCCAACAGTTCATTGGTATATTGTCCGGGCCCATCGTCAAAGGTTAATGCAATGAGCTTACCGGTTCCGGTTGTTGTTTCTTCTGCTTGGAGGGGCGTTGTTGCGGTGATTACGGTCACTGCGATAAGTATTCCTATGAGTAGCATGAGGTGCAGCTTTTTCATGAGAAATATCCTTTCCGGGGATGGAGGGCGTGCCGAAACCAAAGCGAGTCACCATTCCTGCACCATAAACCACAAGAACGATGCTGCAGAAAATCAGCAGTCCCCAGGGGAAGCCTTTGTCTTCCCGCTTCCCTTTATTTTTTTCATTTTCTTTTTTAGTATTATCTTTTTCTGTTGTATTATTTGCTTTGGTCGTATCTTCTTTTAATGGACCAAGGTCAATGCCGTTTTTTTCTGCATTGGTATAAGTTTTTCCGGCGGCAAGTGTTTCGCCTTTGCGGCGGAACAGTTCGCTGACCGTAACAAAGGTATAACCCTGTTTTGTTAATTCATCCACGGCGGCAATACAGCCGTCTACAGAGGTATCGTAAAGGTCGTGCATCAGCACGATGGCACCGTCGCAGGCCTGATTGAGAATCTGCTCCTTTACGGCATCGGCATTGCGGGATTTCCAGTCCAGGGTATCGATGGACCAGAGGATCAACGGTGCGTTGATCGTTGATTTTGCGGTATCACTTACGCTGCCATAAGGCGGACGAACTAAAATCGTACCGAGACTGGCACCAAGGATTTCCTCCATTTTATTTTGGGTTTTTTGCAGGTTTTCGGTGATAGTGGCACTGTCGGCTTTGCCGAGGTTCATGTGGTTGTAGGTATGGCTGCCGATCTCGTGGCCTTCGTCGTACTCTCTTTTTAATAAAGAGCTGAACTCGTCAAGACGCTCTCCCACCACAAAGAAGGTTACTTTGATGTTGCGCTTTTTCATTGCATCCAGCAACTTTTCGGTATTGGCACTGGGGCCGTCATCGAAGGTGAGAGCCATTAAGCCGCCTTTGATTTGAGGATCTGTTGCGGTACCGCTGGTTACTTTTTCATTACCGGTTTTTGCGGCCTTTTTTATGACTTCTGTTGCGCCGGAGTTTGATTTGGAGTCTTTGTTATTTGCTGCCAGAAGCGGCGCTGTGAGCAAGGAAAAGGCAAGGGCAGCAATGGTGAAAAACACAATGAATTTTCTTTTCATGATTCAGTACTCTTCTTTGAATTGGATTTCGGGTAAGCCAGCCCGATCATAAATTGATAGACCCCATGGAAGCAGCGTCTGTAAAGCTTAGTGGAAAAAATCAGGATTAGGATGATGCTTAAACCGAGGCAAAAGGCGTAGGAACCGAGATGAGAAAAAGCCACGGTGTCAAAAAGCAAACCGGTAAGGATCAGAAAATAGGTGTGAGAAAGATAAAGGGGGAGGGTATCCTCGCCAATGCTGCAGAAAAAAGTCTTTTTCTCCGGCGTGGCGATGAGGACGCATATTCCGGTAACCAGGGATATGAGCAGGGACAGATAGTAGCCGCCCAGACTCAACCAGATGTTGGATGTTCCTTCGCCAAGGAGCAGCGTGTGCATGAAGATTGCTTTTGTTCCGCCGTAGGGTAATATTCCGGTATGGATCAGCAGAAAGGTTGCGCCAAAGATCAATGCCAACCCCAACAGACCCAAATATTTGGGCAAACGGCGAAAGCGGTTGAGATGTTCTGTGGTAGCGTAATGCCCCAGCAAAAAGAAAAACAAAAAACCGATGGTTTTGTTCAGAGCCAATACGGTGCTGCCTTCGGGCACGAACATAATCAGTGGGGAGAGCAGAAAAGATATCACCAAAGCGTGGCGGAGCTTTAGGATATCCTTTAAGCATATGCGCCAGAAAAAAAGAGATACGATATACCAGATGGCATAGCCCGGGTCGAGAAAATGCTGGATATAGTAAGTACTGCCGTTGGTGAGGTATTTAAATACGACCCAAAAGATTTGGGCCACAAGAAATACCATAAACAGGCTGCGAAAGGCATTTTCCCGACATTTCTCCGGATTTTTGGAAAAGTATCCGGAAACAAAGATAAAGAGGGGCATATGAAAATAATAGATAAAAAGAACAAGGGAACGCATCGCTGTGTCGCTTTTTGTCATGCAGTAGCCTAAAAAGTGACAAATAACGACAGTTATGATGAGCAACCCTTTGATGTTGTCATAAAAATAGTCGCGATTTTCCATGATTTCTCCTTCCCCTTCATTATAAAAGAAAAAGGGAAATAATACAATGGAATTCTTATGGATTTAAGAAACTTTTAAGAAAAAAACCCTGCTTTCGGCGGTGATATCTGTGGATTTTCGGTGAAGAATTGAGAATGGATTCGGCATAAAAAAAGAGACCTTGTCTTTTTTTGACAAAAGTCCCTTTTTTATACAGTTTTTAATGGATTTACTTGTTGTCGGTGGTATTTTCCATACCGTCGCCGACATCATCCACAGCATCTTTGGCGCCATCTACGACATCTTTTCCGGCGTCGGCAGCATCATCGACTACCTCTTCGCCGGTATCGACAGCATCGTCTACGACGTTTTCGCCGGTATCGGCAGCATTGTCCACAATTTCCTTACCGTCTTCCGCGGCATTATTTGTGGAGCTGTTGCCGCAGGCGGCAAAGGCAAAGGTCAGACAGAGAGCCATCAAAAAGGCTGTGATTTTTTTCATAAAAACAACTCCTCTTGAAACAGTGGTGTGAAATCACTGTTTTGATGTTGAGCTCAGCGCATCGCTCCCTTCCGGTGCAGCAATATTTGCGGATCGGGATTTTGCTGTGCTGCTCTCTATATAAGATGTCCGAATCATTTTATCTTATGCTGGAATTTTTTTGGTTTTTTCTTGTAGTATTTCCTAATTTCTTTTATAATGACAGTATCAACTTTGCGGAGGTTTATCAATGAAGGATCTTCTCCTCTGGCGTCAGCGGCTTACTTCTGTTTTTCTGATCGTCATGTTCAGTGTTTTTTTGCTCGCTGTGGGCAGTAGTGGATATACCGCCATTACACGGTTTAAATTTGATTTGTTTTTTGGTATTTGCAGCATTTATCTGCTGCTCATGGCCGTTATATCCGTTGCTCTTCGGCAAAAGGGATATCGTGGCCGGAAATTATCTGCCATCCATTGGTGTGTGCTTTTGTTTCTGCTGTTTTGTACTCTCAGCGCCTTTTTATCTTCTTATTTCCCAAAGACTCTTTGGGGATACCATCGCTATGAGGGCTTGATTACTGTGAGCTGCTATGTTTTGACCTTTTTTTGTGTGTCTCTTTTTTATCAGGTCAAACCATGGCTCATTTGGATTTTTGCCGGTGCAATGACTCTTTTTTGCGCTGTTTGTTTTTTACAGTTTCTTGGTTTCAATCCATTGGGGCTTTATCCCAAGGGCTTGAATTACTATGATGCCGGAACGGCTTATCGTTATCCGTTTCTCGGTACCGTGGGCAATGTGGGATTTGTCGGCGCATTGCTTTCTGTTGCTGTGCCGATCTTCTTTGTTGTCATCTTTCGTTTGCAGCATAAAACCAGGTTTTTGCTGTTGATTCCGCTTCTTGCCTCTCTGGTTGTTGCCGTATTGATGAACGTTGCCGCCGTCTTTGTAGGTATCGGTGGCAGCTTACTGTTGCTGATCCCTCTAACTTTCACAAAGAACAGACGCCAGACCGTTCTGGTATGGATTCTCATTCTTGTGGTTATATTTGCCGGGATTGCCGTGATCTTTTTTGCGGATATCGGCAGCGGCACACTCCATGAGTTCCATATGCTCCTTCACGGTCAATGGCAGGATACCTTTGGTACCGGTCGTTTTTATATTTGGCGCAATGTGTTGCCTCTTGTAAAAGAACATCCGCTTTTGGGCGGAGGTTGCGATACTTTGGGGCAACGTATGACAGCGGAATTCCGCCGTTACGATGACAATACCGGTGTGACTTACCGTGCCGGTATTGATGCTGCACACAATGAATATTTGAATATTCTGGTAAACGAAGGCCTCCTTGCTCTGGGAGCTTATCTTGTTGCTTTGGTGTTATCCTTTATTCTTTATGTAAAAAAGAATAAAAAACATCCTCTGGCTGCCATATGGGGCAGCGGAGTATTGGGATACAGTCTGCAATCGTTTTTTGGAATACGACTTTGTATTACCGCACCCTATTTCTGGCTTTGTTGGGCACTGCTGTTGGCTGCTCTGGGAGAACCTTTGGAAAATACAGATAATACTGTACCGTGCTGTAAATCCTGAAATAGATTTAGTTTATATTGTTAAAAATGCGGTAACGGTTTTTTTGAGAGCAGAAACTTTGCTGTTTCTTTACAGAAACATTTTATTGAGATTTTTTTATTTGCTCAATCATGTCCGGGGAAAAAATTTCAAGCCGGGGGAGAGTCTTTTCGCCTCCGATATACATTTCCTCACACTCTTTTTGAGCTTCTTCGAGAATGTTCATTGCTTTTTCGCATGCCATGAATAGTGTTTTGTACATTTTTTCATAATTTGCCATATTTTTACCTCAATATGATTGTATCACGACTTTTTCATCAATGCAATAAATAATAATGTTGTTTTCTGTCGTAATTTGGCGTTATCGGGGTTATTTCCCTGGTTTTATGTATTTTTTATTTATCGTTTGGTTAATTTTTGGCAGTCCATGTTAAATTTTCTAAGCATATTTTCTCCTTTTGTAATATTTTAGTGAATATTTGTAACAATCTGATTGTATGAATTTTTTTAGAAAAAATATTTTGTTGAGGATAGGTGTGAAATGCCGGGAACTTTGATTCTTTGTGGAAATATGATACAATTATAATAAATTTGGGTGTTTTACACAAAGAGGTATTGCAATGAAAATCAGTATGTGGAATTTGGCGGATTGGCTTAAGGATTACGATATTCAGTGTTTTATCAGTGGCGGCAGTGCTACCATACGTACGGTGCGCTGGCTTACCGGCAGTCTTTTTCATAAGGATGTAGTTTATGTCTTCCGGGAATCCGGTGATGGCTCCGGAGATGAAGGAAACGGCTATGCCTATATTGTCAATCGTTACGACATTATCAAAATTAAAAGCGCTGATACGGACATTATATTTAATGAGATCATTACGGCACTGGATTATTTTAATCAATGGGAGGAAAGCCTGAATGATTTTGTCTCCGATAAAAATGGACTGCAAAAAATGCTGGATCAATCCGATGCCTTATTAAAAAGCCCGGCCTTCTTGTACAATACCTCCGGAGAAGTGTTGGCCATTTCTTCAAGCTATCCGCCGTCGCTCCACTGGCATTGGGCAGAATTGTGCAGAGATCGCCGGATATCGGATCAGAGGTTAACAACTTTTAAGGAAAGCGGCGACTTTACCCATGTCTTTACCGATAAAGCGCCTACCTTTCATTGCTCTGCTTTTGAAAGCTATCACTACTGGCATTGTTCTCTTTATTTATTGGAGCACCGTGTGGCGCAGTTTGTTGCCTTTGATTTTAACGGCACTTTCCCCCGGGGGATTGCTTCTGTTATCCAGACCTTGATTTTTTATATGCAGAAGCATATGGATGCCTTTTGCCATATTTATTTGCCGCTCTCCAGATTTACCGCCCAATTAACGGCGCTACTGGATGATCAGCCGGTAATTCGGGAGGAGCTTCTTCCGATGCTGACCTCTATGGACTGGCAGTGGAATGATACCTATTGCGTGGCGGTGGTCGCGGAACGCTCTGAGGAGGAAGCAGTTCTGATTTCTCGCACCTATTCCTACTTGGCCGATCATTTGGATCACGGATATTCTCTTTTATATCATCAACAAATTATATTGATTTTAAATCTTTCCCGGGCTCACCTATCGGCAGCGCGATATTTTGAATCGCTAAAGCATTTTTTGAATGAAAATCTTTTTTGCGGTGTCAGCTATTGTTTTTATGATTTTGGGCAGTTTGTAACCTACTATCGCCAGGCCATGACGGCTCTCGATTTTCATCAGGGAAGTTATGAGACCTTTTGCTATGCCGAGGATGTCGCTTGGCCGGTTCTTCTGGATCACTTTCATAAAAATTCAGCGTTGCGCTATTATGTGCACCCGGCTCTCTTTCTATTGAAGGAATTGGATGAAAAAAGCAATTCCCAGTATTTTGATACCTTGGCTGCTTTTGTTTATTGCGGCTGTCACCTTTCGGAATCTGCCAGAAGTTTGCGGATTCATCGCAATACGATGCTGTATCGTCTCAATAAAATCAGTGAGTTGATTCTTATGGATTTGCTTTCTTTGGCCCCGGATCGTAAAGAGTATGAAATTCTGTGGATGAGCTTTTTCCTATTTCGTGAATGCCAATAAAAATAAGAGGCAGCATAGAGCTGCCCCCTTATTTTTTTGAGATGTAATGTTAGAAGCCGAAGAAGCCTACGAAGGAGGGAAGCACCAGTGCCATTAAAAGTATGAGGATGATGGACGGAACGCTTCCGTATTTCAGAACGTCTAAGGGGCGGTAATAACCTTCGCCATAGGTGAAAAGGAAGATGGGTTCAAACCAGAGCAGCATCGGTGTGCAGGCCCAAAAAGCCGGAATTACCAGCAGCGCAACGGCGCTGTAGCCTGTCATGGACGCAATGGAGAGAAGGGGAACCCCAAAGAGAGCGATAATGGCCGGAGCTGTGGGAACAAAGGCGCGAATGATGCAAACAATAAGGCCTACAAAAAGGAACAGTGCAAAGGTGTTCCAACCGCTGATGCCGGAGAATGCGGCATTAACGATCCAATCCATAATACCGGTTTTGGTAAGGCCGGAGATCAGTACGCCAATGGAGCCAATGGCAAAAATGATGTTCCAATTGGTTTCCCTAGAGTAATCCTGCCAGGAAAGAACTTCGATGCCAGGGAGGAAAAGAAGAGCCATCCCCAAAAGTGCCACAACGGTGGTATTCAATGCCGGGATCCAGGTACCGGCGAACCACAGTACAACCATAAGCAGTACAATACCAACGGCTTTCTTTTCTTGACCGGTTAGAGCTCCGGCTTCTTCTTTTTGATCTTTCAGTGCCTCCATTGCTTCTGCGGTGATCGGTTCCGGTTTAAAAATCCGGGTGATCCAAATGCCGCAGATAAATACGGTAATCAGTGCCAACGGTGCAAAAATTAGTGTCCACTGAAGGAAGGTTACGGTAATACCTGCATTTGCCAGCATATCGAGGACCATAACGTTACCGGGTGTCCCTGCCGGGGTAATCAGCCCGCCAATACCGGCAGCTGCAGGTATGGTAATCATCAGGCATTTCCCCAGGTTTGATTTGCCGGGCTCGCAATGGTTTGCCTTTAATAACGCCATGACCAATCCCAGATATAAAATGCAGGTAGATAAGTTGGACATAATTGCCGAGGTAATAGCGCAGGCAAACATGAAACCGAGAATCAATTTTGTGGAGTTTCCCTTAGACCATTGCAAAAGCTTATAGCTGATGCGCAGGGGAATGGATGTTTTGGAAATGGCCATGGTAATAGCAAAGGTAGCAATGACGAAGAAAAATGAGCTGCCGCCAAAGCTTGTCCAAACTTCACTTAGCTCCATGATGCCAAAGTAGGGGATGAGTGCCATAAAAACGAAGGTCGTTACACACATGGGAAGGGATTCTGTAATCCACATAATAATGGCCGCCAAGAAAATGGCAAGAGCGGAGAGTCCTTCCCTTGTAACACCATCGGGCAGAGAAATTACTTGAGATATCACCATAATGATGACCGCCAGGGCTAAACCGATGATTGTTTTTAGCTTTTTGGAATCCATGATCGTGCCTCCCTTATGCTTTTGCTGCGTCATCGGCAGCTTTCGACATCATTTGGACATTTTCCAACTTTGCATTGTAGGGAATGTCGCAGCCGGAGCAGATCATATAGCCTGTTGGCCCAATACGTTTGATTCTTTCGGTAACGTAGTCGTAAACCTCTTCTTTTTTACCGAAGGCCAGAAGTTCTGCGGGAACATCGCCCATGATGCACATGGAATCGCCTACAACTTCCTTGGCTTCAAAGATATTGGTTTTGCCGTCCAGAGCCATAACTCCTTTGCCGGCAGGGAATTCCTTAAAGTATTTAAGGCCCAGATCCCAGCAGGAGTCCAGATGCATAATGGGTACAACATGGTATTGGATGCAAAGATCTACCAGCTCCTTATAGTATTTCCAGGAAAACCGTTCAAACATTTCCGGTGAGAGCATACTGGGAGTGCCGCGCCAGCCGCCGACCCAAACACCGTAGGGCTTTGCATCGGATTCGAAAAGCTTAATATATTTATTCATATTAAATTCATGGGTAACCTTAAAGACTTCCTCCAATAAATCCGGTGCGCCGATAAGGTCCTCCATAAAGAAGGTGGTAAGAGAACGTCCGCCGCAGAACATTTCAAAGGGTGTTAGCAGCGAGGTTCCTTTAATGCAGGGGACGCCTGCTTCCACAAAGCGTTTTTTTGCAATGGGACCGTATTCCGTAACGGGCTTTAAGCGGCTTAAGGGATCGCCGAGCTTTTCCTTCATGAATTTAAAATACCAATCGGCAAAACCATTTTTAACGATTTCACGGTAATCATCGTGGGTGATCAACTCTTTTTCATGAACCTGCCATTCACTTTCATCGGGCAATTCTCTGCCGGGAACCTTTACTTCGGAAAGCCAAAGGGTCGGCAGCCCTTCCGGAGTAACAAGCATGACTTGTACACCATCAATATTACCCATTAGCTCCAAAGCTTTCAGGTTTGTGGTACAGTTCAGCTCCATATCGGAAAGGTAGTCCTTCATAGTTACGCCGGCGGCAACGGCATGGAAGGATGCCGCACCGGAAATTACAGGGATTTTATCGACGGGTTCCAGTGCAATGGCTTGGTTAATGCGATTCAAACGTTCTTCGTAAAGAGTCATTGTGATCCTCCTATGTGCAATTTCATAGATATAATTTGGTTGAGTAAAATTGAAATGTGGCCACAGGATATCCTTGTTTAAAATGCATTTTTATGATCATGGTTAGATACTATCACTGTTTTATTTTTGCCGCAATGTCTGTTTTTGCAGAAAAACAGCGTGGTATTTGTGCACTTTTGTCAAAAACCCAGCATAAAAAAGAACAGAACCAACGATTTTTTTGCGCTGGCTCTGTTTCTTTGCGTTTATTCGATTTTATTCCGGGTAGATGGGTTCAAAATCCTCTGCGCCGTGTTTGCAGAGAGGGCATATGTAATGGTCGGGTAATGTTTCGCCTTCGTATACAAATCCGCAGATTTTGCACCGCCAGCCTTTTACCTTTGGCTTTTCCGGGGCAGGCTTGATCTCCTTATGGTAGTAGTCGTAGGTGAGGGAGGGCTTGTCGCTGAGGACTTCTGTGGCGGAAACCGTTGCGATAAACAATGTATGGGTACCGCAATCGATGGCGGAATCTACGGTGGCGGAAATATAGGCATTGCTGCATTCTGTTAAATACAACAGACCGTTTTCGCTGCGTTGGATAGCGGTAACGCCATTAAACTTGTCCAGTTCTTTGCCGCTTTGAAATCCGAATTGGCGAAAAAGCGCAAAGGGTGCTTCTGTTGTAAGTAGAGAAACGTTGAATTTCCCCGTTGCAAGGATGATATCGTGAGTGTAATTTGCCTTATTTACCGCAAGAGAAACACGGTTTGGTGTCGATGTGATTTGAGAAAAAGTGTTGACAATGCAGCCGTTATCTTTTTCTTCACCGTTTTTTGCGGTAACAAGATAGAGTCCGTAACTGATAAGCTCCATTGGATTCTTCGCAGTATTTCCCATCAGCGGTCTCCTTTCTTATTTCAGTGATGCTGCGGTAGCTTTCACCAGCTCATCCATGGCTTCCAGCTGATCTTCCTTCATCACGGATTTGATGGAAAGTGTTGGTTCCATAACAGTGATGTTTTTCATTTCTTCCAAAGCTGCCTTGATCTTTTTCCCCGATGCCGGAGCCCAGGTGCCGTTTTCCATTACTACAGCGGTTTTGTTCTGCACTGCAAGGTGATTCATGTCGGTGAGGAGGGTTTCGATGACGGGATGAATATTTCCGTTGTAGGTAGGCGATGCAATGACGAAATGGCTGTATTTGAAAATTTTGCCGATAAGGTAAGAGGGATGGGTTTTTGAGGCATCGTAAACGGAAATTTCAGTGATTCCTTCATCATTGAGCTTGGCGGCAAAGGCTTCTGCCATGGCTTCGGTGCCGCCGTACATGGATGCATAGATCACGACAATGCCTTTCTTTTCATACTGATAGCTGCTCCAAAGGTTATTTTTTTCAATGAAATAGCCGAGGTTGCTTCTCCATACAGGGCCATGGAGGGGACAGATCCGCTGGATATCCAAGCCGGAAGCTTTCTTTAAAAGCTTTTGTACCTGATTGCCATATTTCCCTACGATGTTTGTATAGTAACGGCGGGCATGGTCTAAAAGGTCTCTGTCGAAATCAAATTCATCGTTGAAGAGTTTCCCGTCAAGGGTGCCGAAGGTGCCAAAGGCGTCTGCGGAGAAGAGGGTCTTGTCGGTGCTGTCGTAAGTGACCATTACTTCGGGCCAATGAACCATGGGTGCCATAACAAAGTGTAGTTCATGACGGCCGGTGCAAAGGCTATCTCCTTCGGCAACGATGTGGAGGCGATTTTCCGGCTCAAAGGTGAAGAACTGCTTCATCATTTTTACGGTTTTTTCGTTGCAAACAATGGTCGCTTCGGGATATTTCTGTGCTACGATCTCTACTACAGAGGCATGATCCGGTTCCATATGATTTACAATGAGATAATCCAAGGCTCTCCCCTGTAGTACGTGGTCAAGGTTTTCCAGAAAGAGTCGGGAAATCGAGTAGTCTACCGTATCGAGGAGAACGGTTTTTTCGTCATCAAGAAAATATGCGTTATAGGAAACGCCTTCGGGAATGGGGAATACGTTTTCAAACAGTTCGAGTCGGCGGTCATTGCCGCCGATCCAAGTTAAATCATCGGTAATTTTTTTTACGCAGTACATGGTATCAGCTTCCTTTCCGTTGGGAGATATCCCTCATTTTTCTTATTATAGCACATAAAAAGGCGGTTGTCTCATGTACAACCACCCTTTCACCGTGTTTATTTTTTTACTGAGCGCAGTTCTTTTTGGGGCTGTTGTAGGAATTCAGCTTCATGGAGCAATCTTCACATACCTTCATCCCATTGGTTTCGTATACTTCGCTTTCTTTCATTTCTTCACCGCATTTTTCGCATTTTAAAACAGTTTCATGACATTTACAGCTCATAGTGATAACCTCCTCGTACCGATTTTACTTATTTTTCTGCCGATCGGTTCTAAATCCCTGTCGGCGGTAATACCCGGCAAAGGTTTGACTTCGCCGGTAAATCTGGCAATTGTTTTTTTATTCTTCATAAGGGGCAAATTCATCTTTGCCGACTCCGCATTCGGGACATTCCCAATCCTCCGGTAAATCTTCAAAGGCGGTGCCCGGTGCAATACCGTTTTCCGGGTCTCCGACAGCGGGATCATAAATGTAATCACAAGCTTCACAGATATACTTTTGCATAGATCCAAATTCCTTTCTTCTGTATTCTTTCCCTATTGCTTAAAAATTATTTTTCCATAAACCGTGCAGGTTACAGTAAGCATAGACCGTAAAATCACTGCTTTCCGGCAGACAAAACTCTGCTTTCGGTTCCTCCTCGGGAGAAAGATGTTTTATTGTCCATTCGGCATTTGCCGCCAAAGCAATCCAGGAGATGTTGTGAGCTTCTGACATCGGATGCGGCACCTCGCCGACGTTGACCTCGATTTTACTGCCCTTTTTCGTGATCACAGGTACGTGCTTCTCCACTGCCGCATCTCTGCTATTGGCTTCCAACGCTAACATTGGTTCTCCGCAGCAATGCACCGGTGCGCCGGACGATTGGATCGGAGTAATGAGATTTCCGCAGTATTTGCAGACATAAAATTTCGGTTCCATAATTTACCTCCTTATTGCTTTTTTTCTATTATAGTGTATAATAGAAAAAAATTCCGTTGTTATAACAACAAAACAGAGGTTTTTTTATGGAAAATTTTGTGAATACTTTTGATACTTTTGATATCTCCTCCTTGAAGGATGTGATGCTCTTTTCGCATCTTTCCGAAAAGGAGATCGCCAAGGTGTTTTCCTGCCTCAATGCCAGGGAAGTCTCTTATCACAAGGACGCGATCCTTCCGATGGGTGAGAAGGACGCTCCGTTTTTCGGTATTGTTTTGGAGGGTGCTATTTTCATAACGTCGATGGATTCTGACGGCAGCCGCTCGATTTTGTCTTCGTCCAGAAAAAATGATATTTTCGGTCTTACGATGATCCTTGACGGCTTTGGTGACAATTTGGTCGTGATGGCAGCGGAAGATTGCCGAGTGCTTTTTATTGATGCAAATAAGCTTTTTTGGGGGTGCAGCGCCTCCTGTGGCTCTCACAAGCGGCTGCTTTACAATATGCTTACGGTACTTTCTCACTCCAACATGGAATTGCTGCGAAAATTCCGCCATGCGACTCAACCGACTTTGCGGCGGAAGATATCCTCATTCTTATGCGAGCAGCAGACGATTCACGGCAGCAATGTATTTGATATCCAATACAATCGCCAGGAATTGGCGGAATATCTCTGCGCGGATCGCTCTGCCCTTTCCGCAGAGCTTTCCCGCATGAAGAAGGAGGGACTGATCGATTATCGAAAGAATCACTTTAAGATCTTGGGTTATCTTTGTGTTTCTTAAATCGTGAAATAAAAAACGGCAGCCGAAACAAGCTGCCGTTTTTTTGGTGGGCCCACTTGGGATCGAACCAAGGACCGACCGGTTATGAGCCGGGGGCTCTACCGCTGAGCTATAGGCCCACGATGTAAATCACTATTCTTTATTATACAGTAAAATAGGGATAAGTGTCAATGGATAAAAAAGATACTTTTTTAAGACAGTGGAAAATCCTTGTCGAAATCCATTTTTGAATATGATATACTGTTTTTAGGAGAATCATGATATGAAGCGTATAAAGATAAAAACTCATATTTTAATTGCCTTGTTATTATTTGGCGGCATGTGCTTTGGCGGTGGTGTCCTTTACGGTCAGCATCTGCTGATTGCGGATGGTTTTCTGTATCAGGAGAATGCCGGGGATACCTCAAAGGAAGGTGAGGATGAGGATGCCTCGGTCGAAACGGAATCCGTTGCTTCAACGTCCCGGGAAACTTCCTCCGTAGAGCCTCCTGCAGATAAGGCTAGGGTGTCTTTGAATCATGGTACGGTAGAGGAGCTTTCTGCTGTTGAAGGGATCGGTACTCGCACTGCGGGAAAAATTGTGGCTTCCCGCAAGGCCGAAGGGAATTTTTCTTCCGTGGAAGACCTGGTTGTCCGAGGGATTCTGGGGAAGAACAAATTGGATCAAATCAAAGCGTATCTGGTGGTGGATTAAATGAATACCCCTTTGTTTTTATTGGCGATCACCTATATTTTGGCCCTTGTTGCCGGGATCTTTTGGAATGGCGGGATTCTCTTTTGTGTGATATTGCTTTTACTTGGGGTCGGCAGTTTTTTTCTGCTGCGTCGTTTTTCGCTGCCGCCCCTGGTTTGTGCATTGATTTTTGTTTTTGCTCTGGGCTATTCTTATGGGGAATTTCGGGAATATCTCACGGCAGAAAATCCCTTTGCTGGCGTGGAAAATACCGTTCTTTCCGGATATATCGTAGACGATCCCATCGTAACGGAGCGCTCTTTAAAGTGTACGATGAAGGTTGATTCTTTGGAAAACAAGCCTTTGGATAAAGCGGTAAAGGTGACTTTGATTGCCGATAAAAGTGCCGATCTGGCCTATGGTGACGAAGTTACCGCTTCCGGTTCTTTTCTTGTTTCCGGGGTTGATAACCCCGGCGGATTTGATTACAGTCGCTATCAGGAACAGCATCGTCTTTACGGTACCTTTTCCGTATTGTACCAAGGGAGTCTTTCGATTGAAAGCAATTCCCATTTCGGCAATCCGCTGCTGCGGTTTTCCTATTGGCTCAAAAGCAGATTTGAGCGGAGTTTGTCCTATTTGCCCAAAATGCAAAGGGATATCATTAAGGGGATTTTCTTTGGCGATACCTCCGGTTTGGATTATCATACCAACGATGTTTTGACCAAAAGCGGTATTCGACACAGCTTTGCCGTTTCCGGTCTTCATGTCGGTTACGTTTTGCTTTTCTTAAATGGTCTGGGCAGCTTGTTGCATTTGAGTCGAGGGAAGCGATTTGCTCTTATTTTGCCCTGTCTCTTTTTCTACGCCGCAATGACGGGGTTTTCGCCTTCGGTATTGCGGGCATCCTTTATGTGTTTGATGGCATTGGGCGGCGGCATTTTTGGCCGTGAACGAAATAGCTTCAATGGTCTTGCCGCTGCGGCCTTGGTACTTTTGCTTTGGGACCCTCTTTTATTGACCCAAGCCGGCTTTCAGTTGTCCTTTTTGGCGATATTTTCCATCCTTTTCTTTGGACCGCGGCTGAAACAATGGCTGCCCTGGGAGTTCCCCGGGAAAGATGCTTTCCTTGTAACTGTTGCTGCCCAGCTTGGTATGATTCCGATTTTGGCTTATCTCTTCCATGTGGTAAGTCTGGTCTCGTTTTTTGTCAGCAGCTTGTGTTGCCTTCTTGTTGGCGGTATGGTATTGCTTTGTTTTGGAGCGATGATCCTTAGTGTGGTTCTGCCGGCAGGCGGTGTGTTATTGCTGATTCCATGCGGCATTCTAGGACAGGGCATCCTTGAGGCGATGGATTTTTGCGTTACATTGCCCTTTGCCTGTTTATATAAAGGTGATTTTGGTATCGTCTGGTTGCTTCTTGTTTACGGTATTTTGCTTTTGCTGTTTTCTGCTTCCCCTTTGCGTTTCCGTGGTGGGTTGGCCACAGGGTTAACTGCTTTGGTATTTATTGTGTTTCTTTTTCCCGGATTCGGCGGCAGTGGAGACTTGGAGGTTACATTCCTTTCCGTTGGAGAAGCGGATGCAATCTATATTTCGACGCCCCAGGGAGATTCATGGTTGATGGATGCCGGAGATCCCAAAGAGGGCAGTGTAGGGTATTACACGATTCGCCCGTTTTTATTATCCAAAGGTATTGATACTCTTGATGGTGTAATCTTATCTCATAACGATGATGACCATAGTGGAGCGGTGCCCTATTTAGCGGAAAGCTTTGGTATTGAACGCTATGTCTTTCCCACAGCGGCAGAGGACTATTTTGAAGATGTGATTGCTCTGGCTGATAGTGAAAATGCCGAGGTGGATTTTGTCTCCACCGGAGATGTTCTCGAATTGGCCGATGGTGTGACCTTGGAGATTTTGGGGCCGGAATCATCTTTGGAGGGTGAAAGCAATGAGCTTTCTCTTGTGGGTAAATTGCGTTACGGCAGTACCACTCTGCTTTTTACCGGTGATGTTGAGGGTGTTGGATTACAAGAGCTGCTGGCAGAACATCCGGATCTAAGGGCCGATATCCTAAAAATTCCCCATCATGGCAGTAAAAACAGCTATGATGAGGAATTTTATCGGGCAGTAGATCCGAATGCTGTAGTAATCAGCGTAGGAAAAAACAGTTATGGACACCCTGATGCTTCCGTAGAAACCTACTGGCAGCGTAAGAATGTGCCGTGTTATCGCACGGATTATGCCGGTGCGGTGACGGTGACCAGTGATGGTCGTCGTTATGAAATCACTGCTTATCACGATGAGGTAAAATGAATTCCAACCACGAAGGTTTGGCATGCTTTTCCTTTTCATAGTCGGTGATGCCGCTATAAATCGCCGCTACGATTTTTTCCTGATAGCTATTATTTTTGAGCAGTGCTTCCTCTTCGGGATTGGAAAGGAAACCAACCTCTACCATAATGGCAGGAATATCCAGCTTCCCCATAATATAGGCGCTGCTTAAGGTTAATGCTTCCCGATCGGTATTTTTCAGTGTATGAACAAAACGGTTTTGAATAGCCTTTGCCAGCGCTTCGCCTTCCTTGGATTCCGGATAGTAAAAAGTTTGGGCACCTCGCAGGCTGCTGTTGGGAGTGGCATTGCACTGGATGCTCAAAAACAATTCTGCCTTTTCCTTTTTGACCAGAGCGGCTCTGGCGTCAAGGTCATCCTTTTTGACTTCACTGAAGGTATCGTCTTCGGTGCGGGTCATGACGACAATGGCACCTTTTTTTGTTAGCAGTGCCTCCAGTTTTTTTGCCAGAATCAGGTTGATTTCCTTTTCGATGGTGCCGGTTACGCCAATGGCGCCGGGATCGCTGCCGCCATGCCCGGCATCTACGGCAATGATCGTGCCTTTTAAAACTTCACCGCTTTTTGCTGCGGCGGTGGCTTCGCTGTGGCGTATCACCGGTATTGTGAGAAGGCCGCAAAGCAGAATTACTGCGAAGCACAGAAAAGGAAAAGGTCGGAAGTTGCGGATCAGTACAAATTGTTTCATGGGAATGTACCCCGGTTTTTCGTCAATTACTATCAGTTTATGCCCTTTACCTCGTTCTATGAATATCCTTTAATCGAAGAGATCCGTGTGATTGGGATCTTGATTTTTTTTATAGATTTTAAAATTTCCGCTTTCGTCGGCGGTGGCTAAAAGAATATCTTCCGGCTTGACCTGTTCATTTTGTAAAATGGTTTTTAACCAGTCTTTGTCTTTGCCGATGGATGCCAAATGGTTTTCCATGGTTTTGCCGTCAATGATGATATTGGCAGAAAGCTCTGCTTTGGTCGGTTGCATTCTCATATCTTTGGGTGTAAGAGGTGCATTCTCGCTTTTCGGTAAAAAAGATAAGGCTCCGTTGGTTTCAATGATGATATATTCCAGATCGTTGACGTCAAAATAACCGTTGGCCCGGCAAATACCGGTGATATCGGTCATATCCAGCTTGTTCTTTTTTAAATTCTTTTCGATAAAAGTTCCTTTGTAAAGTAATATCTCCGGTTTTCCGGTGAAGAAGCGACGGCAAAGAATACTTTTGGAACCGCCATAGGCCATGGCTACCGATGCAATACAGTAGATGGCCAGAGCCAGCACTCCGCCCCAAAGAGGCAGTGTAGTGTCAATGGCTACGGCAGCGGCAATGGAACCAACGGTAATCCCCAAAATATAATCGTAAAAGGTTAATTGAGCGATTTGTCGAGGGCCGATGATTTTGGCGACGATAAACAATGCAATGATGGAAATTAGGGAGCGCACCGCAATTTCTCCCAACTCGGTTAAAAGAATATTCATGATATCACCTGCGTTTTTTGTTTATAGTATCAACAAAACTCCGGTGATTTATGATTGACTTTCAATAGGTGATAAAATATAATGAAAAATAACAGGAATGAGAAACCATTACAAGAGGAGGGCATATATAATGAATATTCTTATGCTTACCGGTAGTCCCCGAAAAAAAGGTGTGACTGCACATTTAGCCGATGCCTTTATCAAAGGTGCAGAAGAAGCCGGCCACCATGTGGATCGATTTGATGCGGCTCGTATGAAAGTATCCCCCTGTAAAGGCTGTTATGCCTGCCGTAAAAAGGGAAAATGTGTTTTTGATGACGATATGGCACCGCTTTTGGGTGAGGAGGGGAAAATCCTTTCTGCCGATCTTATCGTTTTGGTTACGCCGATCTATTATTTTTCCATGACCGCCCAGTTGAAGGCGGTATTGGATCGGTTCTACAGCTTGGGGCACGGAATTTGGGAAAAAGGTCAAAAGGCGGTGCTGGTCGCTGCAGGCGGAGATTCGGATCCGGCGGTAATGGATGGCTTGAGCGGCACCTATCACTCCCTGTGCAAATGGTGTCATTGGCAGGATCTTGGCACCTTTGCGGCGCTGGGCTGCCACGAAGTGGAGGATCTTACCGAAGAAGCCTTGGAAAAGGTGTATACTTTTGCCCGAAATCTGAAATAAAAGCATTGCATCTTATAAAAAAAAATGGTAGAATAGAGCTATATGGGGGTGTAGCTCAGTTGGGAGAGCGTTCGGTTCGCATCCGAGAGGTCATGGGTTCGAATCCCACCATCTCCACCAAACGAAATAGCCTCGCACAGCGGGGCTTTTTTGTTTGCAAAAAAAAGACCGTCCCGGAGGATAGTCCGAGACGATCACACATAAGTATACTAGGCAAAAAATAAGGCATTATGTGCATTTTTATCATAGCAAATTCAAGAAAAAAAGTCAATTATTTAAAGAAGTACATTTTTGCGAATTTTGAAAGAGGTGCGATAAGCTGGTTTTTGTGGAATTGATATTTCAATTCAGCAGGTAGATTCCCAGGTTCAGGTAGCCGGCGAAAGTTACCCACAGCAGGTAAGGCAGCATGAGACCGGCGGCTGCCGGGGAGATTTTATAGAATTTCAGAGTTGTAATGAGAATCAATGCCCACAACAGCAGAAGCCAGAGGAAGGCCGGTAGGTATAGAGAGAAGTTGAAAAACAGAATCGGCCAGAGAAAGTTGACCCCCAGCTGTATGGCATACAGCCGAAGGGCCTTGGCTACAGAACCCTGTGGCTCCGGTTGGGTGGCGACCATGTAAGAGGCGATTCCCATAAGGATGAACAGGATTGTCCACACTACAGGGAAAAGCCAGGATGGCGGCGATAGCGGCGGTTGTACCAATTTCCCAAAGATGTCCATGCTATTTTTGGTAATCCAAGCCGAAAGTCCGCCGACCCCCAGGGGAATCCCAATGCAGATCAATAACCGTAATATCTTATGCTTCAATCGAAACCACCTCCATGGCCTATTTTATGCCCGGAGATCGCATCTCATACATCCTCTTTCCTGAAAGGTTTGTTCGGTGTATCTTAGGTGCTCAAAAAAATTTGGCTTTACCGGTAAAAGTGATATTGACAAAAAGGAAAATATCGGTACAATGTTGGATATAGATCGTTTGTGAAGATCTGTCCCTCTTTTTGTCGATATTGTAAAACATATATACGTAAAGAAAGAGGGCTGTCCCTACAGGGAGAAACAAGGAGGAAAACAAATGAAGCGAACACACAGACTTTTGAGCCTGCTGCTCACTTTTCTTATGGTATGGGCTTTGCTGCCTACCGCCGTATTTGCCGAGGATACGCGAACGGTCATTACCGGTATTACGGCAGTGGGTGCCGATAAACCGGTACGACCCGAATATGGGGAACGGATCACCATACCTTCCTTCAGGGTGATTGACGGTGAGCCTGCCTATTTCTTTACGGATAACTACGATAGCAAATGGGAAAAGAAAGAGGGGGATACCTGGCGTGCCATTCCTCTTTACTCCTCGGAGACTTTTACCGAGGGGGTCTATCGTTTTTCCTGCCAGGTGCGCATCAGCATGAAAGAGACCTTTAACGGCAAAAATGCCGCTACCCATAAACTGCCCCAGAATGGTTTGATTGTGCGGGTGGATAACCAAACCTGGTCCCTACAAGGAGATGCTTCTTATGTGGGAAATAACTCTTATCAAATGGTAACTTCGCCGGAGTACACCGTGAAGCTATCCTACCCCCTCACTTATGACCTCGGCGGCGGTCAATGGAATACATCCGGAAGCGGCTATACGCCGCCGACGAAATACGTGGCAGGAGAAGCTTTGCAGCTGCCTACCGCCGGTAATATTACGAAGGATAACAGTCAATTCGTGGGCTGGTATGAAAACAAAGGCGATTATTGGCTTGGGCCTTACACAAGTATCGCACCATATCAGACCGGAGCCAAGGCTTTGGTTGCCAGGTGGCAAGATTCCGGCAATACTTCCATTCCTGTAAAAGGGTATGGGGACGCCCATTGTGAAGTGCGGTTGTTTTTTACAGCGATGTGGGCGGGGCTTATTTTCCCCGTGGAGATAAAAGTTGATGAGGGGTATACTTATAGCTTCATCGCCATGCTGCAGCCCCAAAAACGTAATCTCCAAATGTCTTTTCTTTCGTCGGGGAGATTCAATGTCTATACACCCGATGAGGTTCCTGCCGGAAGTTCTATTGAAATCACGGTCCGGAGCTATCCTCGGCTTTATGCCATTTCCTATGAGCTGAACGGCGGTGAAAAGACCAATCCTTCGGATTGGGGATCCGATGCCGGTACGACCTGCCCTTTCCCGGGAAAATATACGGTAGAGCGGGAAGGCTTTGAGCTTCCCACGGAAGAGGATGTCCATAAGGACGGTTACCGATTTGTCGGTTGGTATACCAACCCGGAATTCCAGGGAGAACCGGTTACAGCGCAGTCTGTGGGGGAAACCGGTGATAAAACCTACTATGCCAAATGGCAGGAAATTACTTATAATATTTCGGTAAAGGATTCCACTAACGGCACGGTAACCGCAAGTAAGACAACGGCTCCTCGTGGAGATACCATCGAGGTTACAACGGAGCCGGCCCGGGGATATCGGTTAAAAAGCCTTTCTTATACCGCCGATGAGGGCAAGACCTATACAGAAATGAAAGATCATTCCTTTGTTATGCCTGAGGCTGATGTTGAAATCCGAGGGGAATTTGAGAAGGATCCGTTCTATGAATATACCATTGATATTACCGGCGGTTCTGCCGCAAATGTTGCCGGAGATGCCATAACCACGGCGAAGGAAGGGGCTATTGTGACCTTAACGGCGGCGATTCCGGCAGGTAAAGCCTTTGTAACTTGGGCTGTGGAGTCGGGTGATGTAACCGTGATTGAGCCGGAAAAGGCCGAGGGTGCCTCCTTTGTAATGCCGGCGGCGGATGTAAAAATCTGTGGAGTCTTTGACATTGCAAATCCTTTTGTGGATGTCCCTGCCGACAGCTACTATGAAAAGGCGGTTTTGTGGGCGGTGGAAAAGGATATTACCCGGGGCACTACCGAAAGCACATTTTCTCCGGAGGAACCCTGCACCCGTGGTCAGGCCGTTACTTTTCTGTGGCGGGCCGCCGGTTCGCCGGAACCGAAATCTGCGGCCATGCCTTTTGATGATGTGACCGAGGGCAGCTACTATTTTGATGCGGTACGCTGGGCTGTGGAAGAGGGGATTACAAAAGGTACCTCTGCTACGGAGTTCAGTCCTGATGCTGTTTGTTCCCGAGGGCAGATCGTAACCTTCCTTTGGCGCTCCCAAAAAATGCCGCCGACCGGTACGGAAAACCCCTTTACCGATGTCTCTGCCGATGCTTATTATTGCAATGCCGTATTATGGGCAGTGCAGCAAAAAGTGACGATGGGCACCGATACCACAACCTTCAGTCCCGAAATGAATTGCACCAGAGCCCAAATCGTAACCTTCCTCTGGCGAGCCTTGGGAGAGTAAGTTCATAAATAGAATACAAAACGGAGAGCTTTTTGTGGCTCTCCGTTTTTTGAGGTTGGAATGTTGGTTGTATTATTGAAATTGGTTTTTTAGGATCTTTGCGAATGCTTCGATGGAATCTTCCGAACGATTCTTTTTCCAAAAGGCGCAATAGGTTTTGGTGATAGGTTCCGATTCTCGGGTGAGGGGAATTCTTCGGATGGCCGTATTCCTTTGAGGCTCTTCGCTGATGATGTCGAGGGGCATGTATCCCTGGCCCGTGACAATTTTCAGCCTTGCTTCCTGAAGAGAATCGGCAAGGATATCGCTGCTGCTCTTTAGATCGATGATTTTTTCGCAGTATTGTTGTTCTTCCTCTTTTGTATTTTCGTTGGTCACAAGGATGCAGGGTGTATTTTTCAGTTCGTTGATTTCGATTTTCGGCAGCTTACTTAAAGGGCTTTGGACGGATATCTCAATATACGCTTTGTCTCTCGGATGAGCGGCCTCTGGCGATATTTATTAAAGCGGATCTTACTTTTTTAAAGTATATTTCCCGATTACGATGATCCCTGCCAACATTTCCGTAATGGACAACCCCATTAGTAATCCGGAAAAGAAGTCCTTTACTGCCGATCCATGGATCGTTCCCGACAGAGCATTGCAGGCAATGCCGAGGATGATCAGGATTAGGCCGTAAAGGATATTTTTTTGCCGTTCCAGCTCCTGTGTTCGGCGCAGCAATTCAAGAATTTGTATGTCCTCATTAGGGTGGCTGATTTCTACGGCGTCCTTGGCGCTCATCAGCTCGGATGGTGTAACAGAAAGCGCATCACAGAGCGGTTCGATCATGCTGTAATCCGGCATATTTTTTCCGTTTTCCCATTTTGAGATTGTCTTATTGGAAACGCCGATTTTTTCCGCCAGCTGTTCCTGGGTCAGATTTTTCTCCCGGCGCTTATGTGCAATATATTTTCCGATTTCGGCTTGATTCATTTGGAGGTCCTCCTTCGTTTTGATATTTAAAGTATACCTCAAAATGACGATAGAAGCATCCCCCCATTGGTAGATTTTTGGTGGAAAACGGATATAACCTGCTATGGATGATTTGTTGCAGTTTGAGAATACCGCAGTTGACAAGCCTTGTTTTCTTTTTATATAATAAATGCAGCATTGCGTATTTTCCTGATACAGAGTGGCGTGGAGTCGTTTTTTTCTGTTTCTTTATAAAAAAAGCTTCCTTGTGACGTAGGGTTATGTGCTATGATGGATGAAAATCGTAGTGAAAAGGAGTTTTGTTTATGAAAAAAGAACTGAAAAAGGCATTGTTGTTTGGACTGTGTTTGTTGCCGGTTGCTGCTGTTGGCGGGTATTTTACCGGCCGATATGCCTTTGCTTCCTATACTTCCGATATGCAAAAGATTTTGTTGGAACAGCTGGGCAGTGTGGATATTCTGGCATTGGTTTCTATGGGGCAGAGCCTCATCTATGCCTTTCTCTGCGGTGTTTGCGGCTATCTGCTTTCGGTGAAAATCGGGCTGATGAAGCCGTTTACGATAAAGAAACAGGGGTTTTTGCCTTGCCTTGGGCTTACAGTGGCTTGTGGTGTTGTGATGGCCTTGGATTATTGGATTTTTGGCAGTTTGATCCCGGGGGTAAAGGCTCTGTATCAGGATGGTTTGCTTTATCGCAGCTTGGATAACTGGCTGGCATCTATTTTTTACGGTGGCATTATAGAAGAAGTGCTCATGCGTTTGCTGCTGATGTCTCTCTTCAGTTGGCTTTTCTGGAAGTTGTTTTGTCGTAAAGCGGCGCAGCCGCCGGTGTCGGTTTTTATTTGGGCGAACATTCTCAGCGCTTTGCTTTTTGCCTTGGGCCATTTACCGGCGGCCGCCGGGATCTTTGGCGGCATCACCGTTTTGGTATTGGTACGCACCATTTTGCTCAATGGCGTTTTGGGGGTTGCTTTTGGTTGGCTTTACCGCAGGTATGGCATTCAGTATGCCATGATCGGCCATGCCGGCACTCATATCATTTCCAAGCTGATCTGGCTATGGTTATTGTAATTATTGCGTTTTAAAGTAAATTAGAAAGAAAACGGAGGAAATCAACGTGGCGAATATCATTGAGATCCGGAATCTTTGTAAAACCTTTGGGGAGGTCAAAGCCGTGCAGGATCTCAGCTTTTCTGTAAAAGAAGGTGAGCTGTTTGCTTTTCTTGGTGTCAATGGGGCCGGAAAATCAACTACAATCAACATTCTTTGCGGACAACTGAGAAAGAACAGCGGCACGGTGATGATTTGCGGTACCGATTTGGATCGGGATCCGGATGCCGTTAAAAGCAGTCTTGGTGTTGTGTTTCAAGGCTCTGTACTGGATAAGGAGCTTTCGGTATGGGATAACCTTATCAGTCGCGGTGCATTGTACGGCATTGAAAAAAAAGAATTGAAAGAGCGTATCGGGGAATTGGCAGAGTTGTTGGAATTCAAGGAATTCCTGAAACGTCCTTTGGGTAAGCTTTCCGGCGGCCAGCGACGCCGCATCGATATTGCCCGGGCGTTGCTTCATCGGCCAAAGATTTTGATTCTTGATGAGCCTACTACCGGGTTGGATCCTCAAACTCGAAGTATTCTTTGGCGAGTCGTTGATGATTTGCGTCATAAAGAAAATATGACGGTGTTTCTCACGACTCATTATATGGAGGAGGCCGCCGATGCCGATTATGTCGTGATTCTGGATCATGGCAGCATTTCTGCGGAGGGTACGCCTTTGGCATTGAAAAATGCATATACCGGGGATTTTATTACCTTTTACGGTGTTTCACCCGAGGATTTGGCAAAGGCCGGTTTGTCCGGAGAGAGAATTCGAGACGGCTACCGCGTTGCGGTAACCGATACTGCTGCTGCAACGGCATTGATCTTGAAATATCCGGAGCTGTTTCGTGATTATGAAATCACCAAAGGGAAGATGGATGATGTCTTTTTGGCGGTGACCGGAAAAAAACTGATGGGAGGTGAGGCCTGATGACAAAGCTTTATGCTCTGATCCGGCGCAATACAAAGCTATATTTTCGGGATAAAGGGATGTTTTTGACATCTCTCATCACGCCGATGATTCTGTTGGTTCTTTATGGCACTTTTCTTGGCAATATCTATGAGGATTCCTTTCGTTCCGCTCTGGATGCCGCCGGAACAACAGTCTCCGATGCGGTAATCAAGGGCTGTGTCGGCGGCCAGCTTGTTTCCTCTCTTCTCGCCGTCAGCTGCGTTACCGTGGCTTTTTGTTCGAACCTTCTGATGGTGCAGGACAAAGTCAGCGGTGCCCGACGGGATCTCACCATCGCACCGTTGTCGCCCTCCACGCTTGCATTGAGTTATTATCTTTCTACTCTTATTTCTTCCTTGCTGATTTGTCTTGCAGCTACAGCGGTTTGTTTGGGCTATTTGGCTATTGTCGGTTGGTATCTTTCTTTTGGGGATGTTGCCGCTATGGTGTTGGATGTGATTTTTCTGGTGCTTTTTGGTACGGCCCTTTCCTCCTGTGTGATCCTTCCCCTGTCCACCCAAGGTCAGGCTTCGGCTGTGGGTACCATTGTCAGTGCCGGTTACGGCTTTGTCTGCGGTGCTTATATGCCCATCTCCAGCTTCTCCCCGGGGCTGCAAAAGGTGCTATCCTTTCTCCCCGGCACCTACGGTACCTCTCTGCTGCGGAATCATGCGATGAAGGGAGCCTTTGCGGAAATGTCGGATTCCGGCTTCCCTCAAGAGGTAATGACCGCCATCCGGGACAGCGTCGATTGCAACCTTTATTTCTTTGGGGATAAAGTTTCCTTGGGAGCGATGTATTTGATTTTGGTGGGAAGTATTGTAGGGCTAATAGTATTGTATCTGGCAATACGAACACGCTGCGGGCGCGCTAAATAGCTGATACTCGGCAAAATCATTGCGCCGCGGCCGTCAGGATACGTCTAAGTATACCTGCCGACCACGCCGCAAAGTTTTTACCGAGTCTAAGCTATTTATCGCACCCTTTTCGGATAATTTCGGATAATTTACGTGGTGCTTTGGCTGCAAGATCTTTTTCTGCGTAAAAATACGGCTTATCATGATGCGGTGGTCACCGAACTTGATAAGCCGTGTTTTTTCTTATTTTTGAAGCATAGCGAGATATCGATCCAGTTGCTCGTTGATATATTTTGCAAACAGTTTCTCCATTGCCCATGAGTCGTTTTTTATGTAATACGTGTCAAAGGCTTCATAATAGGCCCGTCGGTCGGTAAATTTAATATCAATCGGTGGGTAGCCGGCTTTCATCAGCTCTAAATTTACCAGTAAACGGCCGGTGCGGCCGTTGCCATCGATGAAAGGGTGAATCCCTTCAAACTCAATATGAAATCTTGCCAGCTTTGCGGGACAATACCGCTATATAATGAAATTTTCCAGAAGCCATTGGAGGGCTTCCTTGGCATTGTCGGCGTAAAAATCGGCGTTGAGTTGTTGAGCAAATTGTTTTGTTACCGGTGCGCCGCCAACGATGATGCGCATATTTTTTCGCAGTCCCTTCTTTTCCAGATGCTCCATGCACTTCTGCATCGAGGGCAGTGTGGTGGTGAGGGATGCCGACATGGCCAATACCTGAGGATGATATTTTCGTACCGCCTTTTCAAAGGCTTCCGGCGTAACATCGACGCCGATGTTGACTACCTGATAGCCTTTGGATTCAAAATATGCGAAAAGTGGAATATCTCGAAGGAGGCCAAAAGAAAAAGGTACAGCGCAATGATTTAGCGCTGTACCGTGTCTGTCTTTATCTGTATTTCGGGTCATGGTGATCTGCTGTAAAAGGTAATGTTTTGCGTGATCAAAAAAAGTGATATTCGGAAAGATGTAAAGGAAATATATCAAAGGTATTTGACATATTTCCGAAAAACTTTTCTTGCGTCGGAGATTGGTTTATCTTATAATTTATTTACAGGCGGCGGAGGATGCTCTGCCCCGGCGAAGATAAAAACACGGTCCGGTTGGTAGTCCGGGCGCAGCTTTGGCTGTCAGTAACCTGCCTCCTTGGTTGTCCTTTCTTTGTCTTTTTATAAAGGAGGAATTGCCATGGAAACAGTAACAGCAACGTTTACGGTATGTTTTGAAGAGCCCTTTTGGGTCGGCTATTATGAACGGGAGACGGCTGCCGGCTATGAGGTTTGCAAGATCACCTTTGGTGCCGAACCAAAAGATTATGAGGTTCATGCATTTCTTTTGAAGCACTACCGCCGGTTGCGGTTTAGTGTTCCCGATGGAGCGCGGCGACTTGCCGCCTTACCGGTCAACCTCAAGCGTTTGCAGCGGCAGATCCAAAAGCAGACCCGAGGGCAGGGCGTCGGTACCAAGGCGCAGCAGGCTTTAAAGCTCCAGTATGAACAAAGTAAGGCGGCGCAGAAATGCCAACGCCGAGACTGTCGGGAAGCGGAAAAAGAGCGAAAATTTCTCTTGCGTAAAGCAAAGCACAGAGAAAAGCATCGCGGCCACTGATCGACGGCAAAGAGACGGTTGCGAAAGACCTACGATGGTAAATTTACCGAGTAAAGGGCCTTTTGCAGCCGTCTGTTTTATGGCCTACGGAACGTAGGTTGTATTTTTTTTGTGGGCGGTTTATGATAAAGGTACAATCTCCGGAGGAGTTTTTTATAGAAAAGGAGCGTTTATCATGAATCAATATGTTACCGGCGAAACCATTCGTTCGCTGCGGGAGAAAAAAGGCTTTACGCAAAAACAGTTGGCGGAGATCATCTCCGTCAGCGATAAAACCATATCGAAATGGGAGACGGGAAAAGGCCTGCCGGATATTTCTTTGCTTACGCCCTTAGCCGGGGCCTTAGGTGTATCCGTGGCGGAGCTGCTGCGGGGAGAATGGTTGGAAAATCGCAATCGCGCCGCCAATATGGCCCGAGGCCATTTCTTTGTTTGCCCCCTTTGCGGCAATGTGATCTATGCTGCGGGGAATGCAGATATCAGCTGCTGCGGTGTACACCTGCCGCCGTTGGAGGCGGAACCGTCCGATGAAAATCACGGCGTGACTTTGACAACGGTGGAAAACGAATATTATCTCACAATGGAACATCCCATGACCAAAGATCATTATATTTCCTTTATCGCCCATGTTTCCGGTGACCGAGTGCAGATCGTAAAGTGGTATCCGGAGCAAAACCCCGAAACCCGTCTGCCCCGAATCCGTCGGGGCAAGGTTTACGCTTATTGCAATCGCCACGGCCTTTTTGAGGTTGCCAAAGTCTGAATTGTATTCTGCTGTACCTATTGTTTTGGGGTTCCTTTTACACTCATGCAATGGCTGTGGTGGATCGGTCCTTATTATGAAATCTTTTTTAAATAGATTATTTTTGTTGAGATTTGCTTAAGTATTCCGGCCTATCTTGACAAATACCCCCGAAGGGTATATGATTAAAATACCCTCCGGGGGTATTTTATGTGGAGGTTTTTTATGGACGAAAAGAAAAAATGCTGCTGTTGCAGTTCTATGGATCATGAAAAACATACGATACGCGGTAAGGAAGAGCAAAAGAAGCTGTTGAATCGGTTAAAACGAATCGAAGGTCAAATCCGCGGTTTGGAAGCCATGATTGAGCGGGATGCCTACTGTAATGATATTCTGATCCAATCGGCGGCGGCCAATGCTGCTCTCACTGCCTTTAATCGAGAGCTTTTGACGGCTCATATTCATGGCTGTGTGGCCCGGGATATCCGTGAAGGCAAGGATGAAGTGATTGATGAACTAATGGCAACTTTGCAAAAACTAATGAAATAGCTGCCGCATAAGTTTGATAGAATTTTGGCATAATTGGAAAAGTGAGGTGATTTTATGCAGCAATATCAAGTGACCGGTATGAGTTGTGCGGCTTGTTCCGCCCGGGTAGAAAAGGCAGTGGCCAAGGTTCCCGGTGTAACGGCTTGTACCGTAAGTCTTCTTACCAATTCCATGTCGGTGAATGGCACAGCAAGCAACGAGGCTGTGATTGCCGCGGTGAAGGCAGCCGGTTACGGCGCTTCGGTAAAGGGGCTTGAAGCTGCCGAACATAACAATTCTTCTGCCGAGGCCGATGCCCTGGCCGACCATGATTCTCCTGTTTTACGGCGCAGACTTGTTGCTTCTGTGATTTTCCTTGTGATCCTGATGTATTTTTCCATGGGGCATATGATGTGGGGCTGGCCCTTGCCTGCCTGGTTTGAAGGCAATCATGTTGCCATGGGCCTGGTTCAGCTGTTATTGGCCGGGATCATTATGGTGATCAATCAGAAATTCTTTATTAGCGGTTTTCGCAGTCTTCTCCACCGGGCGCCAAATATGGATACTCTGGTGGCTCTGGGGGCTTCTGCGGCATTTCTCTGGAGCGTTTATGTTCTGTTTGCCATGACCGGAGCCGAAGCCCGGGGAGATATGGCGGTGGTTATGACCTATATGGATGAATTCTATTTTGAGTCTGCCGCAATGATTCTGACCTTGATTACCGTAGGGAAGCTATTGGAGGCTCGCTCCAAAGGGAAAACTACCAATGCCTTGCGTTCCCTAATGGAGCTTTCGCCCCAACAGGCCACATTGCTGCGGGAAGAGACAGAAGTTGCTGTTCCCGTAGAGCAAGTAAAAAAGGGAGATGTCTTTATTGTTCGCCCCGGGGAAAGTATCCCTGTGGATGGTGTAATTCTTTCCGGCTCCGGCGCTGTGGATGAATCTGCTTTGACCGGCGAAAGCGTTCCTGTGGATAAAGGTGTTGGCGATGAGGTTTCTGCGGCTACCATCAATCGCTCCGGTTTTTTGCGCTGTGAAGCAACTCGTGTAGGGAAAGATACGGCTCTTTCTCAAATTATCACCATGGTAAGTGATGCTGCCGCCACCAAGGCTCCCATTGCAAAGGTTGCCGATAAGGTTTCCGGCATCTTTGTGCCGGTGGTGATCTCGATTGCTATCGTTACTACTGTTGTTTGGCTTTTAATCGGCCAGACCTTCGGTTTTGCTTTGGCTCGGGGGATCTCAGTGTTGGTCATCAGCTGTCCTTGTGCTCTGGGGCTGGCAACACCGGTGGCGATTATGGTGGGCAGCGGTTTAGGCGCAAAGAATGGTATTCTCTTTAAAACGGCCGTTTCTCTGGAGGAAGCCGGAAAGGTAGATATCGTTGTTCTTGATAAAACCGGTACCGTAACCACCGGTGAGCCTAAGGTTACCGATATTTTCCCTGCCGAAAATATTTCCGCTTCAAATCTGTTGCAGAAAGCCTATGCTCTGGAATCGGCCAGTGAGCATCCTTTGGCAAAGGCTATTGTGGCGGAAGCTGAAGAACGTGGATTGAAAAAAGAAACGGTGAACGACTTTAAAGCTCTCCCCGGCAATGGGGTAACGGCAACGGTAGCCGAAAAAACCGTTATTGGCGGCAGCTTAACTTTTGTCGCGGAGCAGTGTGATCTCAAGGCGGAAGTGGTTTCCGAAGCGGAGTCTTTGGCAAAAGAAGGTAAAACGCCGTTGCTCTTTCTTGAGGATGGTCAGTTCCTTGGCATGATTGCCGTTGCCGATACCATAAAGGAAGACAGTGCCGCTGCCATTGGCGATCTTCATCGTATGGGAATTCCCACGGTAATGCTTACCGGCGACAATGCCTTTACTGCTGAAGCAATTGGCAAAAAAGCCGGTGTTGATAAAATTATTGCCGGAGTACTTCCTGAAGGGAAAGCCGATGTTATTCGTCGCCTGCAAAAGAAAGGCCGTGTAGCCATGGTTGGCGATGGCATCAATGACGCGCTGGCACTGACCTGTGCCAATATTGGCATTGCTATCGGCGCCGGTACTGATGTGGCCATGGATGCTGCCGATGTGGTGTTGATGAAAAGTGACATGGCCGATGTTCCCGGAGCCATTCGCTTGAGCCGCAGTACTTTGCGAAATATTCACGAAAATCTCTTTTGGGCTTTTATCTATAATGTCATCGGTATTCCTTTGGCTGCCGGTTGTTTTGTTTCTCTGGGGTTAACGTTGAATCCCATGTTTGGAGCGGCGGCTATGAGCCTTTCCAGCTTTTGCGTTGTTTCCAATGCTTTGCGGTTAAATTTTGTAAAGCTGTATCGCAATGATAGAGATCGGGCTCGCCGTCACAGTGAGGAAATTCGGCGTTCTCTAGGTGAGGTCATCACTTCCGCCGATGATTCTGATCCGGAGTTATGCCGGGTGATGAAAATAAAGGGCATGATGTGTGGCCATTGTGAAGCCATGGTAAAAAAGGCCTTGGAGTCAGTTCCCGGTGTGGAATCTGCTTCCCCCAGCCACGAACGGGGAGCTGCTACGGTAATATTGACGGAGCCTGTTGCCAATGATCTGTTAAAAACTGCCGTGGAGGACCAGGGCTACAAAGTGATTTCCATAAAATAAAAGGAAGAAAGGATGAGTAATCTCATGATCAAAACAACTTTAAAGATTGATGGTATGATGTGCGGAATGTGTGAATCCCATATGAATGATGCGATTCGCAAAGCTTTTTCGGTAAAAAAAGTGACCTCTTCTCACAGTAAAGGAGAAACGATTGTTACCAGTGAAGAACCTCTTGATGAAGAAAAAGTAAAGGAAACCGTTGCAGCCTTGGGTTATACGCTGCAGGGGTTTTCTTCTGAGGAATCGACAAAAAAACATTTTTGGCAGCGTTCATAATATTGCTGTACCGGAGGACTTCTCGGGATGTTTTATCCCGGGGAGTCTTTTTTTTGTGGGGCTCCTTTGGAATGATAAGTTTTTATTGAGAAATTTTTAATATCTATTCCATTTTCTGGATTTTTATGTTATTATGAATGTGTCACCATAAAAATGCCGGACCCAAAAGGCATTTGCGTACTAGTGGTATTTTTATCTAAGGAGGAATACAAATGAAAGTAATTGCACGGCGCCTGGTAATGCTGATTTTTGCGGCATTGCTGATCTGCGCAACGACGCCCCTTGCTGTTTTTGCAGCTGACGCCGAGGTCGAGGGACCTACCCAATCGATCTCCAAATCCAAGATTGCAGAAAATCTTGTGCTGCAAAAGGATGGTACCTACACTACGGATATCACCTTATCCCTCCCTTCTGCCAAAGAGTCGCTGAAATCGGATATCGTCTTTGTGGTTGATGTCTCTTCTCTTTCTGCGCCGCAGGCGGTTCTTTTGGAAATTCTTGATTTCATGGATGTAACGATGAAGGATTCTCGTTTAAGTCCCGATTCCTTGAAGTATGGTATCGTTGTTTACCGCGGCAATGCTGTTACTTTTCTGGAGCTTCAAGCGGTGAATGGTGATACCGTTAAAAGCCTGAAGGAGAAGATCAGCAATCTCTATACCCTAGAGGATGAATCGAATACCTCTCAGAAGGATACCTGGAACGATTATTTTAATGAACACAAAGCCATTGCAGAAGGCTGCAACTTTCATGCCGGTTTGCAGGCGGCCTACGAAATGCTGGGAAAAGATAAGGATGTTCCCAATAGCAGAAAATATATTTACTCTGTAATGGATGATATTGGTTCTCTTTTCAACAATGCTGCCGGTGAAACCCAAATGATCTACGCCAACGATAAGGAGTATGGTTTTGATGCTTCCAACCGGCTTTGGGGTTATATCAACCGTGTCGACACGGATTCTCGGGATCATACCTATTTGGAGTGGGGCAAGTTTGATTGGAATGCCTACTACGAGGATGTCAAAGCCGGGGTTGGCAATGATAAAGGCAAGTATGACGTTGATTATGCCAAGATGAAGGCAGCCGTCAAAGCCGATTCTATTCTTACTCTGCATGATGAGGAATTCCCCAAAGACAGCGTGGCCTATGTTACCGAAGAAGATTGGATGGAAGAGCCTCATGCTCTTGGTGTGGATCGTGCCGTCTATGAATGTATGACCCTGACGAAAAAAATGGCCGACGAAGGCATACACTGCTATGCGGCATTGGATTATCCCCAGTATCATGTTTATGATTATTTTAATTCGGCATTTGCTTATGAACTGAATATTGTTGCCGGCAAGCCGGGTTATACCATGATGGAAAGCTTGTATTACGATGTATTTTATCTTCTCGCCGAAGGCAGCCGGATCTACGACTGCATGGGGTATGTGGAGGACGGTTATAACTTTGATTTTGTAAATGACCCTGCCAAACTGACCCTTACCGTTGGTAAAGAAACCCTGGCTCCGGTAAAAATTGATGAAAACAATTACGGTTTTGGCCCGATAACCGTGGAAACCGATAACGGCACCGAAGAATCTTACCGCTATTTGCTCCAATATCTCCCCGGGGAGAAGGATGCGGAAGGCTTCTATTTTACAATGAATGAAGCCGTTTGCAGCTTTGTGCCGGTGCAACTGACTTATACCGAGGTTTTAGCGAACCCCGAAACCGACGACGGTATTTACGGTAAATACGATGCCGATGGTTCCAAAGGCTATGAAAGTCTGCGTACCAATAATAAAGCCGTTCTTACACCGATGCTCTTTTTCTATGATGTAAAGGGATGTTTGCCCCAGAGCGTGAATGACGGCGATGAAGAATTTCCCGAAGAAGAATGGGATCCCCTTGATGCTTACAATTTGAAAAGATACCTTGGGGCTGACACCGACTTTGGAGTACCTACCGTTTCTTACGCCGTTGGCAAGGTTCCGTCGATTCTTGACGGAGATAATCATTTTGCTTATATTATTGGTTATCCCGATCAGATGATCCGTCCCGACGGCACCATTACCCGTGCCGAGGTTGCTACCATCTTTTTCCGTTTGTTAAAGAACGACGTTCGCACTGCCAATATGGTAAAAGCCAATGATTTTACCGATGTATGTGCCAATGATTGGTATAACACGGCAATTTCAACCTTGACCAAGCTTCAGGTTCTTGCCGGATATCCCGATGGTACATTTAAACCCAATGATACCATTACTCGGGCGGAATTTACGGCCATTGCGGCTCGTTTTGATCAATACAAGGCAAAGGAAGATGCGGACTTTACCGATATCGAAGATCATTGGGCAAAGGTCTATATTGCCATTGCTGCCGATAAAGGCTGGGTTGGTGGTTACCCCGATGGTACCTTCAAGCCGGATCAGAAGATTTCCCGGGCAGAAGCGGTAGCCCTTGTCAATCGTGTTCTCGATCGCAACATCGAAAAGGAACGGATCGATGCATTTTGTAAAGGTATGATCTCCTGGAAAGATAATATAGATACTGCGAAGTGGTACTACTATGATATTCAAGAGGCCACCAACAGCCACGACTACGAACGCTATGAAAAAGATGGCGTAAACTATGAGGTTTGGACTGCGGTTAAGGATAATCCCGATTGGGCGGCTTTGGAAAAATAAATGATAAGATCTGCTGTGATATGTTGATATCGCAGCAGATCTTTTTTAACCGCCTCGGGTAATATCCTGTTTATCGTACCAGTTCAGTGCCGCGGTGATATCCTCCGGACGAAATTCCGGCCATAGCTTGTCGATAACATAAAAATCGGCATAGACCGATTGCACCGGCAAAAGACCGGAAAGTCTTCTTCTCCCGCCCCAGCGAATCACCAGGTCAATGCTGGAAATATCTTTGGAACGTAACCGGGAAAGGGGTGTCTTTCCTCTCTCTGTGCCGCTCATATCCCATTCCCAGCCATAGTTGACCAGAAAATTGACCTTTGTTTTTCCTGAGCCAAAGGATGTGCGTTTGCAATAAGGACGCAATTCTTCGGGGAAGTATGGTGATGCTTCATCTCCTACCACCAGCAGAGCGGTATCCTCCCTTTTGATTTGCTCTACGGCATCTACGCAGGCTTTGCGAAAAGCTTCTACCTGAGCCTTGGGGCGATGGCAATTATCTGTGGTGAATCCGTAATATGTAATTTCTTTTATGTCGTATTTGGCAGCGGTGCGGAGGGCAGAAAGCCCCGGCAGTATACCGTATCCATAGCCTTCCTGCTTTGGGTAGCCGTGAGACAATGCCCAGCGACGGTTGCCATCGGGAATGATGGCAATATGCTTTGGAATACGCATATTTTAATGACCTCCTTTTTTGTTAGTATGGTCAAAAGGCGTGAAATTTATTGATAAGAAATGCCGCGGCAAAAAAAATCTCCGCAGAGTACGAGCATGGATTTCGGTACCCTGCGGAGATTTGTTTTGCGGATATGACCTTATTTCACTGCGGCTTTGCCGGCTTCAAAGGCTTTCATATTTAATTCTTCGGTTCCTTTTGGAATCCGTTTTTTAATGGCGGTTTTTAAGGATTCTTCACTGACGAGATTCAGCGCAGAGATAATGCCGAGAGCGCAGATATTGGCGGTCATTTCCTTACCGGTGGCTTTGATGGCCAATTCTGTGATCGGTACAGCGTAAGTTGTTTTTGCCTTGGGGTTTTCCTGATTTTCAACGAAGGTTGTATCCAGGATTAAAACGGAATCCTGTTTCATACCACCACTGTATTTTTCGTAGGCTTTTTCGCTCATGCAGAGAAGGTAATCCGATTCCTGTACCTTGGGAAAGTGAATGGCTTCATCGGCGATGATGACTTCGGCTTTGGATGCGCCGCCTCGGGCTTCCGGGCCGTAGCTTTGACTTTGAATGGCGTTTTTTCCGTCCAGAAGGGCGGCTTCGGCTAAAATGATACCGGCGAGGATCAACCCCTGGCCGCCGGTGCCGGTCAAGCGGATGCTGTGTTTCATCTTTTGGCCTCCTTCTGTGCAATTTCTATGATTTTGTCATAGCATTTGGTATATTCTTCTGCCGGTTTGCTGTGGAGCTTGCCGATAAGAAGCTTGCCTTCTAATTCTTCCTCCGTCATTTTGGCGGCGGCACGAACATTTACGGTGCGGTTTTTCACCCATTCCATCAATTCATAGTTGCCGCGGATCTTATTGCGGCGGCCAAAACCGATGGGGCAGGTGGAAAGAGCTTCCACCAAAGAGAAACCATCGTTTTCCATGGATTCCAGAATCAAGTCTGTTAATGCTTTGGCATGGAAAACGGTACCTCTGGCAACATAGGTTGCACCGGCAGAACGGGCAAGGTCGCAAAGATCGAAGTTTCGCTCTACCATGCCGTAAGGTGCGGTGGTGGCTTTCATCCCTGTAGGAGTCAGGGGAGAGTACTGACCGCCGGTCATGCCGTAAATGTTGTTGTTTACAATAATGGCATTTAAGCCGATATTGCGGCGGCAGGCATGGATCAGATGATTGCCGCCGATGGCGGTGCCATCCCCATCCCCCATGATAACGAATACCGTTAGCTCGGGATGTGCCAGTTTTACGCCGGTGGCATAAGCCAGGGCACGGCCGTGGGTGGTATGGAGAGTATTGAAATCCATGTAGGTGGGCATACGGGAGGAACAGCCGATCCCCGAGACGATGATAGTTTTATCCTTATCGACATTTGCCTTTTCCAGTGCCCGTTCCAATGCGCTGAGCACGATGCCGTTGCCGCAGCCGGGGCACCAGATATGAGGCAGCTTATCGTTTCTTAAATATTTTTTGTCGCTCATTTGTTTGCCCCCTTCCATGCATCAACGATTTCCTGCGGGGTCATGATCTCACCGTCGATGACGAAAAGACCATCCACCGCAGCAGCGCCGTTTACAATCTTTTTTACTTCTCCTGCCAGCTGACCGGCGTTCATTTCTGTAACGAATACCGATTTTACCTTGGGCAGCAGTGCGGTCAAAGCTTCATCGGGGAAGGGCCAGATGGAAATGGGGCGGAACAATCCGACTTTTTCTCCTTCGGCACGAAGGAGCTCTACGGCTTCCATTGCGGCGCGTGCAGCGCCGCCGTAAGCTACAATAAGGCTTTCGGCATCCTCTGTGTAGGTTTCTTCCCAAGCAACAATATCTTTTTTGTTGTTTTCGACTTTGTTAACCAATCTCCAGTTGACTTTCTCCACTTTATCCGGGGCCATGGTGGAAAAGCCGCTTTCATCATGGGTAAGACCGGTCATATGGTAGCGGTAGCCGCTGCCAAAGGGGGCCAACACCGGTGCGCCGTTTTCATCGGGGGCATATGCCACGTAATCTTCCGGAGCGCAGTTTGGCTTTTTACGATCGTAAACCTCAGCTTTGCGTTCTTTTTCCATATCGATGGCTTCCCGCATATGGCCGACGATTTCATCCATTAAAAGAATTACCGGGGTCATATATTTTTCCGCCAGGTTTACGCAGCGAACTGCCAGTTCAAAGCATTCCGGTACTGAAGAGGGGGTAAGCACGATGGCACCGCGGTCTCCATGGGAACCGTATTTTGCCTGGTAAATTTCACCCTGAGCCGGACTTGTGGGGAGACCCGTAGAAGGGCCGCCACGTTGTACATTCACAACAACGCAAGGAACCTCTGCCATGGCTGCATAACCAATGTTTTCCTGCTTTAAGGAAAAGCCCGGGCCGGAGGTGGCAGTGAGGGTCTTTTCCCCGGTAAGGCTGGCGCCGATGATGGCGGCCATACCGGCAATTTCATCTTCCATTTGAATGAACTTGCCGCCGTATTTGGGCAGTTCCTCTGCCATGATCTCTGCAATTTCTGTCGAGGGCGTAATGGGGTAACCTGCATAGAAGCGCACACCGGCGTGGATTGCTCCGAGGGCGGCGGCTTCGTTCCCCTGCATTAAACGTATATCGCTCATTGGTCTTCACCTTCTTCCAGTGGAATAAATTCAATGGCAAAATCGGGACAGTGGAATAAGCACTGTTTGCAATAGGTGCAGTTTTCATTTCTGGCGATGATTGGTTTCCCCAGTGCATCCCGATCGTAAACGGCTTTAGGGCAGATATCAACGCACAACCCGCATCCTTTGCACAAATGCAGATCGATCTCTTTACTGTATTTTGCAGCCAAAATTGTCATCTTCCTTTCTCTTTAAATTCATTTATTTCAACATATTTTATCAAATTTCAGGTATGAAAAAACGGGCGGACAGCCGCCCGTTATCCTCAGTGCTTGTGATGGTCGCAACCGCACTTGCACTTGGAAGCTTCTTCGTGCTCATAGTTGGTTGCAGCCATGCTTAAGGCGCAAAGAATCTCGTCCAGATCAATGCCGTGGGCATTGACGCCTTCTTCCAAGGTTTCAAAATGGGCAATGGCGCAGCCGAGGCAGCCCATGCCGAAGTCTTTGAAGATCTGAACCGTATTGGGATATTTTTCGACGATCTCGCCGATGCTCATGTCTTTTGTGATCATTTTTTTGACCTCCATAACTTATCATTATAGAAAATAGTTTTCCCTTAGTATAAAACGACATACCTTTTTTGTAAAGGGAAAATCTTTATTTTCCTTGATAAAATACTGCTTTTTTTTGAAAATGGCAGGAAATTTGTGGTTTCTTGCAGAATTCTGCTGAGAATCTACAAGGAGTAAAGAAACGATATTTTATGAAAAAAGCTGTAAAAACATTAGTTTCTCTTTTGGAAACCAATCGTGGGGAATCATCCTTGCGTACTGAAAAATATTTGTCTGCCGTGGAAAACAAAGCCCCTAAGGCGGTGTTGCTTTCCTGTCCCCAGGCCATGCGTCTTTTGACGGTGGATCGGGAGTCGCTTTATACGGTGGAAAGCTATGGCGCAACGGTTTTTGGCAATGAGGCAACGTTGGATTACGCTTTGCGTTGGCAGGGGGTGCCTCTTCTTGGTATTATGGGGCACTTTGGCTGCTCCGCTCCGGAGCGGGCGAAAAAATGCAATGATGCCACCGATGCGGAAAAAGCTCTCTATGATGAAATCGCCGCCGGTTTAAAGGGCGCACCGAAGGATGCGGAAAAACGAATCTTTCATCATATTGATCATCAGGTTGCGGTGGCATTGGAGCGTTATAATGATCTTATAAAAGCCGGAAAGCTTGTTGTGATTGGTCTGTATCGTGATGCCCGGGGGAATCTGTTCTTGTTGAACTACAATGGCTTAAAGGGCAGAGATGCCCTTGCTTATAGCTTACCCGAGGTCGATGCCAGTTTCTTTCTGGCTTGATCGGCAAGCTTTGTCACGAGAAATGCGGTAAGGATCCCTTCCAGCATTCCTACAAATACATCGCTGGGAAAGTGTACAAAGAAATAAAGCCGGGAGAATCCGATCAGCGCGGCAAGAATCAGCGCCGGGATACCGATGTTTCTGTTTTGAAGGAAAATCGCGGTGGCTGCAGCAAAAGAAGAGGAAGTGTGCCCCGAGGGAAAAGAATATCCTCCCGGAGGCGATATCAGCAGGGATATCTCCGTATAGGTAAAGGGGCGCGGTCTTTGCACAATAGCTTTGATGATGCTGTTATTCAAAATCGCTACCAGTGTTAAGGCGATCAACCCATACAAACCTGCTTTGCGTGTTTTTTTAAAACAGAGCAAACCAAGGGAGAGGATGATCCAGATCATACCGCCGTTGCCCATGGTCGTGAAAGCTTTCATCAGCAGAGTGAAAAACGGATTGATGAGGTGGTCTTGGATCGCATATAAGATCGCAAAATCAAATTGAAGCATAAATAAAAAGATTCTCCTTTGAATGATTTTTTTATTATACCCCGAAACGATAAAAACTGCAAGAAAGAACAGAAAAGCGGCGTGACTTTTGCCCAGTATTTCCATGGTTTCTTCATTCTTTGTTGCTTGTTTGCGACGAAGGTTTGGCGTATAATGAAGTAGTAATGATAAGGACTGACGGTGAAGGAAGGATTTACTTATGTGGGAAAAAAGAGAAAAAGATGGTTTGGTTTGGTTCACGCTGCCTCAATGGCAGGAGGCAGGGGCAAGGGTCATTATGACAACGCGATGCGGCGGAATCAGTGAGGCTCCGTTTCAAAGCTTGAATTTGGCTCTTCATGTGGATGACGACCCGCATATGGTGGTAGAAAATCGCAAAAAACTTTTAAAGACCATAGATGCCACCGAGGATATCTTTGTCACCTTAAAACAGGTCCACGGAGAAAAAATTCTAAGTGCCGGGAAGGATACCGGCAACCGGGGTTTTTTTTCCTATGATGATGCCGTAGATGATACCGATGGTATATTTACCGCAGATAAAAGGATTATGATGGCAACCTTTTATGCCGATTGTTTGCCGATTGCGGTATTTCACCCTCAGAAAAAGCTGTTGGGGCTGGCCCATGCCGGTTGGAAGGGCACTTACCGTAATATCGGGGCAAAACTGATTGCGGCAATGCGGAAGAAATGCGATTTTGACCCTTCTGAGCTATGGTGCGCCCTGGGGGCGGGAATCGGATCTTGTTGTTATGAAGTAGATCGAAATTTTTATGACAATTTTGTTCAGCGATATGATATGGCAAAGGATTGGTTTTGCACGACAGATCATGCTGCGCTTCATTTTGATAATGTGAAGGCCAATATCATGTTGTTGGAACAAATTGGCGTAAAGAAGGAAAATATATCCGTGTTGGGGCTTTGCACGGCTTGCCATAATGATCTTTTTTATTCTTACCGCAAGGAACGAGGCAAAACCGGTCGGCACGGGTTGTGGGGAGAGCTGATATGATTTGAAAAAACGCCTGACAGGCCGTGGTTTGTTTTGTGTAGTATTAACCGCCGGTCTCCTTCTTTTGGGCGGAGGGGTTCTCTGCCTGTTGTCTGAAAATGGTGAGGACGGTGTTTATGCGCTGGCGACAGAAGGTGTTTTGCCGGAAACCATAATGGTGAAAGGCTTGTTCCTTTACGAGGAGCAAGTTGTTACGGCTCCTGCCTCAGGTACGTTGGAGCTTGGTTTTCGTACCGGGGATATGGTTGCCGCCGGAGAAGTTTGTGGTGAGCTGAAACGTCTTAATGATATTGCGGTATCTTCGGCAGATGTCCTTACTGCTCCGTCAGCGGGGATTTTTTCCACCCGCATTGATGGTTGGGAGCATATGCTCACAGTGGAAAATTTAAGCTGTCTTGATTTGCCCGGAGTGATGGAAAGCTATGAGGAGCCTTCTCTTTCACCGGTTTCCTTCGTTTTTCAGGGAGATGATTGTTTTAAGATTATCGATGCTCAAAAGGATGTTTATTTCCTGGCTTCGGTAGGAAATCGTGATATCGGTGAGAGCAGTGTTACTTTATATTTTGAAGATGAGGCCCATTCCGCTGCGGTAGAGCGGATCTACGGTTTTGGCGAAGAACGCTTTTATCTGTTTCGCATGAAACCCGGAGATATCTGTTTTTACCGGCGCAGCAGAGAAGCTACGCTTCTTTTAGGACAAACCGAAGGTGTGTTGATCTCTGCTTCGGCAGTGACTCGGCGCAGCGGTGAGACCGGCGTCTATTGCCGCCGCAAGGATCATCTTGAATTTTGTCCGGTAACGGTGGTTTCGGAATCCGGCGGCGAATGTATTGTGACTGGTCTGAATGCAGGAGAATGTGTATTATGCGACAAAAAAGGATAATATTTTTATAAAAACTTGGTTGCCTTCTTCTGCGAAATGTAGTATAATAAGTTGATTCTTAATGAAAAAGAGTTGGTTTTTATGTCGGTAGCTGATAATATTAAGCGCGTTTCGGCAACAATTGCAGAAACTCAGGCGGAATATCCCGAATTTTCTGCTCCTTCTGTAAAGCTTATTGCCGTTACCAAAACCCTCGGCGTTGAAAAGATCCGGGAAGCCGTTGATTACGGTATGAGAGACCTGGGTGAAAACAGAGTGCAGGAGATATTGGAAAAATACCCTGTATTCCCCAAAGACGTTCGGTGGCATTTGATTGGCCATCTACAGACAAATAAAGTCAAATATATCGTGGACAAGGTTGCAATGATTCATTCCCTTGACAGTATAAAGCTTGCAGAAGAAATCGAAAAACGCGCTGCGGCTATTGATAGGGTAATGCCTTGTCTTGTCCAGGTCAACATTGCCGATGAAGATACGAAATTTGGTTTGATGACCGAAGAAACCGCAGATTTTGTAAAAGAAATCAGTCGGTTCCCCCACATCTCTGTGGAAGGGCTTATGACCATTGGCCCTCATGTAGATGATGAGGAGCGGATCCGCAGCGTATTTCAGGAACTGCGTGAATTAAAAGAACAAATTGCATCTTTAGCTCTGCCTACGGTGAAAATGAGAGAACTGTCCATGGGCATGAGCAGTGATTATCCTTTAGCAGTGCGCGAAGGCGCGACCATGGTGCGGGTGGGAACGACGATTTTTGGCCCCCGTTCTTAATTTCAGGAGGTAGAGACGAATGGCAACAGTACTGGAAAACCTTAAAGATTTTTTCTTTGGTAGACCCCAGGATCAAGCAGATGACGGATACGAGAATAATTATGATGAATATGGCTATGAAGATGATTATGATAATGACGGCTATGCCTATGAAGAGGACGAGCCTCAGGGGCGTGAGGAGAGAGAGTCCAATCATCTCTTCAATCGTTTTCGCCGGGAAGACCGCAGTCGTAATTCCTATGCCCGCCAAGAAGAAAATGACGGATATCGTTATGATTATGAAGAACGTCGTGAGAATACCTCAGGTCCTACTCGTATCATTTTAATGAAAGCAAAACGTTTTGCCGAGGTGAAGCGGGTTGCCGATAATTTGAAGCAGGGGCGTTCTGTACTGATTAATTTTGAAGATATGGATAAAGACGAAGCCCAGAGAACCATTGATTTTCTCAGCGGTGCAGCTTTTGCCAAAGACGGCAAGGTGCAAAAAGTTTCTCGTAGCAGCATCATTTTTGCGGTTGGTGCCGTAGATCTTGTTGGGCGTATTGATGATATCAATGACGCTGACAGCTATTTTTCCTTTTGATGGTTTGCAAATTGAATAATTTTTGATGTAAGGAGAGGTGCGTTTTATGTATTCTTTAGGATTTCTCGGAGCCGGTTGGATGGGAGGTGCTATCCTCGGCGGAGTAAAAGAGCATTCCGAAGATACGGCGTGCCTCTTTTTTGATGTTTCCGAATCCCGTTGTAAAGAGCTGAAGGAAAAATATGGAATTACTCCAATGGAGAGCATCGGTGCGGTGATGGATCAGACCGATGCAGCGGTGATTGCGGTAAAACCTCAGGTCTATCCTACTGTGGCCGAAGAAGTCTCTGCTCACTATCGCGAAGGGCAGCTGCTGATCTCTATTATGGCAGGGATTTCCATGGACGATATCGGTAAGCCTCTGCCTGCCTCGGCGAAGATCATTCGCCTGATGCCTAATATGGCTATGACGGTCGGTGCCGGAGTTTGTCTCCTTGCGGCCAATAAAAATGTCACTGCGGCAGAGAAAGCACGTGTAACGGCATTGCTTTCGCCTATGGGGCTGGTGAAAGAAATTCCGGAGCATCTTATGGATGCCGGTACCGCAATTTCCGGCTCAGGTCCTGCTTTTTTCTATTCTATGGTAGAAGCCATGATGCTTGGCGGCGTTCAATCCGGATTTTCTCGTAACGATGCTTTGACCTTGACGGTGCAAACGATGGCCGGTGCGGCAGCATTGCTGGAAGTTACCGGAGAAAGCGCAGGTACTCTTCGGGATCAAATGATGAGCGCCGGAGGAACGACGGTTGAAGGGGTTGCCACTCTGGAACAGGGGAGCTTCCGGGGAGATGTGATCAAAGCGGTAGCCGCTGCTTGCCGCCGAAGTAAAGAATTGAGCAAAGGAGACAAGTAAAAATGCATATTGCCTCGACATTGGCATACGTCATTGATATTGCCTTTGAAGTTTATATTTTTCTTATTTTTGCCAGAGTGATCTGCTCATGGATCCGTGTGAATCCCTATGGTAAGATTTACCAGTTTATTTTTTCCATGACAGAGCCGTTGCTTGCACCGATTCGTCGATTGATGCCGCGCACAATGATGCTGGACTTTTCGCCGATGATTTTAATGATCATTATGATTGTTTTACAGCGTCTGTTGATCGTTGCCGTGTATATGCTGTTTCGATGATTTTTACGGAATAGGAAAGAATGATCCCACGTCTGCAAGGCGTGGGATCTTGTGCTTTAGGTATGAATTTGAGATTCTTTTTTACGCTCGATACTTGCCAGGGCAATGAAAAGAGAGAAGAGCATGCCGATGAAGGGAAGCAGGGACAATGATGTTAAGTTGCCTAAAATTCCAAAACAGCTTCCTTGTATGACTGCAGCGATCCATATCTTTTCCTTGATTCTATGCTTGGGATAGCAGCGGATAGCTACACAGAGAGGAAAGACCAATCCCGGTGCATATACGGAGTATGCTCCTGTAAGAAGAGAAATAATATTGCTGTTGGATAGGGCAAGGAGCGTGGCAACGATGCCGATAAGCAGGATGAAGCAACGCATGGAGGTTACGTTTTCTTTGCGAATCAAGTCGTTTTGTATGATTCCTGCGGTGGTGATCAGGCAAGTGGAGGCGGAGGATAGCAGTGCGGAAATCAATCCCAATGCAAAAAAGAGGCTGATCCAGGGAGAAAACGTATGATTCATGAGATAAACCAAAGGATTGATCCCCTCGGGTATGGATACATTTTCTCTGGCCCAGAGGATGATGAAGATCATCATGCAGTTAAAGGCCAGTAATACGATGGCGGCAAAGAGTGATGCTCTCCTTGCCGTGATGCCGTCCTTTGCTGCCATGCTGCGCGAAAGCACATCCGGACCGATAAAATAGGTTCCGCCGATGACAAAAAGCAAAACGAGAAGGTCAAAAGGAGAAAAAGCATCATTAAAGGCCTGTATTTCCGTAATGAGTATGGGAGCTCCGCTTTGTACCTTTAAAAAGATGGTTGCTGCCAAAGTGGACAGAAAAATGAAAAAGAACATCAATGTGTCGGTACGCATGACGGAAAACTGGCCGCCGGCTGCGGTAAAGGCGATTACGATTGCCGCTGCGAAGAAAATACATAGGCCCGTATGATCGCTGCCTGCGAATAACGGAACAATCTGTCCTAAAGCTGCAAATTGTCCGGCAATAACGCCCAGCCAGGAAATAACAATAACTGCGGAGAGAATAAACCGCGCTTTTTGTCCTACGGTGATATTTGCAACCTGGGGAAGGGTGTTTGCTTCAATTTTTCGGACCCTTTCTGAAATCAATCTCGATTGTAAAAATAATCCGATAGACCCAACGCCTAACCACCAAAAAGCAGGAAAGCCAATACTCCAACCCTGGGATGCGATACCGAAGGTTGCGGAGCCGCCGATCAATGTTGCCATCAAAGAACACAGCACGAGGATTTGCCCGCGGCGACGGCCGGCAATGATAAAGTCGGTATAGCTTCGAGGTTTGTTTTTAAAAAAAACACCGCCGATGACAAAAAGTAGAATAAGATATACGCCGAGAATGATTTTCATAAGGTTCCTCCGGTTTGAAAATGCTTAATTTTGCAATGTCAAATAAAATAATTTTACAGTCAACAATTATAAAAGAGAAAAACTTCTTTGTCAAGCATCTTTTTCTCTCTGTAAACATTGCTTTTTTTCTTATTTGGGCTTATAATAGGAGTGATAAATACAACACACATGTTATGCAAGGGGATATCATTATGGCCAGAAAACCTTCAACAGAAAATCCAAAAAAAGAAGCGATCATTGCTTCTGCAACAAAGCTGTTTTTTGAACGCGGCTTTGAAGGCACTTCAGTGCGTGCAATCATGCAAGTCGCCAGTGGCGATGTAGGGCTGTTTTACTACTATTTTCGTGGTAAGGCGGAATTGTTTAACGTAGTATTGGAACGCTTTTTCGATTCTTATCATGAGGAAATGCGTGCCATCGTTCAAAAGGGTGAACGTGATCCATATCGTGTTTTACTCTATTTCTTTGAGTATCTTAAGAAAATCGTTGTCGATTTCAGAGAGACTTATGCGGAAAATATGCATCCCACGGTTCGTTGGGCGATTCGTGAGCGCACCCTTACGATCATTGTTCCCTATATTCGGGAGATCGTAGAAATTCTTGTGGAGCATGGTGCAAAACCGAAAATGAATCTTGATGTAACGGCAATGTTCATTGCCCATGGTGTCGGCAGTGTCATTCTCCATGAAGACAGCGAATGGGTAGAAAAAGTAACACCGGAACTTCGTCTCGGCATCAACCTGATTTTAGGGGAAAACAGTGAACATGCAGACATCATGTTCCCTTATCCGGTCCAGATTCGTGACTTGGATGAAATCATTGCTTTTGCCAATGAAGCAAAAGACCACTTCCCCAATGTAAATACGGAAACCTTCCGTGAAGAATTGGTTGAACGCATCAATGACGGCGAAATCCTCGTAATCCGCAATGGTGACGAAGTCGTTGGCTGCATTGTCTTTTCGAAAACCCGCGATGAAATCGACTTCCTTTATGTTGCTCCGGCATGGCGCCGCCAGGGTATCGCAGACCGCCTTATGGTTTCTGCTTTGGCTCAGTATCCTACGGATATTAAAGTCTTCCTTGTGACTGCTGCCGAAGATACCGGTATTTTGAGCGAAGGAGATCTCGCTTTTATTCATCGCTACGATTTTGAAAAGAGAAGCGAAGAAAACGGTGCTTGCCGTTGGTTCACCAGAGTAAAAGGCGATCTTTAATTCTTTGAGATAACCAAAAGTAAAACAGAGCCGTATCGGCTCTGTTTTTTTGTATATTTTTCCTCTTGTCGGCAAATACTTCTAGTAGGAGGTATTGCTATGGCAAAAGAATTTGAGTGGAAAAACGGCATGATCATTATCAGTCTTTTTGTGCTGCTGGTTTTAAGCACCGCGGGAATTCTGATTTTTGATTACAATTACTCCCGGGCTACCGCCGTGAAGGTGGATGCCCCTTTGCAGACGGCATTTTTAGAAAGTGGAGCCGGTTTTGTTTCCGTGAATCTTCAAGGTTGGGAATTGGTAGATGATGCTTACCACGATTGCAAGGAGTTATCGCAAATTTATGAAAAAATAGGGGCGATCCTTGGTGAAAACGATCATCTTGTTTTGGACGAATATGATGATGAGGGATATGCCGGAATATCGGCCAGCGGAGAAACGGAGCAGGGGTATTCCCTTGATCTGGTCCTTCAGAGCCTCGGTGATCGAAATACCAGTGACGAGACTTTTCTTATTGTTAATTTGATCGACCAAAATCATGTTCGCGACATTCCTTCCCTTCAGCAATACCTTATGCGTATTTTTAAAGCGGCAGGATGCAGTGTAGAGCCTTCTGTGGTGATTGAAGGAAAATATGAAGGATTGAAAAGTACCCGGGAAAAAAAGCAAATTGCAAAAAAGGTCTTTCGTGTTCTTAACGGTAAAATCGGGGAAAAAGCGGACGGAGATAACTACATTAGTTTTAGCGGCTATAGCGATGCTATTGAGCATAGTGTTTCTTCCGGAAGTCACGATGTCAATTTACAGGTAGCTCTTTCCGATAACGAAGAAGAGGGATGCACTCATATTTATATCGGCACACCGGTGGTATTTTCCGATTTTTAAGTCTATTTACCGAATTCGCTACATAAAATTTCATCATACCTTTTAAAGGAGGCGATCGTTTGAAATATCGTATTCGCCGCCGACGTTATGTACGGCGCAGCCCCTCCTATTGGTTTGTATTGATTTTGATCCCGTTATTGCTTTGGTTGGTGATCTCTTGCGGAAATCATTCGGAATCCAAACGCTTCCTAAACGGTGAGACACAAAGCTCTGATGAAATTTCCGGGGATGATCCGGTAATCCAACTGCTGCGAAGTGAAAGTGGCACGATTACCGAACTTCCCCTGGAAACGTACGTTGCCGGAGTTGTGGCAGCGGAAATGCCGGTGGAATTTGAACGTGAGGCTTTAATGGCTCAGGCTGTTATTGCCCGAACGTATGCTTTGCGTAGGGCTTCTGAGGTCAATACCGACAAACAGCATGGTGATTTATGTGACGATCCCGGTCATTGTCAGGCTTATCGTTCTCGAGAAGAGCTTTCTTCGGCATGGGGTACGTCGTTTTCTGATAATGAGGAAAAGATCATGTCTGCCGTAAAGGCTACGGCAGGGATGGTCTTGACCTATGAGGGAAATTATGCGGAAACTTTTTATCACTCCACCTGTGGCGGTAAAACAGCTTCTGCGAAGGAGGTTTGGGGGGAGGACATTCCCTATCTGCAAAGTGTAGCCTGTGAGTGGGATAAAGATGCTCCCCGTTATGAGGAGGTTCGCAGTGTTGCCTTGTCGGATCTGCCATGGCTTTTGGGAAATGGAACGTCCCCTTGCATTGCAGTGGCAGAAGGGGAAACCGTATCGGAAATTCCCGTTGCCGGAGAGAAAACGGAGAGCGGTCGGGTTGCATCGGTTTCTTATGCCGGATTGACCTTCCGAGGTGTTGATTTTCGCAAGGCTTTGGCTTTAAACTCTGCCCGCTTTTCTATGAAGGTTGAAGGAAATACCCTTTTTGTGAATACACGGGGATTTGGCCACGGTGTAGGATTGTGTCAGTACGGCGCCAATGGTATGGCGCAAAAAGGATATTCTTTTCAAGAGATTCTTAGCTATTATTATCCGGGGACATTGCTTATGCATGATAAATGAATTTTAATGACAAAAAATTAAACGTTGACTTTTCGGTTGCTTTATGGTATATTCTCTATAGGGCTTGTTGCCAAATTGAATAAGGTCAAAGTTATGGAATTGGGGTGTGATTCCCCGGCGGAAACGGCCACTGTAATGCTGAGTGTTTTTCCTTTATGCCATTGGGAAACTGAGAAGGCGGAAAAACTATGATGAAGCTAGCCAGGATACTTGCTTTGATGTATGCACTGATTGCAAACGTTTTGAGAATGCCGCACAAAACAGTTTCTGTTTTGTGTTGTTTTTTTATTACTTTGATCTTATCCTCTGAACCCTACTACTTTGTATCGTCCGTGTCGGACGGTCCCCGCCAAAGGGGTTCCTTTTCTTCGATTTGCCTCCGCAAAATGCGGAGGTCTTGTTTTTTATGTGGAACTTTGTTATATTGGATAACGGAGGGGATATTATGGTAGAGGAAAAGCTTTATACAATTGGCGAGATCAGTAAGATTTGTAACATCAAATCATCTAAGCTTCGTTATTACGATGAGATTGGGTTAATTCGGCCGTATTTTGTTGACGAACAAACCGGTTATCGCTATTACAGCACGAATACGATTTTGGAAATACCGATTTTGTACTATTATCAGATGTTGGGTTTTTCGTTAAAGGAAATTCGTTTAATGTTAGAACGAGGCGACCTTGATTGTTTGCAACAGAGCTTTAACAGCAAAATTTCAGAATATGATGATTTGCTTCAAAAGCTATATTTGAAAAGAAATTCCATTGCTTCCTGGTTGGAATTAATCCTGGAAACGAAACAAGTTATGTCGATGGAGTCTGTGCCTATTACGGTGAAATTCCTTCCTGAGCAGACTTTATATTCGGTACGTCCTTCGGATTTTCCTGAGCGTACATATGATAATTTGTTGATCAATACAACGATCTGTTCTTGTATGCCGAGGGATGATATTTATACTCTGGGTGCATTATACTTATATTATCCGGATGGAAACCGTATGAAATGGGAAGACATCCAGCTTGGAATCGTAAATCAAGTTTATAAAGATCTTTCCTTGGAAACCTGGGAAATTGGTGGCTACGCTGCGGTAACAACGTATCATTGTGGTGATTTTGCAGGGATAGACGAGACGGTTGGGCGGATGAAGCAATGGGCAGCTGAACATCGATTTCAGCTTCGTGGTGATTTGCTGGAGCGTTCTGTAATTGATTGTTGGAGCACAAAAGATCCTAATTGGTGGCTGATGGAAATTTTTTTGCCGATTATTTAAATTTTTGCTTGACTTTCATGTATGCCTTAAGGTTTAAAATGAATTTATCAAATTAATTCATTTTGAGGAGGAAGGTATTATGAAAAAAACGCAAAAAAAATTGTTGGTATTGTTGTTTTCCTTGTGCTGTATTTTCTTTAGTGCAGCTTGTAGCGGCGAAAATAGTAGTTCCAATGAATCGGGGAGTTCTCCGGCACTGTCTATGGAGATTTCTCAAGCGGATTGGAATGATTATCGGCAGAAGATTGAGCTTTCTACGGGGATAACGATGGCTTATGTAGAAATGGGAAAAGCTGAGGGTGATCCTCTTGTTCTGATTCATGGGATGACAGACAACAGCCGAAGCTGGTCTTTAATTGCTCCTTATTTTGCTGAAGCAGGATATCATATTTATATGCCTGATCTTAGAGGGCATGGTGAAAGTGATAAGCCGGATACCGGTTTTTATACTACTGCAGATCATGCCGCAGATATTGCCGCTTTTATGGATGCAATAGGTATAGAAAAGGCAGATATTATAGGTCACTCTTTAGGAAGTATGACTGCTCAGACCTTTGAGCTTTTTTATCCTGAAAAATGCAATCATGTTGTTTGGGAATCAACAACTCCTGTTAGCGGTGGCACAGTTTTAGGTACGTATTATTATGAGTACGGTATTTCCATCGGACAAGACGGACATCCGGATGATGAATTTATGGATGAATGGTACTATTGTGAAGCTCCTGTTGATGAGGAATTTTTAAAGTATGAGATGGATGAGTCCCAAGCTCTTACCGGTGCAAACTGGGAATGTATCGCCGGAGGTGCAAGTTTTTCGGATCTTACTCCTTTTTATGAATTTATGGATGATTCCATTCCTACGTTGATTCTTTGGGGGACTGGAGATGGATTCTTTAACGAAGATCTTCAGGACGAATTAAAAGAATATGTTCCTTTTGCTGAATTTATTGCGTATGATGGCATTGGTCACAATATTCAATGGGAAAATACGGAACAGATGGCAAAGGATTGTATTGATTTTTTTCAAAAATAAGCAAATAAGATGAGTGAGAATGAAAAGCCCTTGCCATGTTCCTTAAAGATCTGGTAAAATGATCGTAGAAAGGAATGGATTCATATGATCTATCAGTATAGTTTATCTACAGAGCGGGAAGGGTTTTATGATATCACTGGCCAAGTGAAGGAAGCCTTGAAAAAAAGCGGTATCAAAGAAGGCATTTGCATTATATACTGTCCTCATACAACTGCTGCGATTACGATTAATGAAAATGCAGATCCTGATGTTGTGAAGGATCTGGTATTTTCCTTCAATACTTATTTCCCGGACCGCAAAGAATACCGTCATCGTGAAGGTAACAGCTTTGCGCATCTCCGCAGTAGCCTTGTCGGTGTTTCGGAAACTGTTTTGGTGGAAAAGGGGAGCCTTGTTCTTGGGATATGGCAGGGGATCTACTTTGCTGAGTTTGATGGGCCAAGACAAAGAAAATTTTATGTGAAGGTGATGGCAGGATGAACGGGACAGTGAAAGATTTGATATTGAAAAAGGCAACGTTTGATGATCTTGATGCTATTGCTGCGGTGGAGGCTCTTTGTTTCCCCGCGGCGGAGGCGGCAACGAAAAAGGAGTTTGCTCAACGTTTATGCTATTATGCCGATTATTTTTGGCTGCTTTTTGATGGCGATAAACTGGTCGCATTTATTGACGGCATGGCGACGAACCGGAAGGATCTTGCCGATGAAATGTACGAAAATGCAGCTCTTCATGATGTGGACGGTGACTGGCAGATGATTTTTGGTGTAAATACACTGCCTGATTATAGAGGTCGTGGCTTGGCTGCCTATTTAATTAAGGCAATGATCCAATCGGCTCGGGCAGAAGGACGAAAAGGTCTTGTTTTAACCTGTAAAGAATCGCTGCTGGCATATTACGCAAAATTTGGTTTTGTTGATGAAGGTTTATCGGTATCAAGCCATGGGGGTGTTCCCTGGCATCAGATGCGGCTTACTTTTTAAAGAAAAAAGCGGAAATACACCGGAAACGCTGTGTTTCCGCTTTTTATATATATTGCAAAATACCCCAAGTTTTCATAAAATGATCATGATATTATGGTTTGTTGGGAATAATATTTGTGATATTATAAATTATAATAAAAAAGAAACGGAAGGTGATGATATATGGCATTTCAAGGCGGTGGTATTATTACGGTGGATCTTCACGGTTTTCAGGAGGAAACCGCGAAGCGGGCATTGGACAGTGCACTGCGTAAAGCGGGAAGCGGTGTTTATCGGATTCGCGTGATTCATGGATACCATGGCGGAACGGTTTTGAAAAAACTGGTTTTGTCTTATAAAAATCACCCGAAGGTTCTTCGCATTGTACCGGGAAACAGCAATGGCGATACTTTTTTAGTTCTTCGTGAACTATAAAAAGGAAAAAGGCAGCTGCAAAATTTTTGTTTGCAGCTGCCTTTTTTCTTAATCGAAAGCCGGATTGCAGGCGTAGAAATTTTTTTTGTCCAAGTTATCGGTGACGATTTGCAGGCTTTCTCCAAAACGTTGAAAGTGAACGATTTCTCTCGCTCTTAAAAAGCGGATTACATCTTTTACGTCGGGATCATCGACAAGCCGCAGGATGTTATCATAAGTGAGTCGTGCTTTTTGTTCTGCCGCCATGTCTTCGTTGAGGTCTGCAATGGGATCTCCGGTGACGGCCAGTTCCGATGTACTGAAGGGATATCCCGAAGCTGCGGTGGGATACACGCCGGTAGTGTGATCGACAAAATAGGTATCAAAGCCGCCGGCCTTAATCTCTTCTACGGTGAGATTCCGGGTGAGCTGGTGAATGATGGCGCCGATCATCTCCAGATGGTTCAGCTCTTCACTGCCGATATCGGTAAGGGCCGCCTGCACTGCATTATAGGGCATGGAATAGCGTTGATTCAAATAGCGCATGGCTGCTCCAAGTTCGCCGTGAGGACCGCCCAATTGTGATATGATGATGCTGGCGGCTTTGGGATCGGGATTCTTGATTTTTACGGGGTATTGCAGAGTTTTTTCATATTGCCACACAGATTATTTTCCTCCTTCATATTCCCAGGGCCAGGGGCCTTCGATCCATTGCCAACAGTTGCTTTGCGGTGCCGCGCAGGCAGTGAGAGGACCAAATTTGGTCTCATATTCCTTTTTTAAAATATTGGCGGCGCGACAGTAGTGGGAAAATGCCCCAAGAGCCTCGCTGTGAAAGGGGTGGGTATCAAGAAACAGCTTGATATCCTGAACGCCAAAGCACATGGCTCGGTATTCCTGCAGCAGTCGTTCTCTTTCGCTCATTTGCAACTACCTCCTTTAAAGGGAAGATCCAGATCTTTAAAGATCGTTCCTCGGGAGAGACCTTCTTCGGCGCTGTAGAGGTTCGTGAACTTTTGCATGGGAACGTAAGCCATGGCTAAGGGGGCAACGATCTTTATTTTGGTTGCGCGATCTTCAAAATCGCATTCGGGATAAAAATTCATCGTACTCTCCTTTCTTCGCTTCTTTCTTATATTATGCCGAAAAATGAATTTTGACATAAGTCATATTTGACTTGATTAATCCGAAAGAGAAGTATATAATATAATGAAAAAGAAAGAGGCGTTTTTTATGATCTTAAAAACAGATTGTCACAGTCACTCGCTGGATTTTTCCGGTGATGCTGTTTCTTATATGGATGAAATGTGCCGTGGTGCCATTGAAAAAGGATTAACGCGGATTTGCTTTACGGAACACGTGGATTTTGACCCCCATTATGATGATTCCATTCCCTTTGATCCGGAAAAATACAAGCGTATGATCGAGACGATGCGTGATCGTTATGGTGCTTCTCTGGAAATTTTGAAAGGAATTGAGGTGGGTGAGCCTCATGTTTATCCCAAAGAATATGAAACAGTGTTGGCTGCAGATGAATACGATATGGTCATTGCCAGCGTGCATTATGTGATTTTGCCGCTGGGGCTTCATTGGACCGGGAATCACGGTGCGGATATTTTTACATATGCTGTTCCTCGGATTTATCGGCGGTATTATGAAGATCTTCTTGCGGTGGCAAAGCTTGGCGGTTTTGATGTACTGGGTCACTTTGATTATCCGAAGCGTTATTTGAAAACCGAAGCAGAAGAGCCGGAGCTTTTTGATGCCATCCTTAAGGCTCTTTTGGCTAACGGCGGCATTCTCGAAATCAATACCTCACCGCTGCGCAAGGGGTGTGATGAAACGGCTCCGGGAAAAGAAATTCTTGATCTCTATGCCAAAGCTGGGGGGCATCGGCTTATCATTGGCTCGGATGCTCATTTTGCCGGTGATATTGCCGCTGATTTTGAACACGGTCTTACTATGGCAAAGGGATTTGAAATCGGCTATTTTAAGCAACGGAAGTTTCAGCGGTTAACGGAGTGCGCAAATGAAAACTGAAAGTATGCTATCCCTTTTGGCGCCTATGGCGGCTACGGCCGCCGTCGGTATTTGTATTACAAATCGAGATGGCTTAATATTATATCTTAATGAGGTTGCGTCGGCTTTCGCTACGCCCGGAGCTTCTCCTCTGGATAAAAAGGAAGCCGATGTTTTTGGCTACCCCTCAGTGGTAGAGATGGCCCAAGGACGCCATGAAGTTATCTCCTTTTCCAAAGAAATGACCGGCGGACATTTCTTGTATGTGTCGGCATTTCCGGTGGAAGATCATGACCAGAGAATTTCTTTTTATGTGATTTTTCTTCGGGAACAAAAAAAAGATGTTGTGGACGATGGCGATACTTTGCTGGTAACAAAAAGCAGCAGCATGGCTCATGTGCTGAGCCTTGCTGCAAAATTAGCCCGTATTGACAGCACCGTATTGATTTCCGGGGAAAGCGGCTCGGGAAAAGTGATGTTGGCTCAGTATATCCATCGCAACAGCTCTCGCCGTAACGGTGCTTTTGCTTCTTTAAACTGTGCGGCGATGCCCGGAGATTTATTAGAAATGGAGCTTTTTGGTAATGCCGGCAGCAATGGAGAATTGGAAAAACCGGGAATTCTGGCGATGGCGGGAAAGGGCACCTTATTTTTAGATGAAATCGACGCGTTGCCCGGTTTTATTCAGACACGATTGCTTTATACGCTTCATGAACGCAGCTATCATCCGGTGGGCGGCAGGAAAGGTCTGCCGGTAGAGTGTCGTATTATTGTTGCTACAGATCAGGATCTTCATAAGCTTATTGCCGAAGGACAATTTCGTGAAGATCTTTACTATTTGATGGGTGTGTTTGAAGTGATGATTCCGCCGGTTCGGGAGCGGACGGTGGATATTCTGCCGTTGATCCACTTCCTTGTGGAACGGTATAATCGCCGTTACGACCTTCATCGCCGCATTACCGATGATGCGTTGGATGTTTTGGTTCAGTATGCCTGGCCGGGGAATTTGCGGGAAATGGATAACACGATAGAACGGCTGGTTGTTATGTGCCCCGAGGATCTCATCGATGTTTATCATCTTCCGGATCGCATTCGCTTTCAAATCGTTGCGGAGCAAAGTGCCAATGCTGACAAGGGCTCTTTGGATAGGGCTGTAGCCGATGTTGAACGGGCAATCATTTGCCGCACCTATGAAGAATACGGCAGTTCTTATGAGGTTGCCCGAGTGTTGAAGATCAGCCAGAGTAAAGCCAGTCGTCTGATCCGAAAATACTGCGGCAGTAAAAAGAAATCGCAAAATTGATGTTTAAAATATTGTCATCATTGTGTTTTTGTGTAATTTTTAGCCTGTGATTTATTGAAAAATTCAAAATCTTGTTGTATAATAGCATCGTAAGGTGTGATATTTTATGAGGTGATTCACACCGTAAAAAAATATGGAGGTGTTACTATTGGCTAGAGGTTTATTAACGAACACAGCAAAGTATCCCGCTCTCGGCTTGAACATGTTTACCGATGATGAACTTTTTGAAGTCCATCTGGCGACATTGGATGTTCTTTGGAACGTTGGTATCAAAGTCGAAAGTAAAGAAGCACGTGAAATTTTTGCAGGCATCGGATGTACGGTCAATGAAGAAACCCATATCGTAAAAATTCCTGCATGGCTTGTTGAAGATGCAATCAACACCACACCCCCCAACTATCGCGCTTATGCCAGAGATCCCAAAAATGACTGGTACTGCGAAGCCGGCCGCACCGGTTTTGTAAACTTTGGGGAAGCCGTGAATGTTATCGATCCGTATACACGGGAACGTCGTGCTCCCAACATGGATGACCTTTGGAATTCTGTGACCATGATCGATAATCTGGATTCGATTGTTCTTTTTGAACGTAACATCGTTCCGAAAGAAGTGAATCCCCATGTTGGTCAGCTGTATGTATTGGAAGCATTCCTTAACAACAGCACCAAGCCTGCATACATTGGTATGCATGACCCTCAAAATGTTAAGTACGCCATTAAAATGGGCGGCATTGTTGCCGGTGGTGAAGATAAATTCAGAGAAAGACCCTGGTTCGGTACTTCTACTGACCCGATCAGTCCTTTGGTTCAGTCTGCCGGTGCTACCGATGCATTGATTCTTGCTACCAAGACCGGTATGCCTGTAAAAATCAACCCGATGGGGCTTGCCGGCGGTACAACTTGCGTTCATCTTGCCGGTACGATGGTAACACATAATGCGGAAGTTCTCAGTATGTTCGTCCTTGGTCAGGCATTGAAACGCGGTGTTCCGATGGTTTATGGCTCTTCCACTGCAATGATGGATCTCAGAACTACCGTATCTTGTGTCGGTTCTCCTGAATTGGCATTGATTTCTGCCTTTGTTGCCAAATTGGCCCAGTTCTACAAGGTTCCCAGTTGGGTTGCCGGTGGGTAGTGCGATTCCAAATGCGTTGATGCTCAGGCCGCTCACGAAGCAACTCTGACCGCTATCGTACCCGCATTGGCAGGTGCCAATATGATTTACGGTATCGGTATGCTCGAAAACGGTATTACTTGGGATTATGCTCAGCTCGTTATGGAAGATGAATTCATGAAGATGATCCTTAAAACTTGCGAAGGTGTTCCCGTTGATGATGAACATCTTGCAGTTGATATCATTAGCGAAGTTGGCCCCGGCGGTGAATTTATTTCCCATATGCATACCTTCCAGAATTTCAAAAACTTGTCGCAGCCTTCGAATATTATCGATAGAAATAACTTTGACGGTTGGATGGCCCAGGGTGGCAAAGATATCGTGGAACGTTCTTATGCGAAAGCAATCGATATGATCGAAAATGGCAAGCCTAAAATGCCTCTTCCCGAAGATACACGGAAAGCTTTACATGATATGCTCTTAGAAGCAGAAGCGGATAAAAATGAAGAATTAGCAAGAAGATAATTTTTGTTGATCCGAAAAGTTTATAAACGGATTCCGGTGCACCTTGGTATGTTTACCAAAGGTGCACCGGTTTTATTCAAAAGAAAACAGGAGCTGTGAAAGGAGCTCCTGTTTTTACCAGATATGGATATGATGTTTTATCTGTCTGCCGTCATCATCTTAAGGTATTTATCCCAATTGGGGTTTGCCATATGTTTGAAGCATCTTTTCACTCGAACATAGCCCCAATCCCAGTACATATCGCGTTCATCTACTTTGGTAACGCTTTGTACGAGAGCCCAGGGGATCCACAGACCATCCATGAGGAATTTTCCAATAAGGACTTCGGCGCGTTGCTGCTCGGTTGGCTCGCCGCCGAAATAGGCACGGATCGTGATCTCTTCCATATCCTCTTCCATATCGTTTTCGCTGATCAAGGCGGCAAGATCGAAGAAGTAATAGTTCATGCCGCAGTATTCCCAGTCGATAATGCTCATGGTGTCGTTGGGTTCATCAAATAAGAAGTTTGCGGCAAGACAGTCGTTATGACTGAATACTACCGGGAAGGGTTTTTCTGCAAAGGATTTTTCAATTTCCTGATAGATCGGGTCGATCACCTTTAATTCTTCATAAAATTTTGTCCAGTTGTTATTTTTTAAATATTCATAGTAGCCTTTGCGCTCTGCAAAGGGATCAAAAGTATTGATTTCTTTCAATCCGCTGGTGTGGATTTTGCGCAGGATCGGAGCGGCATGCTCTGCAACTTCTTTTCTTGTGTAGAAGTCATTGGCATTCATTGTGGTGCCTTCTGCGAATCCGCAAATATTGGTTCCTGTGGATTCGTCGTACCAGTAAAAGGCCGGGCTGATTCCAAGGATTTGTGCCTTTGCTACGGCATCACGTTCACTGGGGCGGTTGAGGTATTCGGCAGTACCTTCCCCCGCGATGCGAAAAGCATATTTTTTCCCATCCTCAAATTCCACTTTAAAGTTTCTGTTGGTAAGACCGCCCGGCATATGTGTGATCGATGTAATCGTCGAGCAAGTCGGACCGTCGAACATATGTGACGCCATTTCCAGAATCTTTTCCTTTTCTCCGTTTTTTGTACCTACGCATTTGATTTCAGCCATGTTGAAACTCTCCTTTTGTTTCCTCAGTTGTATTCGGTGAAAATTGTACCACATATATTATACCAGAAAGAATAATTATTTCAAGGAAAATAACAATTTTGTTGCGTGATATTTTGAACGAATTGGATTTTTTTGCCGGTTTACATTGAAATTTTTTGAAATACTTTTTTGAAAAACCCCGTCGGCTTCATTATATTCGTTTTTGTACTAAACTAATATTCGGCGCAACACGGAAAATCATTTCCGATTATGGAAAATTTTGCTTTATTTCTTGACGGAAATGTATTATAATATAAACAAAAGCGATGCGAATTTTGATTTCTTTTTGGGGTGATGGGAATGCTTTGCAAAAAGATTTCAAAACCTTTGCGTAAAGGAGGGACCTTTATGAACTTCGAAGGTAAATTAAGACTCAGGGAGGTCAATGCCGATGATTTTGGCGCGATGCGCTCGAAATTTGTTGTGTTGAAAAACATTGTCAGCGAAATGTATGAGACTTCTCAGATGGCGATGTCCAGAAGTCAGCTGAATCATTTGATGGCTCATTACTATCACCTTGGTGAGATCGTAGATGCCTGTGAGATCTTCGGCGGTTATACGAATCGTGCTTTCGGCGTTGTTGTTCGTGATGAAAATGGTGAGCTGCATGATTATTTTGTGCGTAAGTACAAACGCGATATCACCGCGGCCGATATCGAGGTGGAGCATGCTCTGGTGGAATACTCCGCAGCCCACGGTATGGATGAGATCTCTACGGTGATCCGTACCATTGACGGAAAATCCTTCGTCCAGCTGGAGGAGGAAAAGGAAGGCCAGCGTATCCACCGCTATTTTGCACTCTATACGTATTTGCCGGGTAATGACGACTACGATTGGATCAATACGAAGCTGTCGCCGGAAGAGGATCGGGACTTTGCCAGGATCGTGGCAAAATTCCACAATTCGGTAAACGGCTTCAATCCCGGAGAAAAGGCCGAAGCAAAAATCATGGATATGATGGATCAATTGCCTTCTTATTTTGTGGAATGTAATAAGCTCCCCGGGATATCTCCTACGGATCGCTTCGATATGCTCTTTAGGGATATTCGCGAGGATATGATCCAGTATTGTTTGAAAGTAAAAGAAAAAATCACTCCTCAGCTTTTGGCGGAAATGCCGATGTGTGTTTGCCACTGCGATGCGCACCCGGGGAATGTAAAATGGGATCACGGCAAATGTGTGGGCATTTTTGACTTTGACTGGGCCAAATTGGATTATCGCCTGTTTGACGTTTGTTATGCCATCATGTATACCTGCTCCTCCTGGGAAGCACATACCGATGGTACCATTTGGTTGGATCGGGCCGGCTTCTTCCTTGACGGCTATACGCGGTTCCTGAAGGAAGAGGGCACCATGCCTTCTCTTACCGATGCCGAAAAAGAAGCCTTTCCTTATATGATGTTGGCCTCCTGCCTCTACTTGGTGAACTGGTGCACCTGCTACTATGCGGACTTTGAAAATCTCAACGAGTTTGAATATTTCTACTATCTTGCCCATACGGTAAAGATGATTCGCTTCGTAGATACGCACAGTAAGCAGCTGAGAAAACTGGTCGCACGGTTTTGATTGAAAAGTTTTGTTTTAATTTCTTGTCTTTTTTCTATGATGGAAAAATTATTTGCCCTAAAATACCGTTATTTGTTTGACTATATGCAAAAATTGGTGTAAAATAAGCTTCATGAGAGAAGTGGATATAGACAGCTTCGGCTGTTATATAAATTTACACCTTTTATGGAGAGGAGTGTATTTAGATGTTTACTCAGTATTCTAAATTTCTCACAGAAGAACAAAGACAAATGGTTCACGAAGCGTCCATGGAAGTTCTTGAAAACACGGGTTTACTGGTGAAAGCCGAATGCGCCAGAGAAATCTTTAAAGAACATGGCTGTGTCGTTAATGACGACGGACGCGTAAAGATCCCTCATCAGGTAATTGAAAAGTATATCAAAATGTTCCCCAGTTCCTATACGTTTACTGCGCAGGATCCGGAATTTGATATTACCATTCCCGAACAGGGCCCCTGTGTTGTAACAGCCAGCTCTGCACCTTTTGTGATCGATCCTAAAACCAGAGAACACCGCCGTGCCACTTCAGATGATATTGCAAATATTGCTCGTTTGATCAATCAGCTGCCCGGCTTTAATGTATTTTCCATTTCTACTTTGGCAGATGATGCTCCCGATGGTGATCTCTCTCTGTATCGTTTTTATGCTGCATTGAAAAATTGCAAAAAACCTGTTCGCAGCAACACGCCGAGATTTTCTGAATTGCAGAAAGTTCTTGAACTTGGTTATACCATTGCCGGTTCGAAAGAAGCCTATATGGAAAGACCCTTTATTAATCACCATTATTGCCCGGTGATTGATCCCTTGGAAATGGATGTGGAATCGACGGAAACCGTTACCTGGCTGGCAAAAGAAGGGCTTCCTGTTTACACCACTGCTCCGGTATCCAATGCCGGGATGACAACTCCCATGAGCAGAATGGGCACTCTTGTGCTTGGTAATGCGGAATTCCTGGCGATCAACTGCTACTATCAGATGATCCGCAACGGTATGCCGATCATTTATGCATATCTTCCCACAGTAGCGGATCTTCGTACCGGTGCTTATACTCCCGGTGCTATTGAAACCGGTATGCTTTCCATGGCTCATACGGAAATGGCGGAATTCTATAACGTTCCTTCCGGCGGTTATATTGGTCTTACCAACTCGCATTGCAATGATGCGCAAAATGGTTATGAAGTTGCCTTCAATACGACCGGTGCTGTTTGTGCCGGTGCTTCCCTCTTGAATATGGGCGGCCTTTTGGACAGCCTGACCACATTTGACTTTGCCAAAGCCGTGATCGACAACGAGGTTGCCATGAGTCTGAAATCCATGAAGCAGGGGATCCCTTACGATAAAGCCGACTTTGAAGAATCTATGGAACTGATCGATAAGATCGGTCCCGGTGGTCTCTATATGGAAGAAATGCATACAATGATGAATATGAAAAACATTGCATATCTTACAAATCTGGGTTCCAGGGATTTCCGTACCCAGTGGGATGGCCGTGATTTGGAAGCTCGTTGCTATGATTGGCTCAAAAAGAATATGCAGGGCAAAAATCCTGCTGCTTTCACCGCAGAAATCGATGAAAGAGTTCGCAAACAGTTCCCCGGCCTTTGCAAGGGTGATGCTGTTTGGCCTGAATACGAATGGGAAAAATAATTTGATAACTCATTGTTTCCATAATAGAGGACCCCGATTTTCGGGGTCCTTTGTTGCGGAAAGTGGGAAAATTTGTTGCAATTACTTCTGTAATGCTTTATAATAGCAGTGATGTCAGCTTTTGTTGTTGACCGATTTGAGCCTTGACGGAAGGGAGGTTCGTATATGTCTTTCAAAGAGAAGATAAAGAACATGAAGCGGAAGGACGGCTCCGGTTTTTGGGAAATGCCGGAAGCGGAGGAAGTGGCCTCCGATGAGATCGAATATGATGAAAAAGGATTGATCAAGCGAAGCGGGTATGATATTCGCAAAGATCCCATGACCTTTGGGAAAGAATTTGAAGAGGAAAACTTTGAAAAGACGTTTAAGCCGATTTTGATTTTTTTGATATGCTTTTTCGTTATCAGTGTTGCCGTTATTGTATTTGCGTTGAAGTCTATTCTTTTCTGACGGGGAATAGACTGCTATAAGGAGAATTTGCATGGGTGTATGTCCGAATTGTGGAAATCAACCGGAAGAAAAAGCTGATGTTTGCAGTAAGTGCGGGAATCCTCTGGGCAAGGAGCGTCCCTGGGAAAAGAAAACGTCGTCGACCGGGAATGCGGCTGACGTTGCTTCCGGGCGTAAGCCGAAGATAAGACATCAGAACAGACAAGTATCGAAGCAGGCCCGTTATGACGCCACGCAACAGCAGGAGTATTATTTAAACGATGAATTTGTGATCGCTGTCGGTTATTGCGGTTTTTCCGCTTCTCCCGAGGCACCGGAGGAACTGCGGGAGGGGACCGCCGTCCTCACAAAAAACTATCTTCTTTTCGGCAATTCGGAGCACGCGATTCGCTGCGGAAATTTTAAGCTGGAAATTCCGGTGGAATTGCTGCGCTGCGTTACCGATACCCAATATCGGGGCAAAGCCGCTCTGTTGATCAAAACCCGTTCCGGGGAACAGCTGATCATGTATACGGTCAAGCGGGAGGAATGGATCGACTATTTTAAAATGGTGACGGAATACATTCCTGCCGAGATCGATCTTGCCGCGGAGAAAAAAGAGGAGAGAGCCTCGGTGTCATTTTTGGAGCGTTGGGGAAGAGCCTTCCTCTATTTTATCGGCGTGATCGTTTCCGGGTTTATTTATTTCCGTGCCGAGGGCATTGTTCAATATGCTTTTTTGGTGGTAGGAATTTGTTGTATTTTTTTGATTGGCGTAGCTGTTTTTGCCCCGGAAAGGTTGAGTCGAAAATGACTTTTTCGGCGCAAAAAAATGGAATTTAACAGATTTTTTTATCCTAATAAAAAAAATAATTAAATTTTTTGAAAAATATCTTGATTAATTTGCCGGAGTAACGTATAATAGAAACATACAGGGACTACGGGTAAATTTTTGCCCGGGTATGCATTTTTAAATTTCATGAAGGAAGAAGGGATTTATTATGGGTGTTAATTCTCAAAGTCTTGCAAAGCAGAAGTACAAATCTCACAAAACGGCCTACCTGAGAAGAGGTATCATTATTGCCATTATTTCCGGTATACTGTACGGTTTCTACTCCGCATTTCTTACCAAGGGTATGGCTGTTGGTATCTGGGGGGAATGGTACGGGGCTGACGTCGCTCTCTCCGCATTTGTTATTACTTATGTTCTCGGTGCTGTCGGCTGTGCGGTCAACGATACGCTGGCCGGGATCTGGATGCTGATCTTATCTGCGGTTCGCGGTTGCCTGGGTGATGTTTTCCGTTGTTTCAAATCGAAGCCCGGTCTTATGATGTTCCTTGCGGCATTGGCCGGCGGCCCGATCGCGAACACGGCTTACGTTATCGCCTTATCCATGGCCGGTCCGATCGCCGCGGCGATTTCGGCGTTGTGTGCTCCCTGCGGAGCATTGATCGGGAGAATTTTCCTGAAACAAGAATTGAACTTCCGTATGATTTGCGGTATCATCATCTGCTTCCTCGCAGGCTGCGTTCTCAGCGGTACGACCTTTGATGCCGTTGATATGACTAAGTTTATCGGTATGCTGATTGCTTTCATCGCCGCTTTGGGTTGGGGCTTTGAAGGTGCTATCGGCGGTTACGGTGTATGTATGATGGATAGCCAGATCGGTATCACGATTCGTGAAATCACCTCCGGTCTTTCCAATATCATTATCATGGTTCCTGTCCTCTCTTTGATCGGTATGGCCTTTGGCGGCAACGGTATCGGCGAAGGTCTCAGTCTCCTCGGTTCCGCCTTTACCGATAGCTCCGTTATCTGGTTCGCTTTCTCCGGTCTCAGCTGCGGCGTATCTTTCATGCTCTGGTACAAAGGGAATTCCATGTGCGGTGCTGCCCTCGGTATGACCTGTAATGCGATGTACTCCTTCTGGGTACCGCTTTGCTGCTGGATCCTGATGGGTGTTATCGGCGGCGAATCCGGTTGGGGACTCTCCCCCATCCAGTGGGTTATGGCTGTCGTTATCGTATTCGGTATCTGGCTCATCGCTATGAATCCTTTGGATCTCTTTAAGAAAGAGGAGGACTGATCTTATGAAACCTTTGAATTATGCGATTCTTAAGTATTTTACTACGGTAAAAGAAGCTTCTCCTGTGGATGTTTATGAAGCAATTAAAGGCGAATATGGTTCTTACAGAATGTGTACGGTCGGTAAGATCGATGCCGCGATCATGACCGCAGAAAAAAATGGTTTGCTGGAAGAATCTCGCTATGAGCTTGATAACAACGGTGATCTGGTCATCTATTATCATGCTGTAGGCGAAGGTCTTGATGCGATTAACAGCTTTATTAAATAACTTGACATTAAATAACTTGACAATTTCATAGTGTGTTGTATTTGGAGCCGAAGGGAAGTCCCGCCTTCGGCTCTATTATTTTGGCTCTGAGAAAACGATTTTATGTGGAAAATCTTTATCTGTTTTTTGTGCCCCGGGTGTAGCGATATTGGCTGTTTTGTTGTGAAATAATTTGTTTTTTCATAGTGAATGCGGTAATATAATTTGATTTTTTCGGTGGCGGCAGCCGATCGCTTTCACGGCGGGAATCAGGATATAAAATATATCCATATTTGCCGTTTAAGCTGGTATTTTTTTAAAAAAAGCATTGACAAACGAGGCGTTTTATATTATTATAATGTTAGGATAAAAAATGAAAATAGGTCAAATTTCGGCTTGAAGGAGTTTATGTAAAATGGCATTGGTTTTTTTTGACTATGACGGGGTAATGGTAGATTCTCTTGCTGCGGAGACAAAGTACTTTTCCGAAGCCTGTCAAAAAATCGGTGTAGATGCCGTAAAAACCGAAGCGGATATGGCCAAGCTCTCGGAAGGCAATTTCTATGATGAGCTTCACCGCCGCGGAGTGTCGTTGGCTGATATCGATAAAATCATGGAGATTTATGCGAGTATCAAAAACGACGGTCGCTTTCTCACGAAACCATTTCCCGAAATTTTTCAACTGTTGAAAAAAGTCAGTGAAGCGTATCCGGTGTACATTATCACTTCGAATGTTTCCGCCACCGTGGAACACCGTCTTGGAGAATTCGATATTACCTCGGTAAGGGATGTCCTTGGTGCCGACAAGGAACCCAGCAAAGAAGTGAAATTGACAAAAATCATGTCGCAGTATCCCGGAGAACGCACGATATTTATCGGAGATACCAAAGGCGATATGGTGGAAGCAGCCGATGTTGGTATCGATCTGTGCTTAGGGGTAACCTGGGGATGGCAATCACCAGAAGTTGTTTTGGCGGGTGCTCCCGATTATTGGTTCAACGATCGGAAGCATCTGATTGCCTGGTTTGACGGATTTATGGACGGCGATATTAAGTCATAAATAACTTAATTAAGTTGAATATGACTTAATATAACAAAGGTAGTGCTTATGAGAAGAAGGTGGGAACGTGGTGTTTGATAGTAATAATGGGGAGAAGCAGCGTATTATTCAAGAATTCGTTCCCGGTCGTCAGATTACGCTGCTTCATGTTATCGCCCAGCCTGTTGATGATGTTTATGACAAGCTTGGTGTGCCCCACGACGGTGCCGTGGGAATTTTGACTATTACCCCCGGTGAATCTGCAATTATCGCCGGAGATATTGCCACCAAAGCCGGAGAGGTTCGCATTGGTTTTTTAGATCGTTTTACAGGTGCTCTGACCATTACAGGGGATGTTGCCAGTGTCACTTCGTCCATGAAGGCGATCAGTGAATATTTTGAGACGGTTCTTGGTTATGCACCATCGCCGCTGACGAAATCCTGATGCTGTGAAATTGGCCCTTTGAATGTTTTATAAATCAATCGAAAGGTTGAGTGGTTCAAACAATATGATGAAGGCAGAAGAATATAAAAAGAATGATAAACAAAAAAAACGGATCATGCTTGCCGGTGCAGTTGATGCAGGTAAAACCACATTGATGAAGGCTCTTTATCATGAGGGTCCGGTTTCGATGAAAAAGGATAAAACCCAAAGCATGGAGTATGATACCAACGCGATTGATACTCCCGGTGAATATACCGCCACACCTTTTATGAAAGGTGCACTGTTTGCAACGGCTCTGGAAGCGGATCTGGTATTATTTTTGCAAGATGCTACTACCGAATATATTCAATTCCCGCCGGGTTTTGCTACGGCATTTCCTCGGCGTTCAGTAGGTGTTGTGACAAAAATTGACGGTGAAGGCGCAAATATTGAACGAGCTAAGGGGATTATCCGTAATGTTTGTTGTTCAGACCCGAATCACATCTTTTGTGTCTCCGCAAAAACGGGAGAGGGAATTCCGGAACTAAAAGCATATATTGATGAGAAATTGAAGGAAGATATCCGTTATCGTGATTGAAGGCTGCGATAATAGAAAACGGAATGGTTCGAAAATTATATTTTTCAATATTTCAAATATAATTTTAATAAAGTTAAGGAGAGTAAAGAATGAAGCTGAAAGCAAAAATGTTTAACAGGACATTCGAATTTCACTCCCTGGCAGAGGTTCTCGCCAAAGCCAATGAAGTGAAGGCAGGCGATACCTGGCAAGGCATTGCAGCCGAGTCTCAGACCGAACGCGTAGCCGCCAGACTTGTTTTAAGCCGCATGACTTTGGAAGACATCTATGAAAATCCGGTCATTCCTTACGAAAAGGATGAGGTAACTCGTGTGATCTATGATGATGTGAATCAGTACATCTATCATGAATTTAAAGATTACACGATCGGTGCTTTGCGTGAGTACATCCTTTCTCATAGCGGTGATGAAATATTGCGTCTTGGTCGTGGTATGACCAGTGAAGCGATTGCTGCCGTTGCGAAATTGATGTCCAATCTTGACCTTGTTGCTGCATCGGCAAAGGTGCGTCAGCCTGCTCGCTGCAACACCACCATCGGTCTTCCCGGCAGAATTTCCTACAGAAATCAGCCCAACCATACTACCGATGATGTAAATGGGATTATGGCTTCCATGAAAGAGGGCTTTACCTACGGCTGCGGTGATGCCGTGATCGGGATCAATCCGGTGGAAGATAATCCTGAAAATACCGCGTATCTGTTGAAAACCGTTCACGAGTTCATGGAAGAATGGAAAATTCCTACCCAGGCTTGCGTTTTGGCTCATGTAACAACGCAGATGCGTGCCCAGGAGTTAGGAGCTCCTATTGATGTGTTTTTCCAGAGTATTTCCGGTACTCAGGCTACAAATGAAGCCTTTGGTATTGATAAGGAATTGCTGGAAAACGCAAGGGAAGCCTGCCGTCAGGGCGGCAACAGTCTTGGCCCGAATTTCATGTATTTTGAAACCGGTCAGGGCAGTGAAGTTTCCCTGGAAGGTGATGAAGGCATCGATGAAATGACACTGGAAGCCAGAACCTATGGTTTTGGTCGTCATTTCCATCCGTTCATGGTCAATAATGTGTCCGGCTTTATTGGACCGGAAACGATTTACGATGGGCGAGAAGTTGTTCGTGCCGACCTCGAAGATTTGTTTATGGGGAAAGTTCACGGTTTACCTATGGGGATTGCACCTTGTTATACCAACCATATGAAGTGTGACCAGAATGACCAGGAAAATGGTACCATGCTTTGTGCCATGGCCGGCTCTTTCTACTTTATGGGGGTTCCCGGCGGTGACGATATTATGTTAAACTACCAGGATACGACGTTCCATGACGATGCTTCGATTCGCGAAGTTCTCGGTCTGCGTCCTACCCCCGAATTTGAAAAATGGATGGAGAGTATGGGGCTTATGGAAGATGGTCGTCTTACAGAAATTGCCGGTGACCCCTCCATCTTTGAAAAATAAGAAGGGAAGGAGAAATAATCATGCCAAACTATCAAAACGATATGGAAAGAATGATCGTGGAGTCCGTCCTCGCGGAGCTTCGTAAAACCGGAAATGTTCCCGATGCCAGCGGCAATACCGTAGCCGCCGGCGCTCGCGGTACGGACGACGGTGTTGTGGAGCTTCCCGATATCACTCATCCGACGATCACCAACGCGAAAAACTTTGCGGCGGTGGAAGCCATGAAAACCGTTACCACTGCCAGGATCGGCTTAGGTCGTTGCGGCACGAGACAGCGTACCGATACATGGATCCGTTTCCAGGCAGACCACGCCGTTGCCCAGGACGCCGTTTTCCTCGACGTTCCCGATGCTTTTCTCAAAATGAATCATCTAGAAACCGTGACGACCCGAGCGGCAACGAAGGACGATTTCCTCAGAGAACCGAATTGGGGGACTCAACTCAACGATGAAGGCCGCAAAAAACTGCAGGAGATCTCCTACCGCGACGGTAAGGTTCAGGTACAGATCGTCGTTAGCGACGGGCTCAGCTCCAGAGCGATCGAAGCGAATATTCCGGAGATCCTGCCTCCTCTCGTCCAAGGGTTAAAATCCGCCGGCATTACCGTCGGTACGCCTTTCTTCGTGAAGAACGGTCGAGTTCGTGTCATGGATGATATCGGTATGGAAATCGGCTGTGATGTCGTGCTGAATCTGATCGGTGAACGTCCCGGTCTCGGTACGGCCAGCAGCATGAGTGCCTATTTGATCTATAAACCCACCAAAGAAACGGTGGAATCCGACAGAACATTGATCTCCAATATTTATGCCGGCGGTACTCCTCCGGTAGAAGCCGGGGCTCAGCTTGTTGATTTGATTAAAGATATCCTGAAATATCAGGCGACCGGCGTAAAACTGAACGAAGCAACGAAATGATCGAATGAAAAAATTACTTGGGAAGGGTGGTGTTCATCATTAGCTCAGCAGAACAAAAGCTCATCAGCGTCGGCATTGATATCGGAACAACCACGACCCAATTGGTCCTCAGTCGCCTGACAGTGCGGAATTCCGCTCCTGCCTCTGTGATTCCCCATATGGAAATTTCCGAAAGGGAAGTGCTTTATCGGAGCAATATTCATTTTACACCCATCGACGATCATTTGTTGATTGATGCCGATGAGATTGCTCGTATTTTGGCAGAAGAATATAAGAGAGCAGGAATGAATCCCTGGGATGTTGAAACCGGTGCTGTGATTATTACCGGGGAAACGGCAAAAAAGGAAAATGCAGCCAATATTTTGGAAGCTGTTTCGGAATATGCCGGTGATTTCGTTGTTGCAACTGCCGGTGTGAATTTGGAATCGATCCTTGCCGGCCGCGGCAGCGGCGCTGCAGCTTATTCCGAAGAACACCATAAAGTTTTTGCCAATATTGATATCGGCGGCGGTACCGCAAATATCGGTGTTTTTGACGGCGGAAGAGTGATTGATGCTGCCTGCATCAATGTCGGAGGGCATCTTGTCGAATTGGAAAAAGGAAGAGATACCGTGACTTATGTTGCGGAGCCTGCCCAAAGAATCTTGAATGACCTCGGTATAGAGCTTTTACCCGGCGAAAAAGCCACACAGAAGCAATTGATCTCTATTGCCGAAAAAATGGCGGATCTGTGCGTAGAATCTATCGTGAAACGCCGTCCCGGTGAACTTCTGGATGAATTGTTGATGACACCTCCTCTGAAATCCGATTACAGTGTCTATCAGGTTGTGATCTCCGGAGGTGTGGCCGATTATGTTTACAGCGATTTTGAACCGATAGCGATCAGTGAAATGACGCAGTACGGCGACATCGGCCCTGTTTTAGGCTGGGCGATCCGAAAAAAATTTGCCGAAGCCGGTGTGACCCTTGCCAAGCCGTTGGAAACGATTCGGGCAACGGTGATCGGTGCCGGGATTCACTCTATGAACATCAGCGGCAGTACGATTCATGTAAATGAAGAAACCTTACCGCTGAAAAATGTTCAGATTCTCACTCCTTTTCCCAAGGATGACATGCCTCGGGAGCCGGAAGTGATTTCTGAAATGGTTCGTGAGACCGTTGACCGCATTCACAGCGAGGATCCCGACAAAATTCTCGGCATTGCCTTTGATGCGCCTGCGGAAATTACTTACGCCTGTATCCGTGATCTTGCCGAAGGATTGTACCGAGGGATGCAGAGCTATCTGCGATACCGCGGCGTGTTGATCGTCGTCGTAGGTGCCGACTGTGGTAAAGCATTAGGTCAGTGCTTGGATATTGTATCCAATCATCATATAGAACTGGTCTGTGTTGACCAGATTGATGTTGACGAAGGGGATTACATTGATATCGGAACTCCCATTATGGGCGGTCGCGTTGTCCCCGTTGTCGTAAAGACATTAGTTTTTGAAAAAGGTAATAAATGAAGGAGGTATAAAATATGGCATTGTTAGATCCTGTGAAGCCTCACGTTTTAGCAACCAAATTTATCCCCAATGTCGCGCCGGATCTGAGAAAAGAGCTCAAAATGACCGGCGATCAACAGAGTATCGCAATGTTTACCTGCGATATCGATGATTGTGCTTATACTGCGATCGATGAAGCAACCAAAAAAGCCGAAGTTCGCGTTGTATATGCAAAATCCCTTTATGCCGGCGCACCCAACGCCATGCGGGCCGCAGGGCCTCTGGCCGGTGAATTTATCGGTATTTTGGCAGGCCCTAATCCTGCGGAAACAAAAGCCGGTTTGAATGCCGCCATTCAATATCTGGCCGAAGAAGCCTGGTTCTATTCTGCAAATGATGACGATTCCGTTGTTTATTTCGCTCATACAATTTCCAGAACCGGCAGTTATCTTTCGGAAATGGCCGGTATTCCGGAAGGTCAGCCTCTGGCTTACCTTATTGCGCCGCCGATTGAAGCCGTTTTTGGCGTTGATGCCGCAATCAAAGCCGCCGATGTTACCATGCCGCTTTGGTATGGTCCGCCGACGGAAACCAACTATGCCGGTGGTCTGTTAACAGGTTCTCAAAGCGCCTGTAAAGCCGCCACCGAAGCTTTTAGAGATGCTGTTGTTGCCATTGCCAGATCGCCTCACGACTTTGAAGTATAAAGTTGCTTCAAGAGTTTGTGAAGGAGGTGTGGAACGTTGAAAGTAATAACAGAAGCAGAATTAAGAGACATTTACAAGAAATCTCCTTTTACCTCCTTTGACTTGCCTACGGGTATGAAGTTGACACCGGCTGCCTCTCAGTTTCTGAGTGAACGGAAAATCAAAATTCTAAGGGACGGTGTTGCCGAAAGTGTTTTGGCCGCAGAAAACAAACGATATAACGTTTCCGCGCCAACACCGGCATATCCCCGGCTTTCGCCTTCGCCTCAGCCTTTGGCGGATCCGAAATATTATGGCGGCCAGCCGGATTACAGCGGTGTGATGCAGCAAGGCTATCGTGTAACGGTACCTCCGGTGCAAGCACCGTCACCGATGCCGGTGCCTCCGGTGCAATCCGTGCCTCCGGTATCGCAAATGGTTGCATCTGTGCCGCCGGTATCTTCGATAAATCCTGTTCGGCCGGTGCAACCGGCAGCCCAAGCGGCTTCGGTATCACCCTTTACACAAGCACAACCGGTGGCGCCGGTACAACCGGTACAGCCACGGCGCAGTACGGAGTCTCCCATAGAAGCCTCGCGGCATAAAAAAGATACTACCGCGCAGAACATGGATACATCCCATACGGATCATTCCAAACCGGAGCATATGACTCATCTTCGCGGTTCTCAACTGGTGCCGAAGGTTCATCCGATCATTGCTTTTCGTGGGCAGCTCGATTCTTTTGAAGCGATGTTGCTGGAATTGGTCATTGATACGGAAACTGCCGGTTTTAAAGACCTCTCAAGTGATCTCAATGAGCTGTTGACCTATTCCCGCAGTATCATGAGAGCCGAAGTCATGGAGGAACCGCTTTCACCAATGGTGATCTGCGGTTGGGATAGTAATGAGATCCGGGAGCGATCCCATTACCCCAATAAATTCTACAATGTGAACCATTTTACGCCGGAACCACATCATGGAAAGATGATGGCGCAGTTAAATCGTTTGCGGGCGAAATCCAGAGAATTGGAGCTTGCTGCTGCTCACGCATTTTATCGGGAGGATGGCTCTACGGATCGGGATGATATCCTGAAAGCCGTAAACCGTTTCAGCAGTTTGATTTATGTATTTATGCTTCAGCTTCTCGGTGGGGTTTACAAATACGGAGCCTGATCGGGGGAACAACATGAAAGAATTACAAGCAGCAAATGACCTTATCAAGGCCTATGAAAAAACCTTCAGAAAGCCCGTACCGGCAGAAAAAGGAAAGAAATTATATACCGGTGTTGACCTCGGTACCGCCTATATTGTTCTGGCGGTTGTGGATGAGGACGGCACCCCTGTTGCCGGCGCCATGCAATTTGCCGAAGTTGTGAAAGACGGATTGGTGGTAGATTATAACGGCGCAATGCAAATCGTGAAAAAGCTTAAAGCCAAAATCGAAAAGAATATCGGAGCAGAATTGGAGCTGGCGGGAATTGCCTATCCGCCGGGAACCGATATCAGCGATTGCCGTGCGATCCGATATGTTGCCGAAGCCTGTGGTTTTCAAGTGGAATACACGATGGATGAACCTACGGCTGCAAACAACGTGCTTCACATTGAAAATGGAGCTGTTGTGGATATTGGCGGAGGAACCACCGGTATTGCAGTTTTAAAAGACGGCAAGGTTGTCAGTGTTGATGATGAACCTTCGGGAGGCACACATTTAAGTCTTGTTATTGCGGGAGCGAAGGGAATTCCTTTTCTTGAAGCAGAAAAGCTGAAAAAAGACTCCTCAGAGCATCAGGGATTGCTTCCCATCGTAAGGCCGGTCTTTGAAAAAATGGGTTCCATCGTAAAAAAATCCATTGAAGGGCATACCGTAGATACGATCTATCTGGTTGGCGGTACCTGTTGTTTTGAAGGCGTGGAGGGCGTTATGGAAAAACAACTTGGTATCACCGTGGTGAAGCCCGACAACCCGATGTTGGTTACTCCTTTGGGGATTGCCCTTGGGAGTATGCTTCAAGATCGCAATGCTCAAGATGATTATGTTGGATAGGGGGAAAATGCCATGCGCATAGGTCGTGTTATTGATAACATCTGGTCTACCAGAAAAGAAGAATCACTGAGAAGTGCAAAGCTCATGGTCGTGCAAATTCTGGATACCCCTTCCGATTTGGAAAATCCTGCGAATAACGGCGGAAAAGTCCAGATTGCCGCAGATATCATCGGTGCCGGCATCGGAGAACTGGTTATTACCGTTGGTGGTTCCTCGGCAAGAAGAGCCGGCGGTTATGACAGTAATGTTCCCATTGATCTTTTGATTGTGGGGATCATTGACGAAAACGAATGGAGTTTTTCTCGGAATAAGGCTGATTGATTAGGCTTTTCCGATAAAAGGAGTAATGAAAAATGGCTTCCAATGTGATTGAAAAAATCAGAGATGCAGGGATTGTCGGCGCCGGGGGTGCAGGCTTTCCCAGTCACGTAAAACTGAATGTTGATGCGGAAGTAGTTGTGGTAAATGGTGCGGAATGTGAGCCGCTGATTCGTGTTGACCAGCAGCTGATGGCCATGCAAACCGCGAACCTCATCCGTGGTCTGGAAATTGCCGTTGCCCAGACCGGCGCCAAGGAAGGGATCGTCGCCATCAAAGGGAAACATAAGCAAGCTGTGGCGTTGCTGCAGGAAGCCGTTGCCGATAAAGATAATTTATCAGTATTTATTTTAGATGATTTTTATCCTGCCGGTGACGAGCCTGTAACACTTTATGAGGCGACAGGACGTCAGGTTCCTCAGGGCGGCATACCGATCCAGGTCGGTGCGGTAGTGACCAATGTGGAAACATTGATCAACGTTGCCGCTGCCGTTGATGAAGGAAAGCCCGTGACCGATACTTATGTTACCGTGACCGGGCAGGTTCCTCATCCGGTGACCGTAAAGGTTCCCGTAGGCATTTCTGTTGCTGAGGCCTTGACTTTGGCCGGTGTCAGGGATTTTCGTAATATCGGCGTGATCGATGGCGGCCCGATGATGGGCGGCTTGATCGCAGATCTTAACGAACCGGTAAAAAAAGCTGCAAAAGCTTATATTGTGTTACCTGAATCTCATCACCTTGTCAGAATAAAAAAACAGTCTATGAGAACGATCTCCAAAACTACACAGTCTGCTTGTATTCAGTGTCGGTATTGTACCGATTTATGTCCCCGCTATTTGTTGGGATATCATATCGAGCCACACCGCATCATGCGGGCTTTGAAGTATGGAGAAGCAAATGAGGATATTCTGCGAATGGCATTTACCTGCTGCGAATGCGGGTTGTGTGAACAATATTCCTGCCCGGCGCATATGATGCCGCGCACTGTAAATGCTCAATTGAAGCAGGCCCTCTCTGCAAAAGGATTGAAACCTTTGGATAAACCGGAGCATCAGCTGGTAGATCCCCGCAGGAAGGATAGGAGAGTACCTTCCTCGCGGCTTGTGAGAAGATTGGATCTTGCCCGTTATGACGGACCGGCACCTCTGGAACCATTAAACAGAACCTTTGATACGGTCAAAATTCCGTTGAAACAGCATGTTGGAGCACCCTGCGTTCCAATGGTTCATGTTGGTGATGCTGTGAAACGCGGAGATATGATCGGAGCCATTCCCGAAAATGGGCTTGGCGCACCGATCCATGCGAGTATGGATGGTACGGTAACGGAAATTACGGATGCCGTGATCGTGATCAAAGCAGGAGGTGTTTTGAAATGAAAGCCATTGGTTTAGTCGAATTTGTAAGTATTGCAAAAGGGATTGAGGCTGCAGATGCCATGCTTAAGGCCTCCAGGGTGGAGCTTTTGGACGCTAGACCCATTTGTCCCGGAAAATATATTGTATTGATCTTTGGGGAAGTTTCTGCCGTGTATAACTCTGTTCAGGCCGGAAATACCATTGGCGGCAGTGCCGTTGTGGATGATTTTGTCATTCCCAATGTCCACCCCTCGGTGATCAAAGCGGTTTCCTGTGCTTCGGATGTAAAAGATCTGCGTGCTTTGGGTGTCATTGAATCTTTCTCCATTGCCGCACTGATCGTAGCTGCGGACTCCGCAGTAAAAGCCGGGCAGGTTGATCTTATTGAAATCCGACTCGGAACCGGCATTGGCGGTAAGTCCTTTGTTACGCTTACCGGCGATGTTGGCGATGTTACGGCATCCATTAATGTCGGCAAGGAAACCTGTGGCGAAAAGGGTATGCTGGTAGAATCGGTGATCATTCCTTCTCCCCACAAATCACTTACTGCTCACATTTTATGATTGAAATATTGAAGCCTTTACATTTTTCAAGGAGGTGAAAGAGAATTGAAAAGACTTATTTCGCAAAATGACATTCGAAGTCTGTACGAACAAGGTCAAAAAGAATTCTATGTAGACGATGACAGCATCGTCACACCTGCAGCAAAAGATGCGGCCATGGAATATGGGGTAAAAATTATTCACGGCCGCCTGCCTTACGGCGTTGGCAATCCGGATAGTTATCCGGTATCTGCCGGAGCTTCTCCTGTGGTTGCTGCCGGTGCCAATGTGGTAAAATCCGATGCATGCTCCCCGGCAACAAAATGTCCGCCGGTACCCGGCTATCGAGGTGATCAGCCTTTGTATACCTCCCCCTGGCCGGATGTGTATCCAAGAACGACTTGTGCTGTGAGAACGCAGAACACGCCCTCTTCTTATACCACTCCCTGGCCCAAAGCAAATCCTGTTGCCCGCCAGGCATTAGCCAATATCGAACCGGCCAGAACTTCTCCCGGTCCTTTTAATGGCGGAGCACCTTCTCCTATGGAACCGATTACCGCGGTACCCTGTGGCGGTGTATATCCCACCGGTATGCAGGCAGATCATATGCCTACTACGGTAACTTCCTGCAATGCTGCGAATATCGTCGATGCACCTGCCGCTGTGCCGGCAGCATCTTGCGGCGATGTGGATCCTCAGCTGATTGCTCAGATCGTACAGCAGGTATTACAGGGCATGGGCAACACCTGTGCCGCTGCTCCGGGGCTTGACCGCGTCGTAGATCCTGCTACCGGTTTTATGCTGATCAAATCTTCCACTGCCGGTATGGATACTTTTAACGATGGTGTTCAGGATCGCCCCGGGATCTATATTAAGGAATTTACCAATCCTTCGGAAAGCCCCAATCTTACCTCAGGTTTTATGGCTTTTGACCATACCTCCCTTGATTGGACCTTAACCTACGATGAAATGGATTACGTGATCGAAGGCACTTTGGAATTCATCGTAAACGGTCAGAAATTTACAGGTCATGCCGGTGATTCATTCTATATCCCCGCAAATACCCATGTAACCTTTACGACCCCGAACACGGCAAAGTTCTTCTTTGTAACTTACCCTGCAAACTGGGCCGAAACATGCGGCTTGAAGTAAGCGAATCATTTTAAGAAAAATTACAAAATTTAAAATTAGTTTATTTTCAAAATTTAGGAGGAAATAAAAATGACAAATATTGCATTAGGTATGATTGAAACCAAAGGTTTAGTTGGCTCCATTGAAGCAGCCGATGCTATGGTAAAAGCTGCAAACGTAACTCTTATCGGTAAAGTACATGTTGGCGGTGCCTATGTAACCGTAATGGTTCGTGGTGATGTTGGTGCTGTAAAGGCCGCTACCGATGCCGGTGCTGCTGCTGCCCAAAGAGTCGGTGAACTTATTTCCGTCCACGTAATTCCCCGTCCCCATCATGAAGTTGAATACATCCTGCCGAAACTCGGTAACGAATAAGAAAAAAACCGATAAAATCGGTAAAGGGGTTGAACCTTATGCCAACTCAAAATATCGCTTTGGGTATGATCGAGACAAAAGGTCTTGTTGGTTCCATTGAAGCAGCCGATGCTATGGTAAAAGCTGCAAATGTTGCTCTCATCGGTAAGGTTCATGTTGGCGGTGCTTATGTTACTGTGATGGTTCGTGGTGATGTCGGTGCCGTAAAGGCTGCTACCGATGCCGGTGCTGCCGCAGCACAAAGAGTTGGTGAACTCATTTCTGTACATGTAATTCCCAGACCCCACCATGAGGTAGAGTATATTTTGCCTTCTTTGCCGTTGGAAAATGACGATGACGGCCCTGCTTCCCCTCCTGCCGGGGAAGCAGAGCCGGAATATGTTCCGGAGGATGACAGAGAGCCGGAACTTGATTTTTCCGAGACGGATGATGACGAGGAAAAGGAAGCCGAAGCCAAAGAGGAAGAAGCGGGAGCTTTTCTGTCGGATGTGACGAAAACCGAGATTGCCACAGGTGAGGATATCGCAAGGGATGATGCTTCTGATGCTCGGATTGATGCCGGGTTGGAAGATCTGGAAAACATGGCAGTAAAGGAATTGAGAAGATTGGCACGTAACACTGCCGGAATCGCCATCGTTGGCAGAGAAATCTCGGCTGCCAACAAAAAACAATTGATCGATGAGATTACCAAAGCAAGATTGCGCTCGCAATAAATTTGAATATCGCCGGGCAGTTTATCCCGGATTGCCCGGTTTGCTACAGACTGTATATCATACGGTTTATGGAGAAAGGGGGATATAAACAGTGACACTCGATTTTGATTTAAGGATCATCCAGGAAACGAGAGACCTTGCACGCAAAGCCAAGGAAGCTCAGGATATTCTGGCCACATTTTCCCAACAAAAATTGGACGAGATCATCAAATCCATGTCCGATGCGGTAGTAGCCAATGCCGAATGGCTTGCCAGAATGGCCTGTGATGAGACAAAATACGGTGTATATGAACACAAAATCATCAAAAACACCTTCGCAGGGAAAAATGTCTATGATTATATCAAGGATATGAAAACCACCGGATATATCAGCGAAGACCCTGTGAATAAAGTATATGAGATTGCCTGTCCTATGGGGGTTATTATGGCGATCATTCCCACTACAAACCCGACCTCTACGGTGATCCACAATGCAATGTGTGCCGTAAAAGCCGGTAATGCGGTGATCTTTTCGCCTCATCCTCGTGCCGTGAAATGCATTAATGCTGCAGCACAGGTTTTGGCCGATGCCGCTTCTCGGGCCGGTGCTCCCGATGGTACCATCAGCTGTCTTTCCAGAGCCAGCATGGAAGGGGCAGATGCTTTGATGCATAACGATAATGTATCTGCTATCGTTGCTACCGGTGGTCCCGGTCTTGTGAAAGCTGCTTATTCTGCCGGGAAACCCGCATTGGGTGTAGGGGCCGGTAATGTGCCTGCTTTCATTGAAAGAACGGCTGATGTGAAAAAGGCTGTTCACGACATTGTGGTCAGTAAAACCTTCGACCATGGCATGATCTGTGCTTCGGAACAACACATCCTGGCAGATCAGCCGATTCGTGATGAAGTCATTGCCTGCTTAAAAGCGGAAGGCTGCTACATTATGAATGAAGATGAAACGGATAAGGTGGCAAAAACCATCATGACCGCAGATAACGGTATGGATGCTTCCTATGTGGGAAAATCCGCTTGCTATATTGCGGAACATGCCGGTATTACCGTTCCTCAGGGGACAACGCTTTTGATTGCCCCCATGGATGGCTATGGGAAAGAATATCCGTTGTCTCATGAAAAACTCACCTCTGTACTGGGCTTTTACTGCGTAAAGGATTGGCGTGATGCCTGCGCCCTTTCGATGGGATTGCTTAGTATCGGTGGTATTGGGCATAGTTTGGCGATTCACAGTAAGGATGATAAAATTATCCGCGAATTTGGTGCAAAACCCGTTTCCCGTATTCTCGTGAATACGCCTTCTTCTTTAGGCGGTATCGGTTATACCACCAATATTACTCCGTCCTTGACCTTGGGCTGCGGTACTTGCGGCGGCTCCAGCCTTGACGAAAATCTTAGCCCCTTACATTTGATCAACGTGAAAAAGCTGGCATACGGTGTTTGTGACCCGGTGATTCCCGCAGAAGGCTGCGAACCGACTCCCTGCACTGCTTCTGCACCTGCTGCAAATTGCAACAGTGCCAATGCCGATATGATTTCCGAGGTTGTAAAACAGGTTCTTGCCCAAATCCATCGTTAAGGAGGGCTGACCATGAACGAACAGGAAATAGCCGCTTTGGTAGGGAAGATCATTGCGGAACAATGCGGCCCCAATGGTTGCTATCAACCGGAAGGCGATGATATGATCGTACCGATTGGTGTCTCGAATCGTCATATTCACCTTAGTTCTGCCGATTTTGAGCAGCTCTTTGGCGTCGGTGCCGAGATGACACATTTTAAAGATCTTTCACAACCCGGTCAATTCGCCTGCAAAGAAGTGATGACTCTTGTCGGTCCCGGTGGTGCCATTGAAAGGGTGCGGCTTTTGGGCCCGGCAAGAAAGCAGACCCAGGTTGAAGTTTCCGTTGCCGATTGCTTTAAGCTGGGTGTGAGGGCGCCTTTGAGAGATTCCGGTGATTTGGCAGGTTCTTCTCCGATCACTATTGTTGGTCCAAAGGGCTCCATCTATCTTGAAGAAGGCTGCATCATTGCCTTAAAGCATATCCATATGCATACCGATGATGCTGCCCGTCTTGGATTGAAGGATAAGGATCATGTGAATGTGCAGACCTGTGGGGAGCGCAATCTGATGTTTCAGGAAGTGCTGATCCGGGTCAGTGATAAATTCAAATTGGAAATGCATATCGATATGGATGAAGCGAATGCCGCATCTTTGACTAATGGCGATAAGGTGCGAATTGTGGGAAAATGTTGAAGAGAGTATTTCCTTCCGGAGATATAGTATGCGTTGGTGTGATTTGTATTGCAAATCTGCGCAATGACGGGTAAAATACGAGACAGACGAGAATCATGCCGGGGATGTTTTAAACATCGCTCGCATGGTTCTCGCCGTTTTTTATGGATTGCATTGAAGATTTTTCTTTTTGCTTTTATCATTTTAGGAATGAGTCATTTTTGACTCGGGCGTGCTCCGATTTTATTCTTTTTTTGGTGCGTATTTTTTGTGAATAGTATTGAAAACGCTATGCTGATATGATACAATCTATTATATATGAGAAATCTATATTTTAATCATTAAAGGAGTCTTAAGGAGTTATTATGCGCACAGAAAAACAACTTAGCAAAAACAGATTATTTTTTATGATCTGCGCTGTCATGCTGATGGTAGCTTCCGTTGTTACGGTAAGCTCCGGTGTGGAAGCCAAGGTCAGCATTTTAAGTACTGAAGTCACTTACAACAAGGGAATAGGCCCTGACGAGAGCAAGGTAACCACTCCCCAAGATGCTAAAGACACTAATTGGGAACTTGGAAAACACAATTTGTCCGAACCCAAATGTACCGATGAGAATTTCACGTTTATGTATTGGGTAAAGGATGGCGATTCTAGTGAAACACCTTATTCTGCAGGTGCCTCATATGAGGTTGAACCTAATGATACTACGTTATCCTTTACGGCTATTTGGGGTGTAAAAATTTCATTTGATGCAAATACAAAAACTACGAATGCATCTGTTACTGTACCAGGTGATCTTGTAGCGAGATATGGTACGGAATTTTCTTTGGATGATTCAGCTTTCCTGACAGACAGTGATTTTCTCGGCTGGTCTGTCAGCAAAGATGCAAAAGATGCAAAGTACACTAAGACCAATAATAAAATCCCTGCGGATTCTACAAAAGCACCTTTGATTCTTTACGCTGTATGGAATGGCTTTACTGTAACGTATCATGCTAATACTGGTAACGAATCTACAGATAGTGCTGTTACCGGGATTCCTTCTGATTCTACCAAGTATGTGGGTGAAAATCTCACTGCTACAGTTATGGGAAATGGCAAGCTTGCTACGAATAATGCTAATTATGGAACAATGAAAGATGGTGTCCCGACGAGAACGGGTTTTACCTTTGCTGGTTGGGCAACGACTCAAAACGCAACAAAAGCGGAGTATCAGCCTGGTGATACAATTGGTCCTCTTACAAAGGATATTGATCTTTACGCTGTCTGGACTTCCGGCACTACTGCAACCACCGGTGGTACGGCCTCAGGTACTTCTACTGCAGCTACTTCCACCACAAAAACACCTCAGACCGGTGACAACGATCATTTCTTCCTTTACGTTGTCATGGCCGTATTATCTTTGGCCGGTATCGGTTACCTCTGCTATGATCTGAAGAAAGCGAAGGCAACAAAATAAAAAAGAAAAAAACACACATCAACCAAAAAATCAATCGATTTTTCATTGTTGTTTTGTCCTGTGTATTTCTTTTCAGTGTATATCAGATCATCATGCTTCAATGGGGGTACGTGCAGGCAGATCGATTGTATAGCGAAACTGAAGCCGCTTATGTATCAAGCGGTGAAAGCGATGCTTTGACTGTTGATTTTGCTCAGCTGAAGGCCATCAATCCTGAAGTTGTCGGTTGGATCATTGTGGATGATACGGATATCAGTTATCCTGTTGTTCATGGTCCGGATAATGATAAGTACCTGAAAACAGCTTTTGACGGTACAAAAAACAACAGCGGCTCGATTTTTATGAATGCCTATAATAATAGCGACTTCAGCGATCAGAATACGTTGATTTACGGTCATCATATGCGAAACGGATCGATGTTTGGGGAATTGATGAATTTTGAAGATCCCAACTATCTTGATGTACACCGCGGCTTTACGATCTATACGGAAGCTGGTGCGCTGCGTTATGAGATCTTTGCCGCCTATGTGACATATTCTGCCAGCTTTGTTTACACGGATCATTTTGAGTTTTCCTGGGACTTTTACGATTTTATCCAAAAATCTTTGGCTGCATCGATTTTGGATATGGGAGTGGAGGTAACAGAGCAGGATAAAATCGTGACTTTATCCACCTGTACTTCTCGAGGCAATCGCGCAGAGCGCTTTGTTGTTCAGGGAAAATTGATCCAATGAAAAATAGCTTAATAAAGAGCAGGTGTAATGCCTGCTCTTTTTGTTTGCTGAAAAATATAAAACAGCCCAAAGCATTTTGCTTTGGGCTGTTGATACGACACATTGATGTCGTTTGATTTTATCCTTATCAGTTTGAAGTTTTGCTGCGTTTTAAGGCACGCATACGGTCGGCATGGTTGAGAAGTCTCTTTCGGATGCGGAAGTGTTCCGGTGTGACTTCCAGCAGTTCGTCGTCGTTCATGAATTCGATAGCTTCTTCCAGGCTCATGCGGCGAGGCGGTGTTAAGCGAAGGGCTTCATCGCTACCGGATGCGCGGGTATTGGTCATCTGTTTCTTTTTGCAGACGTTTACCGTAAGGTCTTCACTCTTGGGCGAAAATCCTACGACCATCCCGGCATAAACCTGTTCCCCGGGGCCGATAAAGAGGGTTCCCCGTTCCTGGGCATTGAAAAGACCATAGGCTACGCTTTCTCCGGATTCAAATGCCACCAGAGAACCGTTTGGCCGCTGTTCTACTTCTCCTTTATATTCACCATAATCATAGAAAACAGCATTCATAATGCCTTCTCCTCGAGTATTGGTGAGAAATTCGCTGCGGTAGCCGAAAAGACCACGGCTGGGGATGATAAATTCCATTTTGACTCGGTTTCCTACCGGCTGCATGGATCTCATTTCGCCTTTGCGCAGTCCCATGCTTTCCATTACGGTCCCCATGCTGTCTTCTGGTACGTCAATGACCAGTTCTTCATAAGGTTCCAAAACCTTGCCGTCTACATGCTTGAAAAGCACTTTCGGTGTGCTGACCTGGAATTCATATCCTTCGCGGCGCATATTTTCAATGAGGATGGAAAGGTGCATTTCGCCGCGGCCCATCACTCGGAATTGATCCGTATTATCGGTTTCCTCTACTCGAAGGGAAACGTCTTTCAGCAGTTCCCGGAAAAGTCGATCTCTCAACTGACGGGAAGTAACATATTTTCCTTCTTTCCCGGCAAAGGGGCTGTCATTTACGGAGAAGGTCATTTCTACCGTAGGTTCGCTGATCTTTACGAAGGGGAGGGCATCCGGCAGATTCAATGCGCAAACGGTGTTGCCGATATTGACATTTTCGATCCCGGAGAAGGAGACAATATCTCCGGCTTTTGCACTTTCAACCGGTGTGCGATCCAAACCGTCGATTTGGTATAAAGCAGTGATTTTTGCTTTGTAGTTGACAGAGGGATCATGGTAGTCACATACAGTGACCTCCTGATTTTGGTGGATTGTGCCGCGGTCGATGCAACCGACAGCAATACGGCCAACGTATTCGTTATAATCGATAGAGGATACAAGTACCTGAAGGTCTCCATCGGGATCGCCTTCCGGCGGATCGATATATTCAATGATTTTTTCAAAGAGGGGGGTAAGGTCTTTTCCTTCGTCATGATAATCTTCCATGGCGATACCCTGACGGCTGGAGCAATAGATGAAAGGACTGTCCAGCTGTTCTTCGGAAGCGCCAAGATCCATGAGAAGTTCCAAAACTTCATCAACAACTTCATCAATTCTGCGGTCAGGACGATCGATTTTGTTGATCAGGACGATAACTTTATGGTTTAGAGCCAAAGCGTGTTCCAATACAAACCGTGTTTGAGGCATGGGGCCTTCGGAGGCATCCACCAGAAGGAGAACGCCGTTTACCATTTTTAATACGCGTTCTACTTCACCGCCGAAATCTGCGTGTCCCGGTGTGTCAACAATATTGATTTTAATGCCATTGTACATTGCTGAGGTATTTTTTGCTAAAATCGTAATACCTCTTTCGCGTTCAAGGTCGTTGGAGTCCATTACGCGCTCTTCCACGACTTGATTTTCGCGAAAAGTGCCGCTTTGTTTCAGCATTTTATCCACAAGGGTGGTCTTGCCATGGTCAACATGGGCAATAATTGCAATATTTCTTAAATCTTCTCTTTTCAAAACCATTCACCGTAGCTTTCTCTTTAACTTACGTATCTTCGACAACCATATATTATACACTTTTTTCTGTAATAATGCAATGGTATTTCGTTGTTTTTATGCAAAGGAAATGGCATTTTACTGAGATTCCGTTAAATGGTTTTTTGATAGCGAAAAAGTAGGATGCAGCAACGCTGCATCCTTAGTCTTTGCGTTTTATGATTTTACCGAAGGGTATCGTGCTAAAGAATCAGATCCAAACCGGATGTTTTCTGTGTCAGGATCTTTTCAACCAAAGACACGATTTGGGCTCCGGCTTCCACCGGGGGGATTCCTCCTTTGTGGATATTGGAGATCATGGTTCTGCCGGCTTCCACAGTGTTTGTCCTGGGGTGGTAGGTCAAATAGGCACTCATAGATTCTGCGGTGCCAAGTCCGGGACGTTCTCCGATAAAAAGTAAAATCAATTCCGGTTTCAAGATCTCACCGATGCAATTTACAACACCGACTCTGGCATTTTTTACGAAGAGATCTTTACCAAGGTTATATCCCAGGGCTTGAAGTCCTGCCTTGCAGGAAGAAAATACGTCTTCGATATTGGCGTCGATGGCTTTCGCGCTGAGACCATCACCAACAACAATTTGTATTTGAGCACCGGCAGGTGCTTCCGCCTGCATTTTTGCAATACTGGCATCGCTGAGAACGCGGCCAAGATCCGGCCGGGTGAGATATTCATCTTTGTCACGAACTTTTGATTCTAATTGGATGAAACCGAGTTTATCAATGATTTTTTGGTCTGCATAGCTCATGACGGCATCCTGGGCTACTGCATGGTCGGCACGGAATTTTAGCATTGTTTTTGTAAGCGGCCTTGTGCCGGTTCGCCACACGCCGATTCGCGCCGATGTGGATTGCATCATATCTTCATAAGCTGCACGATTTTCCGGTTCCGGGACATTCAGAGGGTTGCCCAACCGTGAAATATCCGGAATTTCTTCGGTAATGGTGTTGCCACTGCCGGAAATCGTTGTTGTTTTATTGATTTCTGCCATCACTGAGGCCACAATATTTTGAATTTCCTGATGATTCATGGTATCGCCTCCTTACATGATCGCCGAGGCATCGCCGGCTTTTTTTGTGAGTCTTCCGTTTTCCATAAAACCGTATTTTTCCAGCCAGCACTCAAACTCTGCCAGAGGACGGGTGTTGGAAATGGCGCGGAGCGAGGCAATATCATGGTAGCTTGATGTTTGGTAATTCAGCATAATGTCATCTCCCATAGGAACCCCCATGAAGTAATTACAGCCTGCTGTAGTGAGAAGAATGGCCAGATCTTCAAGGTCATTTTGGTCTGCTTTCATATGGTTGGTGTAGCAAACATCTACACCCATAGGCACTCCGGTGAGTTTGCCCATAAAATGGTCTTCCAGACCTGCTCGGGATACTTGTTTCCCATCGTAAAGGTATTCCGGCCCGATGAAGCCGACAACAGTATTTACAAGGTAGGGCTGATATCGCTTGGCAAAGCCGTAGCACCGGGCTTCCAGAGTGACCTGATCGGCACCGCCGTGGGCTTCGGCAGAAAGTTCACTTCCCTGGCCTGTTTCAAAGTAGTTTACGTTAGGGCCTTCCGCCATGCCTCGTTCCAGCATCAGGCTTCGTGCCTCGGCAATCATGCTGCCATCAATGCCGAAGGATTCATTGGCAGCTTCTGTTCCGGCGATGCTTTGAAAGATCAAACCGGTGTGTGCGCCATCCTCAATGGCTTTCATTTGGGTGGTAACGTGTGATAAAACACAGCTTTGTGCCGGAATATCATATTTCAACATATATTCTTCAACAGCATCCAAAAGGCGTTTTGTGCCGACCTGATTGTCTTCAACGGGATTGATCCCAATGACGGCATCTCCTATGCCGTAGCTTAGGCCTTCACGGATGGATGCAAGGATTCCGTCAACATCGTCGGTGGGGTGATTGGGCTGTAAACGCACAGCCAAACGGCCTTCTTCCCCGATGGTGGTGCGGCAATGAGCCGTAACGCGAAGCTTTTGCGCTGCCATGACCAGATCCATATTAGACATGAGCTTTGCCGTTGCAGCAACCATTTCTGAGGTCAATCCCCGACTGATGCGGCGGATATCGCTGCCGGGTACATCGAGATCGAGGATATATTCGCGCAATTGTTCTACGGTCCAGTTTTTGATCTCGTTGTAGATCGTTTTATTTACATCGTCAATAATGATCCGGGTAACTTCATCTTCCTCGTAGGGAATGACAGGGTTGTTATACAGGTCTTCCAGTGTCATTTCACTGAGAACGACTTTTGCTGCAACACGTTCTTCAATACTGCGGGCAGCGATTCCGGCCAGTGTGTCGCCGGATTTTTCCTCATTTGCCTTTGCCAGCACATCTTTTACATCGCGAAATTGATAATGGCTGTCAAACAATTTGGTACTTAATCGCATCGTTTCACCTCTCCTTAAATCGAATCTTCTTTTTCTCGAATGTCTTTGAGGTTCGTTAGGCGCGAACATATGCTAAGTCATAAAAATCCTCTTCTTCCTTATATATTCGAGACAGAAGAACAAATCCCTTTTTATTTTTAAAAAGATGGTAAAAATTAGCTGATTTTTTATTTTTTTGCTTTCTTCCACATTAAAAACGGCGGTCTGTATTTCACAGACCGCCGCAGATGGTTGTGTTACTTTTTGAAATAGTAGCATTTGCCGCAAAGTCGGGGCATACAGGTGTAGGCATCGTGATTTTCCGGTTCAAAACTGTAGCAGTCACCGCCGTCACTGGCTTTTTTTTCCTTTTTGTAGTAGGAGCACATTGCGACTTCTTTTTTTGCTTCTTCTTTTTTGCTTTCTGTTGTAGACATTGAAACACCCTCCTAATGAAAACATAATTTAAAACACTCTGTAAAATATTTCGACAAAAGTTGTTTGTTCCCTCTTTTTCAGATTAATTTGTTTTCAATCGGGTAGCGTTCCCCAGCTGAGCTGCTTCTGCTCGGCTGGCCGTTTTTTGCGGGCGGAAGCTGTGATCCTCGTAACCCCTGATGATCCCTAATGCGGTAAGTGAAGCCACATCTTTTTTAGCCCAATCGGCAATGCGGTTGCTGTCGCTAAAAACAAGCGAAGATGTATCCGGAACGATCTCTTTGTGATAGCGGTTAATATAACGCATGAGGAAGGATGCAATTTCTTCTCGGGTCACATTATCATTGGGATAAAATTCTGTGGAGGTTTTGCCATAGGCAAGTTCCTTTTCCGCAGCCCAGTTAACCGCTGCATTATACCAGGAATCTATGGCAATATCCCGGAAACGGCTGTCTTTCTTGAATGAAGAAATATCTTCTCCGGCTAATTTTGCGAGGATCATAATAAACTCTGCTCTCGTTACCGAAGCTTGCGGGTCGTATATACCGCCGCCCTTTCCGTTAAGGATTCCTTCGGCTGCCAAGTCATAGATGGCATTGGCGTACCATTGGTTTGTGGCGACATCTTTAAAATGGGTTGTTAAACCGGAAGTTCCAAAAATGGGATAGCCGTTGTTTTTCATTGCTGCGTCTGTGGTAAAGAAGTCTCCGCCATCGTTGAGCATGCAGAGGAATCCTTTGCTTTTCATGTATGCTTCGGTTTTTGCAACGATATTTTCGCTGGAATCTCCGTCGGATACTGTGCTTTCCAAATAGTAACAGTTTCGAATCGTGGATTGTTTTGCTGTTGCTACAATACCGCCATAGCGATTGGTTCCCTGGATTGAACCAATATTATAGCAGTTTTTAATCGTGCCGCCGGAAACAAGGATCGAGCAAATGCCCGCCGCACGGTTGGTTTCCGAACGGATTTCAGCGGTATTGATGCATTGGGCGATCGTCCCTTTATAGCAGGATGCCGCGATCCCGCCGATATTGATCCCGCGGATCGTTGCTTTGTTGATGCATTGGGTGATCGTTCCTCGGTTAATCCCGCAGATCCCTCCGGCAGATTCTACGTAAATATTTCCTTGGGTCACGATTTTTTCCAAAGTTCCGTTATTTTCGTCGGCAACAAAACCGTTGTAGATATCGTTGGTTATGTTCCCGGATAGTTGAAGGTTTTTCACCGAACCGTTCTTTTCGACAACATGGAATAGACTGCGTTGCAAATTGGAAATTTTGTGACCGGCACCGTCGAAAGTTCCCTGGTAATTGCTTTCGATGCCGCTGAAATGATCGGATACTCCAATATCTGCGGTTAATTGAGCAGAAGCACTGGGGTTTTCCGAAGCGATCAGGCTGAATAGCTCAAGATCGGCGGCGCTGTTGATTTGATAAGGATTGGCAACAGTGCCGCTACCGATCAGCGTTTTGTCCTTGTTTTCGCTTACGGCATCGAGGAAAGTTTTGTAGTTGATGAGACCATAGCCGGAATAAATATCATAGCCCTGGCTTTCCATATCCGTGCTGGTGCTGCGGAGGTAATATTTGAATCCCTCCGGTGTCAGATCGGGGTCGATACACCGGGCAAGTCCCGCCAATGCTGCAACGTGGGGTGTCGCCAAGGAGGTTCCGCTCATGTAATTATAGTTGTCTTTGACCGTATCTAAGGTGGCGATATGGGTGCCCGGGGCGGCAATGTATACGGAATCGTTGGCAGTGGAGTCGTAGTTGATCTCGTAGCTGCTGTTCATATTGGCTACCCCTACGACTTCGTTAAACATGGCCGGATATTCATAGGGAGAGCCGTTTGCGCCCTGGTTGCCGGTGGCGGCCACTAAGATCGTATTCTTTTCATAAGCATAGCGGGCAGCCTTTTCCATTTCTTCATTAATGCCGCTGCCGCCGAAGCTCATGGAAATAACATCGACATTGTAAACATCTACGGCATCGTAGATGGCTGCAATGATATCATCGTCGTTGGCATATTCTTCGCCGCCGTCTTCGTTTCGGAATACGCTGAACACGATAACTTCGCATTGATTGGTCAATCCGGCGATACCCAAACCATTATTGATTTTTGCGCCAATCAATCCGGCACAGGCGGTACCGTGTTTAAAGTGATCGTAGGCAGTATATCCATTGGTGATATAGTCTTTTCCCGGAACGATGCTGCCGTTATCCTGATGGCCAAAGGCAAAGCCGGTGTCGATTACGGCGATTCGTACCGGTTTTGTGCCTGAGGATACATTCCAACCGTAGGAGGCTTGAATTGCATCGATGGCCCACTGGCTACCGTTGGTGTAGTAGGGGTCGTTAGCCGTGGCGGCCAAATAGCAGCGGCCGTTGGGTGTAATGTTTTCTACCTTGGGGTTACTTTCCAGTCGGACTGCATTTTTCTTATCGGTGGTGTAAAGTCCGTGATCCTCTTCTGTCAGTGGAGTCAGGTTGTATTTTTTTTCAAAAGCAGCTGTTACATTGGCATCCTCATCAAAAGAGACAATGTAAGAGGTGCTTTCCGCCCATACTCCTGTGGGGAATAACAGACAAATGGCTGTAATAATTCCCAAAAATAGATTTCTCATTCTCCATTTGTTCACTTGATATGCTCTCCTTTTTTCTCATGTTTTCTGATGTAGCTATTGTACCATATCTTTGAACAAAAAAGGCGGATTTCTCCGCCATTTTTCATTAAATTTTTCTTAAATTTTTTGGTTTTTCTTTTAGTATTGATTGGCAAAGGCGCTGCCGCCGATAAACTCCCGTAACAGAGAGTTTGGAGGAACCAGGGATGCATCGATGGGACGCATGAAATCCAGAATCGTCAGAAGGCGCCGCGCCTCATTGTAGGCCTGCTGATCGGTGCCGATCTCCTTTAGCGCAGGCTCGATAAAGGGCTTTAGTACTGCCATTTCGTAGATCAGCGAGGTATTGCAGAAAAAGTCTGCATTCTCCTGGTACGGATATATGTTGCAGTTTTCTCCCCGCTGTACCGATTCCCAGCGCATAATCGTTTCCGCCGGAGAGGTGTTTCGAGTGGCTTTATCTCGGGTCATGCGCCGAAGCAGTCGATTGTCGGTGCTGGAAATGGGGTTGTGGCGATCCAGATTTAATTGAGTTAATACGCTCATAAACAAACGTCGCTTGTTCTTTTTGGGTACATTTTCGGCAATGCGTTCATTTAGGCAGTGGATTCCTTCGATAACGAGGATTTGCTTTTTGCCCATGACCATTTTGCGGGTTTCCTTTTTGCGGTTGCCCTTCATGAAATCGAAGATCGGCGTTTCCGTAACTTTTCCTTGGATTAGGCTGCTGATGTCGTGATCCAAGCGTTCCAGATCAACGCAATCAATGGATTCAAAATCGTAATTCCCGTTTTCGTCAACGGGGGTGCGGTCGCGGTTTACAAAGTAATCGTCGGTTGCCAAGGTCACCGGTTCGATGCCGTTGATTTTGAAAAAGACGCTGAGCTTGTGGGAAAAGGTGGTCTTCCCTGAGGAAGAGGGGCCGGCAATGAGCAGCACACGGATATTATCGATATCGTTGATGATTTGTTGACCGATCTCAAAGATATTTTGCATCTGCATGGTTTCCGCCATTTCAATCAGCTGAGGGACGTTTCCTTGGCGAATGGCGTGATTCAACTCTCCCACGGTGTTGATCTTTAATGATTCCGCCCAGTGGTCGAACCGGAGAAAGAGGGTGCCGATACGTTGGATATTCAGTGTTGGCGGGACTTGATCCGGGTAGTCTGCCGTTGGGGCCCGCATAATAAAGCCGCTGCCAAAAGCAGTTAGGTCAAAAATTGGCAAAAGGGCACAATTGGTAACTACCGTGCCGTGAAAACCTTCCAGCGTGGTACCGATCTCATAGAAGCTGAATTTGGCATTGGAGGAAGCCATAAGCAGCTCTTCCTGAATATGATCATGACGATTGTGGCAAAGGGTCTTAGCATCTTCGGAAAAAATGGAGCGGTACTTGATTGGTATGGCTTCTTCCACCATTCGCGTCAGCTCCTTTTTGAGCTGACTCATCATTTCTGTATCAAAAGGTGTTTCGCCGCGGCTTTCGCAATAGGTGCCGTCGCCAAGGGTATGTTTAATAAAAAGCGTGCGTTCCGGGAAGATCGTATTATGAGCGGCCAAAAGCATCATCCGCTGGCTGTTTCGGTAAATACTTCTTCCAAGGTTGGTTTTAAGGTCGATCCAGGTAATGGTACAGTCAATGATTACGGGATAATAAAGCCCCCGTACATATCCGTTGATCAATGCACCGACTACGGGAATCTTTGGCTTCCCAAAGGATTCTAAAATATGCTCCAGGCGGCTGCCGTAGGGAAAGGTGTAATCTTTGCCGTCGATGGTAATGGTAACGGTACTGTTTCGCTGCATTTCACATCATCCTTTCCTGAAACAGGGATTCTTCTATCTTTTAAATTTTGTTTTAAGGATTCAGGCTTTTTAATTCATCAAGAACAAAAAGACCGTCTTTGCGGATAAGGACATCGTCAAACCAGATCTCGCCGCCGCCGTATTCCGGTGTTTGGATTAGTACCAGATCCCAATGTACGGCACTGTCGTTGCCGTTGGGGGCATCGTCGTAGGAGGCTCCAGGGGTAAAGTGGATGGAGCCGGCAATTTTTTCGTCAAAGAGGATATCGCCCATGGCATCGTGAATCTGGGGATTTACGCCGATGGCAAATTCTCCCACATAGCGGCTGCCTTCGTCGGTATCGAAAATCTTATTGCAGCGCTCGGTATTATTGGAGGTAGCTTTTACAATCTTTCCGTTTTCAAAGGTCAGCTCCATATCTTTGAATACAAAGCCATCGTAAGGAGAGGGGGTATTGTAGCGGATCACGCCGTTTACACTGTCCTTCACCGGAGCGGTGTATACTTCGCCATCGGGGATATTGCACTTGCCGTCGCACTTGATGGCCGGGATGCCTTGAATGGAAAAGGTGAGGTCTGTTCCGGGAGCCACCAGCCGCACCTTATCGGTTTTTTCCATCAGTGTGACCAGAGGATCCATGGCTGCCGACATTTTGCGGTAGTCTACGGTGCAAACATCAAAGAAATAGTCTTCAAAATCGGCGGTGGGCATTTCTGCCATTTGTGCCATGGAGTCATTGGGGTAGCGCAGAATGACCCATTTGGTTTGAGGTACGCGAATTTTGCCGTGTACCGGCTCCCAGAGGAGGGTGCTTTGGAGTTCGTGCTGCTTTGCCGGAATGTTTTTAAAGGTATAGCTGTTGTTGGTGGCCCGAACACCGATATAGGCATCCATCTCTTTCATACGCAACTCTTCCCATTTTCTCCGCAGCAGGAAGGATTCTTCCGTTGCATCTTTGAGCAATGCTGCTTCCAGCTCCGGGTTCTCCACATTTACAAAGGGGATGCCGCCTGCTTTGTAAGCTTCTTCTACAATGTCGATGCAAAGGTCGCTGCAATTGCCGATGCAGTCGATGAGAACCTTTTCCCCCGGCTGTAAATTTGTGGAATATCGGATCAGTAATTCTGCTAATTTTTTTGATCTGGGATCTTTCATTTTATGCCTCCGTAAATAAATTATGCGCCTGCATGGACCTGGAATTCGGCAGCATCGCATTACTTCTATTATACCATGTTTTCACTTTTTTTAAAACTGCGGTTCTCTATGTCTTTTGTAGCCAAAATCTTAATTTTTAGTGAAAATTTTAAAACGCCCTTGGATTTTCCGGTTGGATATGGTAGAATATAAAAGGATAACTATATCGGCGTAAGCTGGTAGTTTTTACGAAACAACAGAAAAAAAGACTGTTTTGGTAAATTTTTAATTGCAAAAGAGGTTTCAAATGAAATTACATTCCAATCGCAGATCCTATGAAAAAAGAAGACGATTACCGCAAAACGGTAAAACAAAAAATCCGAAAGTATTGGCGGCTTCTTTGGCGGCGATCGTAATTAGCGTGGTCGTCCTTTGTATGGTCGTTATTATCGGTGTGGTTGGCTTTTCTGCAGATAACGCCACCGCTTCCAATTCCAATAATGCTCCGGCAAAAGGTGATCTTCACGCCTGGTTTATCGAAGGCAGCACCGAATCTGCCGATGAAAGTACCACCTATGAAATGAGCGGCGCTTATATTACCAAAGACGGTGTCGCCTATCTTCCTGCCGACGGCATTGCCGAGGTTATGGGCGGAACGATAAATTACGATAAAGACAAAGGTACCGTGAAATTTGACGGCATCGGAAAACGGGTGAAGCTTACCGTTAATAGCGATGCCATGAAACAGGGGCTCTTTGGCAGCTCCCAGTTGGATCAGAAAGTTTATGATGACAATGGAACCGTGTATGTTCCGGTGCGCAGCTTTTTTGATGCCTTGGGTTATGGTGTGACATATACGGCTTCCAGCAAGCGTATTGATATCTTTGTACCTACAAAAGATGACAAAGCGCCTACGGCAACCTTTTCCACGGATAAAGATACCTACAATGTAGGCGAAAAGATCCAGTATACCGTCGAAAGCAGCTCTCCCCAGGGCTATGAGATTGTGGAAGAAAAATGGGAAAACCGCGCTGACTGGTATTTTGAATCCGGCGATGTGACGATTTCCTATGCCGTGAAGGACTACAAAGGCAATTGGTCGGAAACGATTTCCAAAACCATTCATATTGAAGGGGAGTACCACGCGGCAGAAAGCGTTCCGGTACTGGCCTATTTCTACATTACAAAAAATAAAGATAATATCTCGAAAACTGTGACGGAGGAAAAAGAAAAACGCACTCCGGATCCGGTAGATCCTACCAAAGAAATCGTGACAACGGAAAAAGTGGATAAATTGGTGAAAGGTCCCTTCTACGGTGACGATATGGTTATTTCCTTGGATCAGTTTAAAGAGGAAATGAAATACCTTGCTGATAATGATTTTAAGACCCTTACGGTTTCGGAGTACAAGAGCTATGTGCAGTCTGGTGTGATGCCGCCGAAAAACAGTGTACTGATTCTCTTTGTGAACGGCTACGAATCCACCTATGATTTGGCCTATCCGGTCTTAAAAGACCTCGGTTTAAAAGCCAATATTGCGCCGGTAGTCAAAACCGTGGAGGATCGCTCCCCCCTAATGGATGCGGTAAATGCCGGTGAAGACGGTGCAGAAAAGGCATTGGATGCCTTTGACGATGATTGCCGGTTTCCCTCGGTGACCTTTGCGGCTCTCAAGGAAATGGTTGCCGACGGCACCTTTGAAGTTGGCTGCGTAAGCTATGATTCCAATCGCTATGGCAGCGAAGAACCTCTCCTTGCGGCTCCCACCACCGTTGAAGGGGAAGATCGCCTTGAAACCGATGAAGAATATGCCGCCCGGGTGAAAAAGGATGTTACCGCCGCGATTACTGTTCTCTGTGATAACCTTGGCGAAGAAAATACGCCGTTCTTTATCTATCCCTTTGGCGCAACCTCGGATGTCCTTGTGGATGCCGTAAAGAATGCCGGCTTCTCCGCAGCCTTTGTAAAAGGCGATGGTTATCTGAAACTGGATACCGACCTCTTCCATCTGGAGCGGAAGACGATTACGCAGGATATGTCGCAAAGTAAATTTAAGAAACTTTTCTAAGCGGGCACGCTAAACGCACAGAACTCGGCAAAATCCTTTGCCACCGACGAAACACATACGTCTTAGTATAGTGCTTCGCCGCTGCCAAAGGAGTTTTACCGAGTTCTGAACGTTTATCGCACCCTTTCCGGGCGCTGGCTGATACTTATTGCCGCCGCCCGGTGAGTTTTACCGAGTTCTGAACGTTTATCGCACCCTTTCCGGGCGCTGAATGGCTGATACTCGGCAAAATCGCCAATCGCCGACAATGGGCATACCGTTATGTATAGCCTATTGCCGTTGCTTGGCGAGTTTGTCGAGTTTTTTTGTTTTATTCTTTTTTGTCGTTGTAGATCTCTACGCACCAGTCTTTTTCGTGACATTCCGGACAAGTTAGCTTTCTGGTGTTGGGTTTGTGATATGAGAAGAAGTATTCTTTGGCTCCGGTTTGGAAGATGCTGCCGCAGTTGGGGCAGATGTATGCGGTGGAGTGGTAATACAGTCGAAAGACCCCGATACCGCAAAGGATCACTATGAACATTCCCAGCAGAAAGGGGAGCCATGTGCCGGTAATGATTCCGTAGATTAGGGTACCGATCTCAATTGCATCCATAACAAGACCTACACCCAGCAAAATCCCTCGGGTATGCTTTAATTTGCGGTCGCTTTCCATGATAGCGTCCACACCGTGGGTAAGGGTTTCCGGCAGCGGTGCGTTTTCCTGCAAATAGCTTTCTACGAGTTTGATAGTGTCAAGCTGTTGCTGTTGGGCTTTTATTGCTGCATCAATCTGTTTTTTTTGTTCCTGAAGCAGAAGCTTTAATACTTTATTTGGCTTTTTACTGGTTAGGACTCCGCCAATGGCATCAAGAGATAAGCCCATCGTTTTTAACACACAGATCAACTGTAGCTTTTGGCGGTCGGTTTCCGTGTAGAGCCTTCTTCCGCCTTCGCTGAGCTCTGAGGGCTTTAGCAAACCTTTTTTGTCGTAGTATTGCACGGTGCGCACCGATACATTGCAAAGCTTTGCCAGTTCTCCGGTGGAATATTTGGACACAGCCTTCACCTCCTTATCGTATCATGGTATCCTATGACCTTGGGTCATGAGCAATATCAGATTGTCCGTTCAACGAATTTTTTTTATTTTAGCACATTTTTTTAAGCCTCTCAAGATATAGTAAAGGGAGGTGTGATATGAAAAAGATTTTTTGCCTATGCGTATTTTTACTTTTTTGTTTCCCTGCCGGTGTGGATGCGGCAAAGGAGCCGCCGGAGGTAAAGGCCGATGGTGCCATCCTTTATGATATGGATCGCAATGAGGTGGTGTGGGAAAAGGATTGTGACCGTCCTTTGGCTCCTGCCAGCTTGATTAAGGTTTTAAACCTTCTTACCGCAGAGCCGTATATTGCACTTCGCGATGAAGTGACCATCGGTCCCTTGGCGCAAACCGTTTATAACGGCCAGTTGATCGGCTTGGCCGAGGGGGATGTGATCCGCAATGAAGATTTGATCTACGCGATGATGCTTTTTTCCGCCAACGATGCCGCCGTTGCTATGGCCGATGCCGTTGCCGGGGATATCTCCTTTTATGCCATTCTTATGGATACCAAGGCCTGGGCCTTGGGAGCGGTGCACACGACCTCGGTCAATGTGAACGGTTATTCCGAGGAAGCACAAAAAACCACTGCCTACGACCTGGCAGTGCTGGGCACGGCTTATATGAACAATGACCGGCTTTCCTCTTTTCCTGCGGCTCCGTCTCATAAATTGATGTGGCTGAAGCCGGAAAAATCCATGGATATCACCAATATCAACAAGTTTCTCTACTCTTACGACGGTGCAACGGGTTTAAAGACCGGCACCACCAGTATGGCGGGAAAATGTCTGATGGCTACTGCTGAAAAAAACGGTAAGCGGTATCTTGCCGTGGCATTGAACAGTTCCGCTCGCTATGATGATTGCGTTCATATCATGGACTATGGCTATCAGGAGGAAGGGGCTTTGTCTGTGGAAATCATTGATGATATGGAATAACCTGCTTCCAACGGAATTCTTGAAAATCAAAAGATCCCCATGCATTGCATGAGGATCTTTTTTAGGGTGGGATACCTTTCATCTCGTTTAAAATATACGCCATCTTTTGCTCTTTGGCTTATTCCTGTATCACCAAATCGCTTTCACAGTATTTATCTTACCGAAAAAACGTGTTCTTTCTGTATCTCTTTGTGGACGTTTTGTGGAACTTTTGGCAGGAAATGGAAGTAGGCTCAGTTTAGTGGCTTTCGTCTGTATTCGTGTCGTATAGCATCATCGTCACGGAGAAGATTTGCTGTTCCGTTTGAATCCGCATGGTGCCGCCGTTTTTATCGACAATATGTTTCACATTGCCCAAGCCGTAGCCGTGTAAATCCTTATCTTTTTTGGAGGTAATCCATCGGTCTCCTTTTTTCAGCAATTCTCCTTTATAGGGATTTTTCACCGAAAGAATCAAGTTTCCTTTTTGATAGGAAATCGTCAGTTGGATTACACGTTCTTCGGTTAAAGGTTCCACTGCTTCTATGGCATTGTCGAGGAGATTTCCCAAAATCACCGTCAGATCAGAATCGGAAATGTGCAGTTGGGGCGGGATGGAAACCTTTGCTTCAAGGGTAATCCCCTTATTTCCCGCTTCGTGTATTTTGAAATTTAAAATACTGTCAATCACGGTGTTGCCGCAATGGATGCTTTCTTCGGACAAGGCCTTTTCAATAAAGGTATCGGACAGATAGGTTTCCAGGGCGTCGTACTGTTTGTTTTTTAGATATGCCTGCATGGCAATGGTGTGGTTTTTTAAGTCGTGCCGGAAGCTGCGCATAGATTCGGAAAATGCCTCCATCGTTTCCAGCTGGCGCAGATAGTAACGGTTTTTTTCTTCCTCCCGCTGCTTTTCCATTTTGCTTATGGCATAAGCTGTAACCACTTCGTAAAAATAGAAGGCCACAAAATTGATTATCAATGCCAATATGCAGCAGAGTGCCACTGTTTTCGGATCTGCATCTTCAAAGCTCATGATGAGCAGAATGAGGTAAAACGAAACCAGAGGAATCACTAAAAGAAGAAGCCAATGGGTAAGCGGCAGCTTGATTTGGGCGCTTGATGATTTTAATGCAATAAGAATTTTTACGATTGCATAAGACAAAATTGCTGAAAAGACCGGTCCAAAAGCGAAATTGTACGAGTTTATTTCCGAAATTTGAATTGGGGTATAGGTAGACAAGAAGAATATAATCAATTCTGCCAAGGTGGTAATGCATATGTAGATTAAAGGTAAGAAAACTCGATGCTTTTGATCGCATTGATAGTTATAGGTTAGTAAATAATACCCTATTACATTGCATAGCAATATCACTATCGGTATATTGATCCATAAAGAAATGATTGTATTTGAAAGGAATATGAAAAAATAAGACCCTAATTCGATATACCGTGGTGTGATGCATGTTCCAAAAAAAGAGCGATTAAATCGATGCAGAATATACACATTAAAAAAAGAATACACCGTAAGAGAGCAAGAATAAAGGATGTCCATCGTAAACCACCAAACTTATACTTCTATTATTTTAGCTGCAATTTCTTTTTGTTTATCTCGGCTGACAGGCAGGATATCTCCGTTGTTCATCGTAACGGTTGTTTTCCCGTAAATATCTACATACTGTGGGTTTACAATAAAAGATTTATGGATTCGTAAAAAACCATAATCATCTACCTGCATTTCCACATCGTTGAGTTTGCCGTAATATTCTTCTTTTCCGTTGATTCTTGTTACATAGATTTTGCGGTTTTGGCTTTCAAAATAGAGGATATTGGATAACGGGATTCTTCGATATTCTCCCCGGCAGTTATAAGAAAAAAATGCGCCTCTTTTACTTTTTAGCTCTGCGGTTTGATTTAAACAGACTGAAAATTTCTCAAAGGAAATCGGCTTTGTTAAAAAATCCAAGGGATGCGTTGCAAAAAGCTCCATGGCATATTCCGGACGGGAGGAAATGTATACGATCTGGGAAAGCATATCCTTCAATTGCCGGCGGATATATTCCCCGATTTCAATACCGCTGATGTGAAAAAGTTCAATGTCCAGAAAGATTACGTCATAATAATTTCCTCTAGCCAGAGATTCATAAAGAGCCTCCCCGGAAAGGAATATGCTGCAATCTACAGAACAGGTTTTTTCTTCAGCATAGCGTTGAGCAAAAGTGCGAATTTCCTCGCAAATATTTTTTTCGTCATCACAAACTGCAATATGAAACAAAGGCTTTACCTCCTAACATACAAATTTCAACAAAAAATTTGCAATTCACAACATTTCCCGACATTTCTGAAAAGAAATGCTTTATAATGAACATGCCAACAGAAAAACTAAGTTCAGGAGGCATTTGTACAATGAAAAAATTTATGTACCGAATCGGTAGCATCATGGCAAGTCTGGCACTTTTTGTAACCGCCGTTAATGCAAGCACGGCATGTTTATTTGTTATGCATCAGCCCAAATTGCCTGCCGGTGCAGAAAAGCTAAGCAAAATTAATTGCAAATGATTCAAAGAGTGTGTCTTAAGTTATGTGATTGTTTCATAGATACCGGCATTATTACATCGGAAATGAAGGATCTGTATTGTTATGGGATGTATCAGGGAGTCGTGCTTTTTTTCAATTTGTTGACCGCCCTGTTGATCGGGTTGTTCCTTGATTCCGTTATGGAGGTGATACTGTATCTGGCGGCATATATTCCTCTTCGGATATACGCAGGGGGATACCATGCTGAAACACCCGGGAGATGTTACATTTTTTCTGTAATTCTGATCACAGCAATACTGTTGGCGATCCGTTTTTTCGCGATAAGCGATGTGGTCTGCTGTATCGGAATGATACTTGCTTTTGCTGTTATCTTTATCATAGCACCAATGGAAGATAAAAACAAACCTTTTACGACAAAAGAACAATTTTTTTTCAAAAAACAAATACGTTATCTTTTATTCATCGAAACATTCATTTTTATAATAGCATGCTTTATAAATTATACCACGCTCAGCACATGTATCTTTGCAGCGTTTATTACAATGGTTTTAATGCTGATTTTGGGATATATCAAAAATAAATATTGGTAAAATCAACTTGATATAATTTAGAAAATATATTATAATTAGGAGGAACAGATATGAAAAAAGTTTCAATTTCTATTTTAGCAATTATCTTTTGCGCTTTCTTTTCATCTGCAACTTTCGCTCAAACTACGTCCTTTCAAGATGTAACAGAACAAGATTGGTTCTACGATTATGTTACGCTTTTATCCGAAAGGTTTTTTGTATCTGGGGTAAATAATAATGAATTTATGCCTAATGATGATATTACTCGGGCAGAATTTGTAAAAATTTTGGCAAATGTTTCGCAAATAGATTTCTCGCAGTACACAGGCATAACGGATTTTTACGATGTAAACTATGAAAGCTGGTATGCAAAACCGGTTCAATGGGCATATGATAGTCAAATCGTACAAGGTATGGGAAATAATTTTTTTGCGCCAAACAAAAAAATAACCCGCGAAGAAGCCGCGGTTATTTTAGGACGCCATGTTAATACGATTGATGAATTTCAACTTCCCAACCCTAAAGAAAAAATGCATTTTAAAGATGAATCAAATATTTCGGAATGGGCGAAGATTGATATAGAAAAACTACAACTTGCAGATATACTTTGTGGAGACAAAAATCAAAACTACAATCCTAAAAGTAACATAAAACGTAGCGAAGCATGTAAAATGATCGCAATTTATTACCTCTATTTATCAGGATTTGAAATGCAGCAATATATAGAAATACATCAGGAAGAATTAGATGCAGAAATTAAAGCTGCTCAGGATGAAATGGAGCATTTGGCAAATGATCCCAGTTCTGTCAATTATTTTAAGAATGCTCCAATTTTCAATAACATTATTTCTCCTAGTGGTTTTGTTGGAGGTGGATTCCAATTTCTTGATGGAGATATTCTGTATACTAATGGAACATTCTATTTTGGTCATATCGGGATGGCATGTGGTGACCGAATTCTTGAGATTGTTGATTCGGGAGTTCAAAAGGTTTCATATCAAACATGGGCTAATCGATATAGTGATCGATACACGTATGTTTTAAGAAGAATTCCTGAATATTGCAACGGCGATACAAATTGCCGTCAGGTATCTGTTAGCGCAGCTTGGTATGGTCAAACTTATTTTGTAAATGGTGCAGGTAGAAACTATTCTTGGAGTGCAACGGCTCCCTTATCAAATACGCAAAAAATAAATTGTTCTGGACTCGCATACAAATGCTATCGCGACGGAGCTGGATTTTATTATAAAATATATTATAAAGATCCTAATACAGGTGTTGTTAGATATATAAACCCGACGATAATTACGCCTCTAAATATAATGAATGATAGGGTATATAATGGATTTTCGGCAATATATAAGTTTTAGCAAAGGAGGATCAATAATGTGATCTTCAATATTAGTGAAAATTTTAAAATTTTGCGATTGTCTGTACTTGTGCTTATTCCTGCATTTTTTCCTTTTGGATATAGGGATGATTATCTGATTCCTTTTGATACTGGATCTTCAGCAGGAAATACTGAGTTGATAGTGTTTTTCCTGGCTGTGTATTTTATTACCATACTTCCGTATTGGTCTTTTGTTGGATATCGTTTTGCCTGCGAATTAAATGATTTCAGAAAAAGTTTTTTTCTGGGAAATCTACCTATTTTTTTCAATGCAATTGGCGAAATTATTTATTTTGGTATACTTGGAATGCATCAAAATAGTTATCCGATTATTGAATATTTTATTGGTTCTCACATTGATAAGTTTAACATCATGGGAGTGCTGGAGGTGAATTCTGAAACAACTAGCATCATCGCAAACTCTTTTTGTTTTCTCTTCGCTTTTAGCTTTGGTTATTTGATAAAAAAATTTGGGATAAGAAAATTGCTTATGTTAGAATAATCTTTTTCCAAAGAGATTAAATAACGAAAAGGACCTCTTCAAATAAAAAACAAGCTCTCATCTAATTTGACTGTCAATTTGTAATTGGAGTATTTATAATCGAATTGCGGCTAGGGATTATGCCTATAGATATTTGAAATAAAGGAGGTTCGAAAATGAAGCTACGAAAATGTGTGTTTCCTCTTGCCTTATCTCTGATTGCGGTGGTGGCCTTTACCGGTTGCTCTTCTTCGGAAACAGCAAAGAGTGATGCTGGTGTGACCGAAGCATCTTCTCTGAAGATCATCGTAGATGGTGGAGAAAGAGTGCTTACCGATGCCGATGGCAACGAGGTTTATCCTGTGCTTTATCAGGATGTGGTATATGTCCCCGCAAGTGCCTTTGCAGAGCAGCTGGGCAAGGAAGCCTATTGGGATGCCGAAAACAGCACCTTAAAGGTGAATAACGGCAGCCTCACCAAGGAAGATGCCGAAGCCGGAAAAAAGGTGATTGAAACCTTTTTTGACGATTTTAATGCCGGCGATTTTTACGAAATGAAGCTCCTTTCCACCGGCGAAACCTCTGCATGGGATTTCCGGGATGGCGTCTTTGGCATGGCCGAAGCAAAGCTTACGGACTGCACTTTAGATGAATCTGCCTTTGACAGTGGAAAAGGAATTTTGGCCTATACGTGCCAATTTGATATGAAACCCTCCCCGGATGGTACACTTTCTCCGGATGAAACGACCTTTAGCTGTATTGTCGTTGTGGATAAAGTTGATGAAAACTATTTGATTAGCGGTTTTTATACCGGCCTATGATGGATTGAAGTTCCTTTCTCGCATCGTTAAACAATTTTCTTGCTATATGAAAGTTATCGATTCGGCATAGAACATTACTGTGATTTCGTTGTAGGTATATTGCAACAACATGAAAGATTACAACTCTTCTCATGTTCTCCAGTTTGTTGCAGAAGGAAGCTTGAAAGACGATGTTGAAAAAGTGCTGTCGGAAGTAGCGGCGTCAAGTAAAATCATTACAGACCCCGATGAACTGACACAATTTGAATGAGCCATGGGTGAAATGAAACCGGAGGTGGAAGGATGAGAAAACGAATTTGCTTGCTTTTGTTGTTGCTTTCTGTAGTTTATCTCAGCGGCTGCGGAGAAAAAACCGGGGAAGAAAAGCCGGTTTACACCATCGCATCCTCGGAAGTATATTCCGAAGAAGAAATTACCGCAGCCATGGATGCTCTGACGAAGTATTTCTACGATCACTCCGAAAATTGCACCTTAAAGGAGATCATTTATGAAGAGGAGCTTACCCTTGAGGCTCCGGAACGCTATGCCGATTTCGTAAAGGACTCCGGCAATGAAGATATCCTTATTCTCACCGCCGTGTACGATCGTGGTGAGGTTGCCAGCGGATCGGATCTGCTGCCGGAAAAGGAATGTGTCAATCATTGGGCCATGCTGCGAACCAATGGTCGGTGGTCCTATTTTGACGATCTTGGAGTGTACCAGGAGGGTATCGATCATTCCCTTTCTCAATAATCGCCTCCGGGCTTCCTACAGTTGCATAAAAAGAACCGGCTTCCGTTATGTTGCGGAGGCCGGTTTTTTGCGGTTGTATTGGGTATTTCCCTCATCGGCAGAGGTTGTCGTTAGCGGTGTTTTTTGATTTCTCCCGTGGCCAGCTCGTCGCAGCGGTTGTTTTTTACATTGTCGCTGTGGCCTTTTACCTTGATCCAGGTGATGCGGTGGCGTTTATCCAGTGCCACCAGCTCCTTCCAAAGGTCGCTGTTGAGCACCGGCTCTTTTTTACTGTTTTTCCAGCCGTTTTTTTGCCAGCCCAGAATCCATTTTTGCTGGAATCCGTTTACAAGGTAGGCGCTGTCGCTGTAAAGCTTTACGATGCAGTCCTCCTTCAGTAAGGAAAGGGCTTTTACCGCCGCCGTCAGCTCCATGCGGTTGTTGGTGGTGTTTGCCTCAAAACCGGAAATCTCCTTTTCAATGCCTTTAAATTCCAATATGGCTCCCCAGCCCCCGGGGCCGGGATTCCCGGAGCAGGCGCCGTCGGTATAGATCGTTACTTCTTTCATCGCGTATCCTTTCGCAAATGGTCATGTTGACTTGGTATATTCTATTCATTATAGCGGAGTTTTTCGGCTTTGACAATGATTTGCCTTTACATTCTTTGGATTTTATGTAAAATATAAGGTAGAAAATTTTTTTCGAGGTATGGTTATGGAAAATCAGGAATTGAAAGCTCTTTTGGCAAAGTTTAAGAACGGTGAGATTGGAGAAGATATCATCCTATCGCACTTGCAAAAAGCATCTTTTGTGGATATGGGCTTTGCCAAGGTGGATATCGACCGGGAGCGCCGCGGCGGCTTCCCCGAGGTGGTGTATTGCGAAGGCAAAACCACAGAGCAGGCGGTGGAAATTATAAAATTGCTTTGGCAGCGTTCTGAAGGAAACGTTTTGGCTACCCGCTGTTCCCGGGAAATTGCCGACAGCATCTGCGCACAGATTCCCGAAGCGGAGTATCATGCTCTTTCCCGTTTGCTGATGATTTATAAAAAACCGAAAGAAGGGAAAGGTAATATTGTTGTGATATCCGCCGGCACTTCGGATTTGTTTGTGGCGGAAGAAGCCGCCCTCACAGCGGAAATTATGGGAAATGCCGTGACGCGGATTTACGATGCCGGTGTTGCCGGTATTCATCGGCTTTTGCACCATAAGGAAGAGTTGGAAAAAGCCCGGGTGCTGATTGTTGTGGCCGGTATGGATGGTGCTTTGCCCAGCGTTGTGGGGGGCTTGGTTAAAAAACCCCTGATCGCCGTGCCTACCGATGTGGGCTATGGCGCCAGCTTCCATGGTCTCTCGGCCTTACTTGCCATGCTCAATTCCTGTGCTGCCGGTGTTACGGTAGTAAATATCAATAACGGCTTTGGCGCGGCTTGTGCCGCCAGCCGTATCAATCAATTGGACTGATTTTACCGAAAGGAACCTGCCTGTGAAAAAAATATTTGCTTTTGCGGAAGCTTACTCCCTGCCTTTGCTTTTGGGCATTGGAATTGCGCTGTTTTGGGCAAATCTTGCCCCGGACAGCTACCATCACTTTGTTGAATTTTCTTTGTTTGGCAATGTTACCATTCATTTCCTTGTGAAAGAGGTCTTTATGGCCCTGTTTTTCGGCGTTGCCATGGCCGAGATTGTAGAGGCTTTGCGGCCCGGAGGGGCGCTGCATCCTTTACCAAAGGCTGTAAATCCTCTCCTTGCTACTGCCGGGGGTGTTTTAGGGCCGGTTCTCGTCTTTTTCCTGCTATTATGGGTCTTTAACGGCTTTGATTATGCCAATGGTTGGGGCATCGTTACGGCAACGGATATTGCCATTGCCTGGCTTGGCGCAAAACTGATTTTCGGTGCCGACCATCCCGGGGTAAAGTATCTTTTGCTTCTTGCCGTAGCCGATGATGCTGTGGGCCTGGTGATTATCGGGATTTTCTATCCTGCCGCCACGGTGGAGCTTTCTTATCTGGCGCTGTGTGTTTTGGGGATGATCATCGCTTATGTGCTCCGATCCATGCACACGGTTCATCACGGATTTTATTTGCTTCTTGCCGGTATTCCCTGCTGGCTGGGGCTTTATCTTGCCCATTTGGAGCCGGCTTTGGCTCTGGTATTGGTGGTGCCTTTCTTGCCGTCGGTTCATCGCAAGGAGCTGATGGTCTCTGCCGGGGCGGTTCCTGCCGATACGGCTTATTTTGCCTTGGAATCCTTTTATCGCAGCTGGAAGCCGGTGGTGGATTACGGTTTGTTTTTCTTTGGGCTGGTCAATGCCGGTGTGCTGCTTTCTTCCGTGGCACCGGTGACCTGGTATATTGTTGCCGCTCTTCTTGTTGGAAAAACCGTTGGGATCTCTCTTTTCGGACTTCTTGGCGGAAAATTGGGTTTTCCTCTTCCTCAGGGCATGACCGGCCGGGATCTTTTCCTTGTCTCTATTGTGGCCGGGGTTGGGTTGACGGTTTCTCTGTTTATGTGTGACGCTGCTTTTGCCGGGGAGGATGCTTTGGGTGCCGCAAAAATGGGTGCTTTGCTCAGTATCTCCGCTGTTCCTTTGGGATATTTGATTTCCCGGTCAATCGTAAAAACAAAAAAGATAAAAGAAGAAAAGAGAAGGTGTAGAAGATGGATATTACAGATCTTGTAAAAGAAAATGTGCAAAAATGGGGGGCAGATCTATGCGGTGTTGCAGATCTTGAAGCGGTGCATGATGATATTGTGGCTGCTTACGGACACCATTTTGATGGTTTGACGCGAGCCGTTGCTTTTGGTGTTTATCTTCCCAAGCGTGTTGTGGATGAGGTTATCGAGCATCCTACACATACCTACCTCGCTTACTACGATATTGCCAATGCTCTGATCAATGAGATCGGTTTGCGGCTGAATAATCTGTTGATGAAAATGGGGTACGATACTTATCCTATCCCTGCTTCCCAGCGTACCGGAGCAAAGGACAACGGTGCTTTCTCTCATCGCATGGCTGCTCAGCTCGGTGGATTGGGATGGATCGGCAAGAGCTGCGCTCTCGTGACGAAAGAGGCCGGCCCTCGGCTTCGATTGGGTACAGTGTTGACCAATGCCCCGTTGAAGGCCAATTCTCCCATGGAGGAGCAATGCGGCAGCTGCCGCCTGTGCACGGATATCTGCCCGGCCCATGCCATTTTAGGGAAAAACTTTAACCCCAAGGATGACCTTTCGCAACGATTTGATTTTAAACGCTGCGATGCCTTTTTGACGGAAACACGCCAGACCTTTGGTAAACGTACCTGTGGTCGGTGCATTGCCGTATGCCGTTATGGCAAAGGTGGGAAAACTGAAGGAGATGAGAACGCATGACCTTTAAAGATCCCATGCTGCGGCAGTGGCAGGAAGAAACGGCAGAGGATTTTGATCTTTTGCCCATTGATGATTTACCTGCTCCGCCCAGTATTTGCTATTTCGTTACCGGAGATGCTATTGGCAGCGGCGAAAAAGGCAAGGAGCTGATGATTGATTTCTTTACCTCCATGGTGAATCAACGCTGTTATCCAAAGTATGTGATTTTGATGGATCGGGCTGCCGGTTTTCTATGCCGCGGCCATGTGTTGAATCCGATTTTTCAAGAGCTGGAAAAAAATGGAAGTACGGTTTTTGCCTCAGAAGAAAGTTTGCGGCTTTATGGTTGGGAAAAGGAGATTGCACCGCTTTTCGCAGCATCTACCGGTAAAATCATAGAATTATTGAACTCTGTTGATAAAGTGATTACATTGTGAGGAAGCTTATGGGTATGACATCGTTGTTTCGGAACCTCTTTAAACGCAAAGAGCAAAAAAAAGATAAGGAAGAGCTGCTTTGGCTGGAGCTGAGTGTTCCGGAAGATATCGCACCGATTGATAAAAAAATATTGAATACATTGGCCGGAAAAGCAGATCCCTTAACGGCGGAAGCAGCGATAGAAGAGTTCCTGGACTACGGTTGGGAACGGATCAAGAATGAAGTTTATGCCTTTGCCATGGGGCATAAGCCCTGCATTCAACCGTATATGAAACGAATCTTTCAAAAGTATCCGGAGGAAACTTCGGCCTTATTAAAGTTATGTTTTCATGATATGCCTCCTACGCAGCGTCTTATCTATCTTAGTGTCTGCGGTGAAGATGCCCCGGAAAAAACCGCTGCCGAGGTTGGGAAAATGTTGCCAACCTTGGATGATGAGGAACGGACGGCTGCCTTTGATGTGCTGGCCTCTGTGCCTTGTCCCATGGGGTGTGCATTGATCGCAGAGTATCTGGATAATGAGGATTGGCGCTGGAAGATGAAGGCAGCCCATGCTCTGGTAAAAGCCAAAGCCTACGATTATGCACCGGCTATTCGCGCTGCTGCCGAAACCTGTGACGATACGGTAAAGGCGGGGCTTTTAACTCTGGCTGCCAAAATGGAGGTGAAAGACGGTGACTGAAATTCAGGATATCCTTATTCAGTGGTACGAAGGCAATGGACTTTTGGTGAAGTTGATAGGGGTTTTGGTCATTCTGATCTTAGCCTTTCTTATAAATAAAATCTTCGTTCATATCGTTGATAAGGCTCTTAAAACAACGGTGGAGATTGGAGAAAACAACCGTCAGGTCACACTGAAACGTGTACTGAAAAGTGTTGTGCGCTATGTGATTGCGTTTTTGGCCTTGGTGATGATCCTTTCCCGACTCGGCATTAACGTTGTTTCCATCATGGCCGCCGCGGGGGTTATTGGTCTGGCAGTGAGCTTTGGTGCCCAATCCCTGATCAAAGATGTTTTTGCCGGCTTTTTTATTATATTTGAAGATCAATACGGCGTTGGGGAGTATGTGACCATCAATCAGTGTTTTACCGGCGTTGTAGAGTTGGTTGGCTTACGTGCCACGCGGCTTCGGGGCGATAATGGAGAATTGATCATCGTTCCCAACGGTACCATCACCGATGTGGTGAATTTCTGCCGGGGATACTTCCGGATCAAGGAGGTTTTTGAAGTTTCCTTTGACAGCGATATTTCCAAAGCCGAAGCGGTGATCCGTCGAACGGCAAAGGCATATTACAACGAACACAAGGATCTTTTTTCTGCTGCACCTACAGTAAACGGGGTGGATGCCATCGGTGAGAGCGGTGTGACCCTTTGTTTGTTTGCCTATGTGCTGCCAATGGAAAAATGGCAGATCAGTCGAGATTTGAAAACCAATATTTTACAGGCTTTACAGAAAGAAGGTATCGAAATACCGTTCCCTGTAAGAGAAGTGATCACAAAGGAGAAGTAACATGACAACAGAAGTGAATGTAGGTGACGTTTTACGTTTGAAAAAACCTCATCCCTGTGGCGGCTATACCTGGGAGGTATTGCGGATCGGCGCTGATTTCCGTTTAAAATGCTGCTGCTGCGGCCATGTGGTAATGCTGCCTCGTAACGAAGTGATGCGCCGGGTAAAAGCCGTAGAAAAAGCATAAATCAGAGAATGATTTTTCGTTTGCCTATGGGTAAAACAAATTATTGTAGTTTTGGCGAAAAAAATTTGATGAGTTTTTGCAAACTTTCTCTTGAAATTTTGTTGGAATTGTGGTATAAATAATATAGTAAATAAATAATGAATCACGGAACTGCGAAGAAATCGGGTTAGAATCCCGAACGGTCGCGCCACTGTGAAACGGAGCATGCTTCAGACGTTGTCAGTCACTGCCATTGGTGGGAAGACGAAGCTGTGCGTTGATGTGAAGTCAGGATATTTCGAGTTTTGTGCTTTTATTGTCTTAGCTTCCGCGCAAGAAGCATGGTAATTACGTTGTGAAAATGCCCTGCTTTCTAGAAGCAGGGCTCTTTTATTTACAAGTTGCCAAATAAGATGCTGTTATCTTTTTTTGCATCTCCTTTCAACCTTACTTATCTCTTTTTAATCTCTTTTACTATTTGGATTTTGCGGCCTTGTGCCGCACCTCTTTCTAAAACAGATGCTGCGGAACTCTTTTACCGCGCATACAACATAATGCTTTTGTAACTTTACCTCCTTTCTCTTTATATTGCTATGGTATCAAATGGCTTTCGGCATTCTCTCCTGCCGAAAGCCGCCCGTAAGGGTTTTGCAGAACAAAGGGAAAAGGTATGAGTCTCTCCGGGCCAAGGACACGCACACTGGAAGTTGTAATGAAAAAATGCTTCTTTGTGATGGGATATCCCCGCGGCAACTCACAAAGACAATATGCCGATCTTTCAATGGAGTCTGAAGGATCTGATATTTTTTTATTATAACTTTCGGCATTAGGGAGGCTCATACGTTTTCCTTTATGCGATTTTTAAGCGGAACGCTAATACTTTTGTTTGCAGTTTGTACGGAATTGCCGTGCATTAGATGTAAGGCCCCGGGGAGAGGTATATTGTTTTGAGCTGCTGTATATCTCTCTTTTCGGGAGAACTTTATAGGAAAAATGGGTGAATCCCCTCTGTATTTTGCAAAATAGCTCGTTTTCTTTTGTCTACGGCGGATGGCATAAAAAGGAAACGTTCGCTTTTTGCGGCTGGCGATAACAGAATCGTGCCATGCACAGAGGCGATAGTATTCTGGATCGCTTTGGTCTCGGTTTCCTTAGGCAAAAAAAATTGCCGGGAGGGAACACTGCCGGACAGGTTGGTTCTGTTTGGCAAAGAGATCCCTTTGATGAAAAAAACTTAGAAACACAAATGATAAGATCAAGAGGCGAGGGGGTTCACGCATTTTTCTTATGAAGTTATATTGAAGTTATATTCTCAAAGCTTAGGCACATGGTTGCTTTTGCTTTGAGAATTTTCTTATTTTGAGGTAAGTTTCCCTTGCAATTATCGTTGTTTTATGGTATACTAATTAGGCTTATTGTGGAACGATAGTGTTCCGCTTAGCTCCTTGCTTCCTGATATCGGGAGGCCAAAGTCCGAAAGGAGGTGTCGTGTACGATGCGCAATTATGAAGCTATGTATGTTCTCCGTCCTGAATTAGATGAAGAACAGGTCAATGCAGCGATTGAAAGATTCTCCGCTATCATCGCTACCAACGGTGGTGAAGTCACCAAGGTGGAACAGTGGGGCAAACGCCGTCTTGCTTATGAAGTTCAGAAATTGCGGGAAGGTTACTATGTACTTTGCTATTTCAATGGCGATACAGAACTTCCCAAAGAGTTGGAAAGAAACTTCAAAATTTCCGACAACGTAATTCGTTTTCTTGTTATTCGCGAAGGCGAATAATCAATAAAGAATTCAGGTGAGATTATGCTGAACAGAATCGTTGTAATTGGTCGTTTGACCAGGGATCCGGAGCTCCGTTCTACCGGCAGTGGTGTTGCTGTTGCAACTTTTACCGTTGCGGTAGACAGAAGATTTCCCAATAGCCGCGGTGAAAAAGAAACGGACTTTATTCCTGTTGTAGTTTGGCGTGGTTTGGCAGAGACCTGTGGTCGCTATCTTTCCAAAGGAAAGCTGGTTGGCGTAGAAGGTCGTTTGCAGATTCGCAGCTACGAAGGGAATGACGGTGCAAAACGCACGGTAGCGGAAATCGTTGCCGATAATGTCCAATTTCTTTCTCCGAAAGACGGCAGCAGTTCCGGTGGGGGCAGTGGATATACCCCCGATTTTCCGGGAGAGGAAATGACTCCCCTGGATGAAATTCCATTTTAAGAAAGGAGTCTCATATCATGGCTGAAAGAACTTCCCGTCCTCGCGGCGGCCGCAGAGTCAGAAGAAAAGTTTGTGCTTTCTGCGTAGACAAAATTGATCATATTGACTATAAAGATGAAAAACGCTTAAGAAAATATGTCAGCGAACGGGGTAAAATTTTACCCAGAAGAATTTCCGGTAACTGCGCAAAGCATCAGAGAGCCCTGACTACTGCTATTAAAAGAGCAAGACAGGTTGCTTTGCTGCCTTATACTACCGAGTAATGAAAACGGATACTTTTACGGTATCTGTCTGCAAAAAGCCCCGAGTTTCGGGGCTTTTTTTGTCCTGAGAAAGGCTTCTTTAACCCGGAGGCCTTTCCTGTGCGAGGTGTACGAATGGAAAAATCACCTTCTTCACGAAATAAAATATTGGATAGCCTGCTTTATTTGTTGTTGGGCATTGTCTTTTTGTTTTGCAGCCGATTTGTTCCGGTTCTGGGCACCGTTGTGATGTTTGTCTGGGCTTTGCCGGTGATTCTGATCGTTGTAAGGGATGGCATTGTTCCCGGAGTTGTTGCTGCTGCAGTGCTTACAGCCCTTGCCGTTTGTTTTATGGGCGTGTTCGATGGCTTTGTTACCGTCTGCGTTATGGCGGTACTGGGGCTTTTTTACGGTATCTCCCTGCGTAACAACAAAAATCCCGGCTATACGCTTTTGGCCGGAGTTTTATTTGCCTTTGTTATTGTCGGTGGTTATTTTATCCTGGCAAAAAACATTGGCGGTGTTACTTTGGATCAGCTTTTAAGCTCCTTTGAAAACTATCTTAATGAAGTTTTTCGAGCTTATGATGATGCCGGTTTACTTGAAACGGCAGTGGCTGAGGGCATGTCTGTGGCAATGCTGAAAAACGAAGTGATCGCAGCTATGAAAGCAATTTTACCTTCCTTTTTCTTTATTACCGCCATGGCAATCACTGCATTGAACTATATCATTGCCCAGAGCTTTTTGAAAAAAAGAGGCTATAAGATTTCCGCTTTGCCGCCTTTTTCCCAGTGGCATTTGCCCTGGTGGTTGCTGTGGGGTCTTGTGGTTGCTCTGATGCTTTATGTTGGCGGTAATTTTCTTAATTCGGAACTTTTTATTACTGCTGCGAAAAATATATTGTATTGTTATTTCCCGATATTACTTGTTTCCGGCATATCCCTTGTTCGTTATTTCTTTCTTCGTGTGGGGCTGGGCAGCGGTGTACAGATTTTGTTGTGGATCACGACAATGCTGTTCCTTTCGATATCGGTCATCTTCTTTATTCTCCTTGGTGCAGCCGATACCGCGGTAAATTATCGGGCAATGGCAAATAAAAGAAAAAATAATAAAGACGGAGGTCATGAAATATGAAAGTAATTTTATTACAGGATGTAAAAGGCCACGGGAAAAAAGGTGAAGTGGTTAATGCTTCTGACGGTTATGCACGTAATTTCCTTTTCCCTAAAAAATTGGCTTTGGAAGCTAACGATACTAACATGAAAGCATGGAAACGGAATAAGGCAAAAGAGGAAGCCGCTGCTGCTGAAAAGCTGGCAGAAGCTCAGGCTGCAGCAAAGACTATTAAAGGAAAAACCTATGTTTTAAAGGCAAAAGCCGGCGAGGGCGATCGTCTTTTTGGCTCCGTTACCAATATGGATATTGCCGCCGTATTGGCTGAAAATGGCATTAAAGTTGATAAACGCAATGTCGAATTGGAAGATCATATTAAAACTGCCGGTCAGTACAAAGTTAAGATCAAAATGCATCCTCAGGTGAAAACAGAAATTATCGTAGACGTTCAGGGAGAATAAAATGGTATTTCCCATATTTTCCATGAATCCGGTGGATTTCTCTTCGTAAAAAAGGCTGCTGCAAATCAAAAAGATTTGTCAGCGGCCTTTTTTTATTGAAGGTATGAAATAGTTTGAATGCAGCGGTGATCATGTCAATCCAGAGCATCTGCAATGTCCAAAACGAGCTTTTCGGTTTTTTCCCAGCCGAGGCAGGGATCGGTAATGGATTTTCCGTATACGCATTCTTCCGGCTTTTGGCAGCCGTCGATAAGATAGCTTTCGATCATCAAACCCTTTACCAGATGACGAATGGTTTCGTTTTGTTTGCGGCTATGTAAAACGTCTTTTGCAATACGGATTTGTTCCATATATTTTTTCCCGGAATTTGCATGGTTCGTATCAATGATGAGTGCCGGGTTTGCAAGGCCGGATTCTTCGTAAAGATCGGCAATGCCCATAATATTTTCATAGTGATAATTGGGAACGGAACGGCCGGTTTCATCGGTGTAGCCGCGAAGAATTCCATGCGTAAGAGGATTTCCTTCACTTACGACTTCCCAACCGCGGTAAATGAAGCTTTGGGTATGTTGAGCCGCAATGATGGAATTCATCATTACCGAGGGATCTCCGCAGGTGGGATTTTTCATTCCTACGGGAATATCCAGACCGCTGGCGGTAAGGCGGTGTTGTTGGTTTTCCACAGAACGAGCGCCAACGGCAACATAGGAAAGAAGGTCGGAAAGGTAGCGATGGTTGTCCGGATAAAGCATCTCATCGGCACAGCTGAAGTGGTAATCGGCCAAGGCTCTCATATGAAGCTCCCGAATGGCCACAATGCCTTTTAAAAGATCTGGATTTTCTACCGGATCCGGTTGATGCAGCATCCCTTTGTAGCCGATACCGGTGGTACGGGGCTTATTGGTATAGAGCCGGGGGACCATCATAATTTTATCGGCTACCTGCTCCTGTAAACGCCGAAGCTTGCCCACATATTCCAAGACAGATTCCTGATTATCTGCAGAGCAAGGGCCTATGATTAAGAGAAATCGGTTGCTTTCTCCGGTGAAGATCCTTTTCAATTCCTGATCCTGCTCTTTTTTTACGGCCATCATTTCCTTTGTGACGGGATATTGGGCTTTGATGTCCATGGGGATTGGCAGCTTTCTGATAAATTTCATATTCATGTTAATTATCTCCTTTTTTATCAAACCATGAGCGGCGTTCCGTGGAAAGTCGCATCATGCGGCGCATTTCTTCTTGGTCTTCTCCGGCCAGCGCATTGCGGAGGGCAGAAAAGTTTTCGGCAAAGAGATCCATTTCTTTCAGTAAATGTTCCTTGTTGACCAAAAATAGCTCGCTCCACATTTCGTCATTGATATTCGCAATGCGGGTAAGGTCACGGAAGGAGTCTCCGGTGTAATCCACCAATTTATGTTCATCGTGACAGCACATCAGGGATACGGCAATACAGTGAGCCAACTGGGATAGGAATGCGATCATTTCATCGTGTTTGTCCGGTTCTAAAACGGAAATATGACGGCAGCCGATAAGAGCGCCCAGCTCTTTGCAGGCTTCAATTCCTTCCGGCGTGTTTTTTTCCGTAGGCACCACAATATAGTTTGCTTCTTTGAAAATACGATCGTCACTGTTTTCTACACCGCTGACTTCTCGACCGGCCATGGGATGAGCGGCAATAAATTCAACCTGATCCGGAAGCTTGCTTTGGATGCGATTCAACAATGCCCCTTTTACCCCGGTAACATCGGTGATGAGGGTACCCGGTTGTATCAGATTTCCGTAACGGTCGATCCATTCTTCAAAAACGTGGGGATACAGAGCAAAGATAATCAGATTTGCTCTGGCGATCCTTTCCGGTTCAACCTCGGTGGTGCCGGATTCAATGAGATTGTGAGTGATTCCGTATTCGATGTCTCGAGGCTCTAAGGTGATGGCCTCCACATGATAACCCTTTTTGCTGAGGGCCATTGCATAGCTGCCCCCTAACAGGCCAAGGCCAACGATTAAGATATGGGTTGTTTCTTTTAACTGCATTTTGTTACCTCAATGTTTAAGTTTTGCAGCTCCCGGAAAAAGTCCGGAAAGCTTTTGGCTACGGCTTCAGCGCCGATGATTTTTCCGCCGAGCTGTGTGGCCAAAACGGCCAGAGCCATGACGATGCGGTGGTCATTATGACCGCAAAAGGCTTCTTTGGGTACCGATACTCCTGCAGGAACGATGATGCGGTTTTCTTCTAATTGGCAGGTTACGCCGGCTTTTTTCAGCTCTTGGGCCATAACGGCACCGCGGTCGCTTTCTTTGATTTTCAACCTGGCGGTGTCTGTAAAAACGGCGCCGTTTTTCATTGCTGCCAGGGTCATTAAAATCGGCCCCAGATCGGGGCAGTCCTTTAGAGAAAGAGTGGGACAGCCGTTTTCGATTTGTTTGAAATAATCCTGATAGATTCGGTCCCCTTGGAGAGAATCCGGAGCAAGTCCTGTGATTTCAATGCTGCCGCCCAGGTAATTTAAGGCGGCAAAGAAGGTGGCATTGGAGTAATCTCCCTCGACGGTCAGCTCTTTGCCGGTTCCTTTTTCACCGGTGAGGAGGATCTCATTTTCACTGATCCAGCTTGTTTTCATGTCGAAGGCATTGAGGGTTTTTATCGTAAGGTCAATGTAGGAGCGGCTTTCGACATTTCCGGTCAGGCAGATTTTGCTTTGTGTTTCAAAGGTGGAAAGGGCAAACATCATGCCGGTGATGAACTGGCTGCTTATGCCGGCATCCAACTGGTATTCTCCGGGGGTGAGCCGACCTTGTACCGTAATGGTATTCTCTGTTTGGGAAAAGGTAAAATGTCTTTCGCGGCAGAGGCTCTCATAGACGGTTTGGGGGCGTTCCATCAGTCGTTTGCTGCCTCGGAGGGTGATTTTCTCACCGGTGAGCAGACAAAGGGGAATCATGAATCGCAGGGTGCTGCCGCTTTCCCGGCAAAAAAGCGTTTCGCCGGTATACTTTGGCATTCCGCCGGAAATCTGTATCGTAGAGCCCTTTTGCTTCGGTTCATAGCCCAAAGCCTTTAGGCAGTCAATGGTTGCTGTGATATCCTCAGATGCGCCGATATGGTGAAGGGTGCTGGTGCCTTGGGCCAGTGCTGCGGCAATCAGCAATCGATGGGACATACTTTTAGAGGGCGGCGCTGTAATTTTTCCTCGGGCAATCCCCGGTTTGATTTTAATTTCCATAGTGGGCCTCCAGCCAATCCATGGCTTCGGTGTATCCGGCAAAACCTTTTCCTTTGATGGTATGAACGCAGCCCAGACGAATGTAGCTGGTTTTACGGAAAGGTTCCCTAGTGTCGGGGTCGGAAATATGAACTTCGACTACCGGCAGGGAAATTGCTTTTACGGCGTCAAGCAGAGCGATGCTGGTATGGGTATAAGCGCCGGGATTGATGATGATTCCATCTGCCGTGTTTCTTGCCTCCTGAATGGCATCGACCAAATCACCTTCGTGATTGGATTGGTAAAAAGAAACTTCCGTGCCGTTTTTTTCACCGTGGCTGCGGATCATTGTGAGGAGATCCTCGTAGGTTTCCTTTCCATAAATGCCCGGCTCCCGAATTCCCAGCATATTTAAGTTTGGTCCGTTAATGACTAAAATTTTCATAGTTTATATTCTCCCAGGATTTCTTTACAAGCTTTTTCCATGTCCCCCTGATTTTTTATCATCTTATCTGCTGTTTCTATATAGGTTTGGTAGCGCTCCTTATAGCGTTGAAACAGATCCTTGCGATTGCTGGAAAGGGGACGGTCTTTTGTTGGGGTCAGCAATTCCGGCGGACGATCCAAAAACAGAATTTTTCCGTTCATCTTTAGTGCATCTACATTTTCCTGTTTTAATATACAACCGCCGCCGGTGGCGATAATACACCCGTTTTTTCCTGCCAAGCTGTTTTGAATCACCTGTGTTTCCTTTTGACGAAAAGCTTCGTCGCCTTCCTCGGAAATGATTTCCGCTGGTGATTTGGCAAAATGTTTTTGAATTTCTTCGTCGGTATCGAAGAAGGGACGGTGCAGGGCTGTTGCAAGGGCTTTGCCTATGGTGGTTTTTCCTGCTCCGGGCATTCCTGTCAGCACGATATTTTCCTTGGCGGTTTTGATTTTCGTATAAACGGTATCAATGGTCTCCGGCGAAAATGTGGTGCCGGTAAAATGCTCGCCAGCGCGTACCGCCTGGGCTACCAGCATATAGAGGCCACCGGATGTCGGGATCCCTAAAGACAGAGCTTGTTGTATCAACCGAGGACGTAGGGGGTTATAGATGGCATCGGCAACACCCTCCAGGGCATGAAAATTGGTAAGGTCAATGGGACAATCCCAAATATTGGGGCTCATGCCGCAGGGGGTGGTGTTGATGATGAGTTGAGCATCACGGTGTTGTTTCGTAGCTTCTTTATAGGTGATGCCGTTTTCCCCTGAACGGGAGACGATAAGGATTTCTTTTGCTCCCATATCCTTCATTAAAGTTCGGGCGGTGTGAGATGTACCGCCGCTGCCCAGAATCAGTACTTTTTTGTTCTTTGGTATTATACCGATATGGGCAAGCAGTGCTTTCATGCCATCAAAATCTGTGTTGTAACCCCATAGCTGTCCATCCCGTTGTACGATGGTGTTTACTGCACCGATATCCAAGGCCTGGGGGCTGATTTTATCCAGGTATTGCATCACGGCCTGTTTATAGGGGATCGTTACGTTAATACCGGAAAAATCATGGTTTTTTATAAAGGCCTCAAGGTTATTTGGAGGGATTTCCTTTAATTCATAAGGATATGCTGCAAAGCAGTGGTGGATCTCTTTGGAAAAGCTGTGTCCCAGCTTTTCTCCGATACATCCGTATTTCATTTCATTTCACCCGACCAATCTGTTTTATATTCAGATCGCTTCTTTTACCTGCGCGATCAACTCTTCCAGAGAGAGTTTTTCCAGAGTGTATTGACCGATTTGCGGTACGCGAACCACGGTAATGTCGTTGCCGGTGATCTTTTTATCCATTTTGATATTTTCCAGAATTTTTTCTTTTTGACCGCCGGCTTCCGTTGGTAATTGAAACCGTTGCAGCAGGGATTTTAGTCGTTCCCGGTCTGCTTCTGCGGTAAAGGGCAGCATGCCGATGGCTACACATTCGCCGTGGAAAAGGCCTGTTGCCGATTCTACGGCATGGCCTAAGGTATGGCCAAAGTTTAATACTCGCCGCAATCCCAATTCCTTTTCATCGGCTTCGACGATTTCTTTTTTGATCGTAATTGCCCGCAGAATCATTTCGGTGCGGTTCTTTAAGGGGTCATTTCCTTCCAGCCATTGGAAGAAATTAGCGTCGCAGGTTGCTGCCATTTTTGTTGCTTCCGCCAAGCCACAGGCGATTTGCCGATATTCCAGTGTGTCCAGAACCTTTGGGTCGATCAGCACTCCTTTGGGGTTGTAGAAGGCGCCTACCGTGTTTTTATAGCCCATAAAATCTACGGCTACCTTTCCGCCGACGGAGGAATCCACCTGGGCCAGTAACGTTGTGGGGATGTTGTAAAAGTCGATCCCCCTTAAATAGCAGGCCGCGGCAAAGCCGGCCATGTCGCCGGTTACGCCGCCGCCAACGGCAATTACACAGTCGGAGCGACTGAATTTTTCCTTGCTGAGCCGTTCTAAAAGGGTTTGCCAGGTGGAAAGATTCTTAGAGGCTTCACCGGCCGGAAAAATTTCGATGTAAGGCTCTTTGCAGGCTGCGGCAACGGTTTCCGCGTAGCTTTTGGGTACGCCGTTGTCGGTAACGATGAGGGCTTTGCGGTTTAGCTCGAATAACTCGCCGGCCTGAGAAAGAGCGCCTTCTTCGATATAAATAGGGTAGGGACTCCCAGCTTTTACCTGTATTTCCATAGGTTTTCTCCTTTGTGTTATCGATCCAGCACGCGTTCCCGGTCGAAGCTGCCTAAAATGCGCACATCGCTGCAAAGCTCCTGTAATCGTTTTTGCAAACAGATGCCGTCCTTGCTGTTGATGTTGCCTTCTCCTTCGGCATAGAAGTAGTATTCCCAAATCAGTTCTTTGGTGGGACGACTCTTTAAAGCGCGAAGATTAAAACCCAATTCCCCAATGGCGGATACCGCTTTCCCCAGGCAGCCGGCTTCGTTTTTTACGGTGAAGTTCATGACGAAATAATTATCATGAGCAGGATCCTGATGATTCAGCCGGGAAAATACGGCGAACCGGGTGGTATTTCCGGAGCGGTCGTTGATGCGCTTTTCCAGCACCTGTAAACCGTAAAGGGCAGCGGTTTCGGCGCCGGCTACTGCGGCAAAGGCAGGATCTTTTTTTTCCGCTACGCTTTGGGCGGCTACGGCGGTATTGGTGGCTTCCTCGGTTTCAAAGCCATGTTCTCTTAAAAAAGCAGCGCTTTGAGCCAATGCCTGGGGGTGGCTGATGACCTTTTTGATCTCCTTTAACGATGTACCGGGGAGGCCGATGAGGTTCTGCGTGATTTCCAGGTCATAGATGCCGTTGATGTATAAATCGCCGAAAAATGCCAGATCCATTACTTGAGAAACATCGCCGGCAAAGCTGTTTTCCAAGGGTAAAACGGCGCAATCACATTCACCCTTGGTTACGGCTTCGTAGGCGGCGGCGAAGTCTTTGTGGGGGACCGGTGTGCCGTCGGGGAAGATCCGCTGGGCTGCCGTAGCGGCAAAAGCTCCGGGAACGCCGCTGTAGGCAACGCGCATACCGTCTAAAAGGCGGCGCTGATAACGGCGGGAAATAATCATGTTGCTTTTCAGAAAATTCACGTAATAGGATTGCAGCTCTTCCTCGGGAACAAAGGCTCTGTTTTTTTCGATCACTTCATCTTCTCTTGCCTGATCGTAAATGGGTAAGCCTGCCTGCATTTTATAGTTTGCAACCTGTTCTGCGGCGTGCATTCGTTGGGTAAAGAGATCGGCCATTTTGCGGTCGATCTCATTGATCTTTTTGCGGGCATCCTCCAATGAACTCATTTTAATCATTCCCTTCCTGATAATCCCGGTACAGGGCTTCAAATGCCGGTTTGGCAGCTTCAATCTGTTCCGGTGTTACGCAGTATGCAATACGTACATAGCCGGTGCAGCCAAAGGAATCACTGGGAACCAGTAGCAGCTCATGTTTTTTCCCTTTTTCATAGAAGGCATGGGCATCGGGTTCCAGAGCTTTCACAAACAGGTAGAAGGCACCGTCGGGGGGAATCACTTCGTAGCCGATGTCCGTGAGCATTTCCATGAGTCGTTCTCTGTTTTTACGGTAAATACGGAAATCTGCGGTGCAGTCGGCACATTCTGCAATCATAAATTGCATTAAGCTCGGAGCGCAGACAAATCCAAGGGCGCGGCCGGCGCCGCAAACAGCGGCAAAAACATCGCCGCATGCTTCCATATAAGGGCTTACGAAAATGTAGCCGATACGTTCTCCGGGGAGGGAGAGGGCTTTACTGTAGGAGTAGCATACCAGGGTATCGGGGTAAAGCTCCGGCAAAAAGGGAACCTCTTCTCCGTTCCACACCAGCTTGCGGTAGGGTTCATCGGCAATGATGTAGATGGTGCGGTCATATTCCTTTTCCTTTTGTTGTAAAAGAGCCGAGAGCTTTTTCAGATCCTCGGTGCGGAAAATTGCTCCGGTGGGGTTATTGGGGGAATTGATGATAATGGCTCTGGTTTTGGCTGTGATGGCATTTTCAATGGCATTAAGATCCAGCTGAAAATCTTTATCACAGGGGATCTCTACCAGAACGCCGCCGGCATGTTCGGTAAATACTTTATATTCCGGGAAATAGGGCGTGGGAACGAGAACTTCTTCACCCGGTTGTAAAATGGCATTGAGGGAAATGGTAAGAGATGCAGCGGCTCCGCAGGTCATGTAAACGAGATCCGGACGGTTGGGTGTGTGAAAATCCCGGTGGATTCCCTCGGCGATTTTCGCCCTTGCGCCGGGATCTCCCACTGCTGCAGTGTAGCCATGAAGTAAAACAGGGTCCATCTCCCGGGCCAGCTTGGCAATGGTTTCTCCAATTTCTTCCGGTGCCGGTACGCTGGGGTTCCCAATACTAAAATCAAATACCTTGTCTGCGCCAATCTCTGCTTTTCTTTTCTTGCTGTATTCAAAGATTTCCCGAATCACAGAGCTTTTTTTACCTAACATCATCATTTCTTCCGATAAATTCATTTTCATTTCAGTCCTCCAAATAAAAAAGTCCGCAATCCAAATACTGCCTTTTTCGGGCACGTAGAATTGCGGGCTTTCCGTACTCTTTAAAATACGACCTTAGCGATGGCTATTTGAAAGGGTAGTCAGAAAGTCCGTGCTGAAATAATAAAATCGATGTAAATTCAATAACACTTCTTTTCTCCCCCTTTCATTTTTTCTACATTATACGCTTTTTTCCCTTGTTGTCAAGTTTTTTCTCAAAGTTTCGCAATCTTTTGGATTTTTATAAAAATAAGGGAGTGCATTTGAAGGGATATTGCCAAGGTTTGGCTTTACAACTTCCGCCAAATTTTGTAAAATATAGATATAGCTTAACAATTGTATTTTTATTGAGAGTATGGGAGATATTGACATGAAGGTATGGGAAGAATTAAAGAAGCTTGATCGTATTGTGGCGGTGAAAAAGGGAGTATTCTCGTTGGGTTGTTGGTGTTTTTTCTGTTTTCCTCTTTGGTGGCGGTTACGCCGTATTTGATCGGTCAAGCCATTGATGTTTTAAATAGCGGCGGGGATTATCATACCTTTTTGCTGTTGATTGGTGTTACGGTGGGAGCCTATTTGTTAAAATGCGTTGTTTCCTTAGCTATGAATCGTCTGCTTATCTCAATCAACGTGAATTTTGCCCATGAGCTGCGCTGTAAGCTGATGGAAAAGATCGTTTCCCTGCCTATGGATTATTTGCGTAAAAATGAAAAGGGGTATTTATTGAGCCGCATGGAAGAGTGTTCGGAATTGGAATCGCTGTTTTCCTCGGATTCCATCAGTACCGTTTGTCAGATCGTCATTGCCATGTTTGCCTTGATTGTTATGTTTTTGCTGCACTGGAAGTTGGCGTTGATCTCCTTGGTTTTTCTGCCCGTGGTTTTCTTTATTACCAAAAATAACGAAAAGCATATTGCACGAGACATTGAAGCAACCTTGGAGAAGAATGGTATCTTGAGCGGTGAGGGCTATGAGATTCTTAACGGAGTAGAGGATTTTAAGGTTTTAAACCGTCGTGAAGAGGGATTTTCCTCTTTCGTCGATAAATCCGCTGATCTTGCTTTAAGCCGAATTAAAATGAAGCGCCGCTTTGTTTGTTACGATGAATTTATCAACCTTCTTTGCAATCTGGAATCTGTTTTTGTGCTGCTCCTATGCGGTGCCTTGATCCTTCAAGGACAGGTTACTATTGGTTTGTATACGGCTTTTGCTATGTATCTCTCCTATGTTACCAGCGGAATCCTCTGTCTGGGCAATTTGCGGATTGCTTTGGAACAGCCTTTTCGCAGTATGGAGCGGATCAATGCCTTGTTCTCCAGGGACAGTGAAAATGAAAAGGGCAGGGAGGTTTCCGAAAAAATCTCCAATATTTCTTTTGAGAATGTTTCCTTTTCCTACGATGAACATGAGGTTTTGACAGGGTGCAGCTTTGCGCTTCATTCCGGTGACCGGGTTTTGCTCCGCGGGAAGAACGGTTCCGGAAAATCTACGGTGGTAAAATTGATGCTGGGGTTATATGCTCCTGTGTCCGGGCAAATCCTCTATAATGAGGTGGATGCAACGGAGCTGGCGGTGAAAAGCATCCGAGAGCATATTGCCGTGGTATCTCAACACATCTTTTTATTCAAAGGCTCTGTACTTGATAATCTTTTCATCGGACTGCACGGAAAAACCCGTGCCGATGTTCAAAAGCTTTTGGCAGAGCTGGACTTAACGGCCTATTTTGAAACCTTTCCCCAAGGGCTGGATACCGATATTCAGCAGCACCTTTCCGGTGTCTCCGGCGGGCAAATGCAAATGATTGCCATCGTTCGGGCGATTTTATCCGGTAAGGAAGTGGTTATTATGGACGAGCCTTTCTCGAACTTGGACGAATCGACCCGGGATTTGTTGACAAAAATTCTGGAACGTTGGCATTATAGCGGTATCTTAATGGTCGTTTCCCATGAAGATCCTTCGGCAATGGGCTTTACGAAGGAGATTTGCTTGGATTAGCATTTTTGGTGGTTCCATTGACGGATGGTGAATTCTCTTATTTTTCGGCGTAAACTTCTTGCCATCCAGGCCTTAAATTGGTATAATTTAAGTTCAGAGTAAAGTAATTTATTTTGACTCTATTATGACGGAAAGTGGTGCATGGCGATGGAACAGATGGGATTGCCGACAGATATGGGCATGCCGCACAGTGATTTTGCCGAAATGGCAGTGCTGGGCTCGATTCTTTTGGAGCCGGGTCTGCTTTATGAGATATCTCAGGTGATCGGCGTTGCGGATTTCTATAAAGACAGCCATAAAAAAATCTATACGGCAATGTTTTCTCTCCATGAGGCAGGGAAAGACGTGGATCTTGTGACTGTTGCCAATGTGTTGAAAACCGAAGGAATCCTTGATGTGATTGGCGGTACAGCTTATTTAACGGAGCTTTACGATGCTGTGCCTTCGGCGGCAAACGCGGTGAGCTATGCCCAAATCGTAAAGGATAAGTCGGTGAAGCGGAAGCTGATTGCCATCTCCGACCGGATTTCCCGGGAAGCCCAGGCCGAGGAAAAAGCATCCTCCCTTTTGCTGGATGAGGCTGAAGCCGAAATTTACCAGTTGAATCAGGCTACCCAGCCTACCTCCTTGCAGCAAGTCGGAGAGTTTGTTGCCGAAGCCTATGACCATATCGGCAAGGAAGAAAAGGGGGTTCCCACCTTTATTGAACTGGATAAATATATCGGCGGCTTCAAACGGGGGGAAATGATTATTGTTGCAGCCCGCCCCGGGATGGGAAAAACAACGATCTGTTTGAATATTGCCGAGCGTGCCGCGACGTTATACGATCTCACCGTTGCTTTTTTTACTTTGGAAATGACCTCGGTTCAGGTGGCATCCCGCATGCTTTTCTCCAAGGCTAAGGTTAGTCAGGAGCGGGCTAAAAAGACCAATGAATTGACCGATGCGGATTTTGCGAAATTGGCCGAAGCCATGGAGGAGATCAGTCGCTCCAATCTTTACATTGACGAAACTTCTATGATTACCGTGGCTGAAATTCGCGGGAAATGTAAGCGTTTGAAACGGGAAAAAGGATTGGATCTGGTGGTTGTGGACTATATCGGTTTGATGCAGTCCTCGGCATTGCAGATGAACCAAAGCCGTCAGCAGCAGATCTCGGAAATTTCCCGGCAGTTGAAAGGGTTAGCAAAGGAGCTGGATGTCCCCATCATCGTGATTTCTCAGTTGAACCGTGCTTCGGTAAAAAGTGAGGGAAAGGTAAAAGAACCGGATCTTTCCCACTTGCGTGAATCCGGGGCTTTGGAACAGGATGCGGATATTGTTATCTTTATTCATCGTCCCCATTACTATGACCCAACGGAAAATCAGTATCTTGCAAAAGCCATCGTTGCTAAAAACAGAAGCGGTGCGGTGGGTACGGCCTACCTCGGTTTTCTCCATGAATTTACGCTGTTTTGCGATATGGATTTTGATCATGAAGAAGAAAATCCTCCTCAGGAGGATGAAGAGGAATAAAGTTTTCATTGATTTGACAAACTGGTTTTAATGGAATATAATATAGCCAATTTAAGAAAGGAGGTGCTGTAAGTGAGTTTTTGTAAATGCTCCTTCAGTCCTGCCGCAAAAAAATATGTGAAAGAACAGATCCCCGTTATCTCCAAAAAAGAGGCCGAGGTTCGTGAGAATCTGATGATGCTTGGCGGTCTTTTGATCGGCTTTACTGCCGGTGTGGTTGTCGGTGCCGGCATTACCGCTTTTACAACACCCCGTTCCGGTGCGGAAGCACGGCAGAACATCTGCGATAAGAAAGATACTGCGGTGAACGGTGTAAAGGAAACTTCCTGTCGTGTTGCGGATAAGATCAAGGAAACCGCCGATGATGTCGTTGATAAAATCAAAGACAAATTTTACGGTGACGGAGAAGAGGAAGTTGTTGTCGAGTACACCATTCGTTATGATGACGAAGACGAACCTACGGTAGAAACCTGCGGTTGCGGTTGTGAAGAAACAGAGGATGCTCCTGCGGAAGAAAAACCGGAGGAAGAGGCTCCTTCGGAAGAATAACAGCTAAATGAATCTGAAAAAAATGCAGAGTAGCTTGTTTGAGCATACTCTGCATTTTATCTTTTTGTTAAGTTTTACAGGGCAAAGCGTAACACCAGATAGACTGTGGCAATGGCTACGCTTATGAGCATCACCGGCATCCCGATTTTCAGGAATTCCACAAAGGTGATGGGGTAGCCGTGTTTGTTGCTGATACCGGAAAGGACAACGTTGGCGGAAGCGCCGATTAAGGTTCCGTTGCCGCCGAGACAAGCCCCGAGGGAAATTGCCCACCAGAGGGGGGTTACATCCATGCCGTCGGCTCCCATGGCAATGACCAGCGGAATCATGGTGGCGACAAAGGGAATGTTATCGAGAATTGCAGAGAGCAGAGCCGATACCCAGAGAATCACCAGCATGGTCAAGACCATATTGCCTGCGGTAGCTTCCATAATAAAATCGGCCAACATGGAAATGACGCCGGTAGCCTCCATACCGCCGACAACGATGAAAAGACCGATAAAAAAGAGCAGGGTCGGCCATTCTACATGATGAACCACTTTTTCGAAATCGGCATGGCCCAGGATGACCATGACCAAGCCGGCGGTCAGGGCAATTTCACAGGATTCCAAGCCCAAAACACCGTGGAGCATAAAAGCTAAAACCACAAGGAAGATCATTACGACGCTTTTTTTGAAAAGTGCCGGGTTTTTGATGGCTTCTTTTTCATTCATTTGCAGCACTTCTGCCCGATCCTGTTCGGATACGATAAGATTTTTTTTGAATTTGAAACGGAAGAACAGAATCAATACCACCATAATGACAATGATTACAGGGGCATCTACCATCACAAAATCTACAAAACTGAGGTTGGCGGCGCTGCCGATCATAATGTTGGGCGGGTCACCGATAAGCGTTGCTGTACCGCCGATATTGGAAGAAAGGATCTCTGCCAGAAGGAAGGGGACCGGGTTGGTCTTCATCATTTCGCAGATGGTGATTGTCATAGGGCCTACAAGCAAAACGGTCGTTACGTTATCAAGAAATGCGGAACAAACTGCCGTAATGATCGTAAACGCAACCATGATTTTCCATGGATTACCCTTTACCGCTTTTGCTGACCGGATGGCAAGGTATTCAAATAACCCGGATTCTTTTACTACGCCAACAAAGAGCATCATGCCCAAAAGCACGCCAAGGGTATTGAAGTCCACGGCCTCGATGCCCTCGTCAAAGGTTAATACTCCGGTGAGGATCAGAATGATGCCGCCGGTCAGAGCAACGGTTGCTCTGTGCAGCTTTTCACTGATAATCACTGCCATGACGAGGACGAAAACGATAATTGAAAAAATTTGTAGTGTACTCATATTGTTTTCACGCCTCTTTTGTATTGAGATAAAAATTACTATAATTATAGTATAATGGGAATATCAATGTCAATTGACATTCTCAATTTTATTTTATTTCTTTGTATCTTAACATTTTCTTAATAAAAAGGCAAATCATGCTGCATGAAGATGCGCTATTGCATGATTTGCTTCTTTCTTTTTTATTTCAATTAGTTTAGTTTTCGTATATTTCTTTTGCCGGGATTTTGCGGATTGTTTCTTTTTCCTTCAAGGAAGCCATTTTTCTATTTTCTTTCCGTCTCAGTATTCGAGATGCAGCGTAACCGAGAGGAATGGCTGCCAAACTGAACAGTGCACCCATTTTTGCTGCATTAATGATAAATAAACTTTCAAAAGCGGCGTCGCAGATGAACAATGCAACGGTAAGTCCTGCCCCGGCTACGATCCCTACCAGGCAAAGATCTTTTTTTGTCATCCCCTGGGGAAGTGCAAATCCTAATTTGACGCCAAGAATGCCGCAAGTTGTGATTCCCAATGCTTTTCCCAGCAACAGTGAAAGGATAATGAGAATCGTTACGATATTGATTTGAGAAAAATGTACTCCGGCGCTGACCAGACCAAAAAAGAATAGTCCGTAATCGACGACGGGTTTCCAGTTTTGATAGAAGCTTTCCAATGTGAAAATTTCTGCATTTGCGGGGCATTTGTTTTCTTTTTCCCATGCCTTTTTTTGATGGTGGGAGGGCATAAACGGTACAACAAAAACGAGAGCCAATGCCGGTTCAATATTGGCAAGGTGAAGACCGAACCAACATGGGATTCCTGCCAGCAAAAGGTAAGCAAGATGATTTAAAATGTGGAAACGGCGAAGCAGATAGGCAATGACCATACCCAATAGACAAAGTGTCAAATAAGGGAGTTCTACCGGAGCGGAAGGATAAAATACGCCGATGATCACAAGACCTATGGCATCGTCCGCTACCGCCAAAAGCAACAAGTATTTAACGGCGGGATGATCTTCTCCAAAAATCAGTTTTGCCCCAAGCCAGGCAATGGCGATATCTGTTGCGGTAACGATCCCCCAACCGTGGCGATAGGCAAGACCATTGCAAAGTACTGCCAGTATAAAGTAGATTACGATAGGGCCAATCACTCCGCCTGCGGTAGCCATTAAGGGATTGATTGCTTTTTGCAGGGGATACATGGCGCCTCCGGGGCGTATCGCGACAACGATCTCTGCCATTGCAATGCCAAAGAAAAGAGGCATAAAGATTTCTTTTACTATGAAGTGGATGGTAATTCCATGAAATACCTCCAGTTCAACAAAATGGCGGTAGCTTTCGGGAGCTGTATTTGCCCAAATAAGAGCCATGAGGATCCCTAAAAACAGAGGCAGCGAATATGTTTTTACGATACTCAGTATTTTCTTTGTGTGTTGACGCATATGTAAGCTTCCTCCTTTTATTTCTTTGTTAAGAAATATGATGGCTTTGTTAAGAAAATTTAACAAAAGATGTTTGCTGAATATTATATAGAAAAAAGCTCTTGTTGTCAATGCTTTCAACAGCATAAATAAGAAAATCTTATCGGTATTGAAGTAATTTTGATGGCATAAAAGCTGAGGAAATGTTAAAATTTCAACTCAAGCAGGGGCAATGACAAAAAGAAATGCTTGGAAAATATCTCAAAAATTATTTTTGCAAGAAATGATTTTTGGGAAATAGACATAAAATCGCAACTCTTTTTTGTTGATTTATGATAAAATATGATAATAAGGAAAGGTGGTGTTCCGGATGAAGATAGGTATTCTGTGCGGCGGCGGAGATTGCCCCGGTTTGAACCCGGTGATACGCGGTGCGGTGAAAACCCTATGTCGGGAAGGTGCGGAGGTATATGGTTTCTTCAGCGGTTATAAAGGGTTGAAGGAATTGGATTACGGCATTTTGACGCCGGAAAGCGTTCGGGGAATTCTGCCCAAGGGCGGTACGATTTTAAAAACGACAAATCGTGATAATCCTTTCCATTATCGCGTGGAAAAGGATGGTCATGTTACTTATGAAGATGTAAGTGATGAAATCATTGCCAACACCCGATCTTTAGGCATTGATTGTCTTATCGTGATTGGCGGTGACGGAACCATGGCCATCACCCATGAATTGGCGGCAAAGGGGCTGCGGGTGATCGGCGTTCCCAAAACCATTGACAATGATCTTTCGGCAACTGACCGTACCTTTGGCTTTGAAACAGCGGTAAATACAGCAACCGATGCCATTGATAAGCTTCATACCACGGCGGAAAGCCACCACAGGGTAATGGTTTTAGAGTTGATGGGACGTGATGCCGGTTTTATTGCCCTTTATGCCGGTTTGGCCGGCGGTGCCGATGTGATCCTGATTCCGGAGATCCCTTTTACCATAGATGGTATCCTGAAAAAAATAGAAGAACGTAAAGCCCGGGGAACTGCGTTTAGCATTGTGGTTGTTGCTGAGGGAGCGAAATTAAACGGAAAAATCGTTACCGAAGGGGAAAATGAAGGCAACCTTTATAATCCGGAAAAATTGGGTGGTATCGGTAATGCTGTGGCAAAGCTTCTTGCCGAAAGCGGCGGGTGCGAAACTCGTTGTACCGTTTTGGGACATTTGCAGCGTGGCGGGAGTCCGGCGCCTTTTGATCGGATTTTATCGACTCGATATGGAGTTGCCGCAGCCCAAGCGGCTTTGGCCGGGGAAAATGATGTTCTTGTTTGCCTTCGTAATGATCGGATTGAACGTGTGCCCATTGAAGATTCTATCCGGGTGTTGAAAAAGGTTGATCCCGATGGTGATATCGTCGCGGCGGCACGGGCTGTGGGTATCAGTTTCGGTGATGAATAATAATGATAAAAATGCGATATAGTCGTTGACATCATTACATATATTCGATATAATTAATCTGTGCGCGTACGCACAGGTTTAAGAAGAAAGGCGGTCTTATTTCATGCCTGCTATTATTTTGATCGGTTCCCAGTGGGGGGACGAAGGCAAAGGTAAAGTCACAGATTTCCTGGCAGAACGCTCTGATGTGGTCGTTCGCTCTCAAGGCGGTAACAACGCCGGTCACACCGTGATCAGTGAGGGGGAGGAGTATAAGCTTCATCTGATACCGTCAGGAATCCTTAATAAAGACAGCCTGAATGTCGTTGGTAATGGTGTTGTCGTTGATTTAGCGGTGCTTCTTGACGAAATGGGTCAGTTAAAGGCACGCGGTGTTTCTTTCGATCACTTCCGTATTTCTGATCGTGCACACTTGATCATGCCTTATCACAAGCTTTTTGACGGACTGGAAGAAGAGGCAAAAGGAGATGCCAAGATCGGTACGACCAAACGTGGGATCGGTCCTGCTTACTCCGATAAAGTAAATCGTGTGGGGATTCGCATTTGCGATCTTATGGATTTTTCCGAATTCAAAAGAAAGCTGAAAAATGTGCTTCCTCAAAAAAATATCATTTTAGAAAAAGTATACGAAAAAGAACCTTTCAAGGAAGAAGATATTCTTGTGGAATTCGAAGCTTTGGCGGATCGGATTCGTCCTTATGTTGCGGATACTTCGTTGCTTCTTGATGAAGCCATCAAAGCCGGAAAGAATATTCTTTTTGAAGGAGCGCAGGCTGTGCATCTTGATATTGACCACGGAACGTATCCTTTTGTAACGTCCTCCTCGCCTTGTGCCGGCGGTGCTTTGACCGGCACCGGTGTAGGGCCTACAAAGATCGACAGCGTTGTCGGTGTAGCAAAGGCTTATACTACGAGAGTAGGAGCCGGCCCCTTCCCCACAGAGCTTTTCGATGAAATGGGTGAGCAGCTTCGCAAGACCGGTGGAGAGTATGGCGTAACGACAGGACGTCCTCGCCGCTGTGGATGGCTTGATGCTGTGATGCTTCGTTACAGCGTGCGGGTAAGCGGTGTAACGGAACTTGCTTTGACAAAACTGGATGTTCTGGATGATCTGAATGAAATTAAGGTTTGTGTCGGTTATCGCTATGGGGAAGAAAACCTTTCGGAATTCCCTGCATCGTTGATTCGCATGGAAAAATGTGAACCGATCTACGAAACGTTACCCGGTTGGAACGAGGATATTACCGGCTGTCGCTCTTACGATGAATTGCCTGAAAATGCCAAAGCCTATATTCGCCGTGTGGAAGAGTTGACCGGTGCTCCGGTAGGTATTGTTGCGGTTGGGCCGGAACGGCATCAGACGATTATTCGCGATTGTTCCCAATGTAAATAATTTGCCCACAGAGTTTTTATGAAATGAATCAGGCGGATAAAGAATCTCTTTATCCGCCTGTTGTTTGATACCGTGCAGGAATCCTGCACGGTGTTTTTTATAGAACCGTTCTTTGTGTTTTGCTTTATATATTTTGAGGAGAAGTTTCCTCGGTTTGCCTGTTGGGTAAACCGTGTTGTTTTTTGTATTCTTCACCCCATGTCCACATGGAATCCAGAATGGGTTTGAGACTTTCACCCAGATCGGTGAGAGAGTATTCCACCCTTGGCGGAACCTCGGCGTAAACCTTACGGTGGACAAGGCCGCTTTTCTCCATAGATCGAAGTTGTGCCGTCAGCACCTTTTGAGAGACTTTACCTATGGACTTTTTCAGTTCTCCAAATCGTTTTTTCCCGGGTATTAAGTCGCGCAGGATCAAGAACCTTCCATTTGTCTCCGATCAAAGTCAGCGTTGTTTCTACGGGACAAGCCGGGAGATCGTTATTAACCTCTGTCTGATTCATATATATCACCTCGATATTTTGGAGTATAAGGACATAAAAGCTATGAAATGGTGCAATGGTATCTTTTGGGTAACTACGGCACAATATTGTGCTTACTTTACGAATGGGGCTTACGGTGATATTATACTATCAACGAGAGGAAAAATCAATCCTTGTTGTTGAAAAGTATTTTGGAGGTGCCATTCATGAAAAAGGTTATAGAATTTCTCAATGCAAATCCTGTGCAGTATTTAGCGACTGTTGGGCGTGACGGTAAGGCCAAATGCCGTCCTTTTATGTTTGCCGGTGAACTTGAGGGGAAATTGTGGTTTTGTACAAATAATCAGAAAGAGGTTTTCGGGATATGCAGGAAAATCCGGAAATAGAAATCTCTGTTTCCAGTCCGGAATATGCATGGATCCGTCTGCATGGTAAGGCTGTGTTTGAAAATAATATGGCAGCCAAAGAAATGTGTATCCAAAACCCGATTGTAAAAGGGCAATATGGAGAAGCGACCAATCCTCTTTTGGAAGTCTTTTATCTGGAAGATGCCCACGGTTTGATTGCCGATTTTTCCGGTGAACCCCCTTACGTGTTTTAAAGAGGAAATCAAAGGTTTTTCTATCTTTAATAATCTCATTACCGATAACGGTGATACATTGGCTTTTATACAACAGAAAACGGAAGCAGAGAATTTCTCTGCCTCCGAATATTTTATGTTAACGGCAGCAGCCGCATTGGTTGTTACAGCAGTTACAGCCGCAGTTGCAACCGCCGCAGCTGCCCCATCCCCAGCCGCGGCAGCCCCAGCCACCCCAGCCCCAGGGACCCCAGAAGGGCCAGAAAAGGAACGGGAACATAAGCACACCTCCTTTGTTTTGGTACGGCAAGTACCTGTCTATACTTTATCCTATGTTTGTCTCATTGGATCGGTGCAACTTTTCGGACATATTCTGAAATATTTTGCCGTAAGATGGGATGAGGTGTTTTCCTATGATGAATCCGATTTGGCTGTTTTTGCTTTGCGGCGGTATTTTGGCTGCGATTGTAACGGGTAAAACGGCAGTGGTATTTCCTTCGGTTTTAGAGGGGGCCACCAATGCCATTGAAATGATCATTGGTCTTGCGGCTTTTCTTTCTCTCTGGTCCGGCATCATGCGGTTGGCAGAAGGCTCGGGGCTGTTGGATCGTTTTTCCCGGTTGGTCTATCCTTTGGTGCGTCCTCTTTTCCGAGATCTCCCACGAGAGCACAAAGCCTGGGCGCCGATGGTAATGAATTTCTCCGCGAATTTTCTCGGTTTGGGCAATGCTGCCACTCCCTTTGGCATTCAGGCCATGAAAGAGCTGGAGGCTACCAATAAGAATAAAGGGACGGCAACAAAGGAAATGATTACCTTTTTGGCGTTGAATACCTCGGCGGTGAGTTTGATGCCCGGCATGATTCTGGGGATTCGTGCCGAAGCCGGCAGTGCCAATGCGGCGGAGATCATCATTCCCTCGTTACTGGCTTCCTGTGCCGGGTTGGCAGCGGCTCTCATTGCCTCCCATCTCTTTGCAAAGGGGAGGCGTAAAAAATGGTAGCAGCTTTGGCTTCTCTTTCCGATTGGATCATTCCTCTGATTCTTTTGGCGGTTCCTCTTTATGCCTATTATCGAGGTGTTTCGGTGTATGATGAGTTTATCGACGGAGCCAAGGAGGGGCTTCTTCTCACCTGGAATCTTCTGCCGTTTCTCATCGCTATGCTGACGGCGGTATCCATTTTCATCAATGGCGGCGGGATGTCCCTGCTCCAAAAGGCTTGCGCTCCGCTCTGTACTCGACTGGGGATTCCCTCAGAGGTGATTCCTCTGGCGCTGATGCGGCCTCTTTCCGGCAGCGGCTCACTGGGGCTTACTGCCGGGCTGATCCAGCATTACGGTCCGGATTCCTTTATTGGCCGTATGGCTTCGATCATGCAGGGCAGCACTGAAACGACCTTTTATGTTCTCACCGTTTATTTTGGTGCTGTGGCCATCAAACGCTTTCGCTATGCTCTTTGGGTAGGGCTTATCGGAGATTTCGTTGCTTTTTTTACGGCTTTTTATGTGACGAAGCTCTTTTTTTAAAGAAAGGTCTTGTATATTGGTTCCTTTCCTCTTATAATTAAATTGGAGGAAATTATGGAAGAAAGATTACAGAAATTATTGGCTGCCGCCGGTGTGGCCTCAAGAAGAAAAGCCGAAGAATTGATTACCGGAGGTCATGTAACGGTCAACGGGAAAGTGGTAACGACTCTTGGCTCTAAAGCCGATTTTGGTAAAGATAAAATTGCCGTTGACGGAAAACCCGTCGAACGCAAGGAACGGAAGATATACGTTCTGATGTATAAGCCCAAGGGGTATCTTTGCACCGTTACCGATACTCACGATCGCCCTACGGTTTTGGATTTGCTTCCGGATTGGCATGTGCGTATGTATCCGGTGGGACGTTTGGATATGGATACCACCGGTTTGCTTCTTTTGACCAACGATGGCAGCTTTACCAATAAAATGATTCATCCTTCCCGGGAAATCAACAAGGTTTATCGTGTCTCGGTAAAGGGTTCTCCCAGTGAAGAAAAATTGACACTGCTGCGAAACGGCTTAGAGCTGGAGGAAGAAACCTTTGCTCCGGCAAAAATTCGTTTTTTGGCAAAAAAAGGGAAAATTACCCAGTGGGAAGTGGTAATCCACGAAGGAAAAAAACGTCAGATCCGCCGAATGTTTCAGGCTATCGGCTGCCCGGTGGAGGAACTTACTCGCACTAACTTTGATTTTTTAAGTCTGAAAGGTTTGAAAGTCGGTGAGTGGCGGTTTTTGAAAAAAGAAGAGGTACGCCGGCTTCTCGGTGATGTAAAGGAAAAACCGGTGCGCCCCAAATCCCGCCCGGTGGTGATGGAAAAACGCCCCGGCCGTAAGGATAAATATCCCTTTTATAAAAAATGAAAAGAAGGCGTGAACGATGAAATTGACGCGTTTTGTTCATAACAGCCTGCCAAAATATGGCATGATTGATCACAAAAAGGCATATCCCCTTGCAGGGACGATCTTTCAAAAGCCGATCCGCGAGGGGATCGGTTTCCCCTTATCTGAGGTGCGGCTTCTTTGTCCGGTGGATGCTTCAAAAGCGATTTGTCTGGGATTAAATTATAAAAACCATGCGGAAGAAATGGGCATTCCGACTCCGGAAAAACCCAGTTTTTTCATGAAGCCTTCTTCGGCATTGATCGGAGACGGTGAAAATATTGTTTACCCTCATGAGCTGGTAACACAAATGGATTACGAAGGGGAATTGGCGGTGGTGATTGGTCGTCGTGCCCGGTACATCGGGGAGGCAGAAGCGGCTCACTACATTCTTGGCTATACCATTGCCAATGATATTACCGCTCGAAATCTTCAGCCCATCCACGGTCAGTGGACGATTTCCAAGTCTTTTGATACGTTTTTGCCTGTTGGTCCCTGGATCGAAACGAATCTGGATCCGGAGCATCTGGAAATAACCCTTTGTGTCAACGGAGAAGTACGTCAGCAAGCCAATACGGAGGATATGATTTTTTCCGTACCCCAGGTGGTAAGCTACTTGAGCAAGGTGATGACCTTGAACCCCGGAGATCTCATTCTTATGGGGACTCCCAGCGGTGTGGGAGAACTTCACATTGGCGATGAGGTGGCGGTAACGATAGAGGGGATCGGCACATTAAAGAATAAAGTTATCAGAGAGGTTTCCAATTGAATCAAGTAAAAAATGCCATCGTCATCGGCGGAGGGCCCGCCGGGATGATGGCCTCTTATATCCTGGCCCAAAGCGGTGTACCGGTTACGCTGCTGGAAAAAAATGCAAAATTAGGAAAGAAAATGTTGATTGCCGGGAAAGGGCGGTGCAATGTGACGAATGACAGTGATATTGCAGCCTTTATGGAGCATATGCCCGGCAACGGCAAGTTTTTGTACAGTGCTTACAAAAATTTCCCTTCTTCTGCGGTGCAAAACTGGTTTGAGGAACGGGAGGTTCCTTTAAAAACCGAGCGGGGAAACCGGGTTTTTCCGGTTTCCGATCAATCTCGGGACATCGTAGGCTGTATGGAACGCCAGCTTCGTCGTGCCGGAACCAAGGTGGAATTTTTAGCTGAGGCCGATGCCATCCTTTTTAACGGGGATGCCGTTTGTGCTGTGGAGGTAAAGGGGCGCACTTTGGCGGCTTCAGCCGTGTTGGTGGCTACCGGTGGGATTTCTTATCCTTTGACCGGCTCCACTGGAGATGGTTATACCTTTGCTGAGGATGCCGGCCACACCGTAACGCCGCTGTTTCCCTCTTTAGTACCGTTGACGGTGGTTGAAGACTATGCCGGTAAAATGGAAGGGCTGAGCCTGCGGAATGTGGGCGTTACCATTTATCACCGAGGGAAGGTACTGGAGCATCGCTTTGGAGAAATGGTTTTCACTGCCGATGGCTTGTCCGGTCCGGTAATCCTTTCTGCCAGCCGCAGTGTTTCGCTGCATTTTATTGAAGACCGCGCACCTTTGGCTATGGAAATCGACTTGAAACCGGCTCTTAGCGACAAGCAGTTGGACGACCGTTTGCAACGGGACTTTGAAGCCCTCTCCAAAAAGGATTTTCGCCATATCCTTGAAGGTTTGCTCCCAAGGAAAATGATCCCGGTATTTCTGGAGCTTTCCGGGGTGGATCCCTTTAAAAAAGGATGTATGATCAATAAAGAGGAGCGGAAAAAAGTTCTTTCCTTGCTGAAGCATTTTCCCTTTACCGTGAAATGCTGCCACAAAGCAGAGGAAGCCATTGTGACCGGCGGCGGTGTAAAGGTTAAAGAGATTGATCCCAAGACGATGATGTCCAAGAAAAAACAGGGTCTGTTTTTCGCCGGTGAAGTGATGGATATTGATGGTTATACCGGTGGATTTAATATTCAGGCGGCTCTTTGCTCCGGCTATCAGGCCGGAAAGGCCATGGCTGCTTACTGTCAAAAAGCTTGAGGAGGTGGAAAAAATGGAACTTGCGAAGGCAAGAGAAGATATTCTGGATATGAGTATGCGGTTGCTGAGTGCCGGTCTGATTGTGCGTACCTGGGGCAACCTCAGCTGCCGTGTGGATCGCGGTCATTTTGTGATTACCCCCAGCGGTAAGGATTATCGTTCTTTACGTCCGGAGGATCTTGTGATTGTGAATCTTACGGACGGACGCTCCTGGGGGGATGGCTTGCCTTCTTCGGAGGTTGAGATGCACCGGGCATTGTATTGCTCCAATCCCAAAGCAAATTTTATTATTCATACGCATCAAACCGATGCTTCGGTTTTGGGTGCTTTTGATGCGGATATTCCCGGTCTCAAGATTGGAAATGTTAAGCTGAACGGCATGCCCTGTGCTGCTTATGGTCTTCCCGGTAGCGATGCCCTCAAGGATCATGTTGTTGCAGTGCTTCACGATGACCTTCATGCTGCAGCATTAATGGCGCATCATGGCGCTGTTTGTCTTGGAGGGAACAGTGCCGATGCTTTCCGTGCTGCTGTGGGATTGGAAATGTTGTGCAGCCACCATATCCGCATGGCTTATGAAAGCTTTATGCAGCGCGCTATGACCATGGAGGATAATATCTATCAGGATGTGCTTACCTGTTTTTATCGAGAGTCCATGCCGGAAAGAGTGCGTCAATTATGCACCAGTGAACGCAAAGCCGATGGCACGCCGGTAATGTATTATCCCGATGGATCTGAAATGGAACTGGATCATCCGGTGATCAGCGAAGAGCAACGGACTCATTTATTGATATACAAAAAGCGGCCGGATATCCATGCAATCCGCCAGTCCTTTTCTCCTGCAACGTTGGCTTGCTCCGTATTGCGGGAGCCTTTGGCGGCGTATCTGGATGATTTTGCTCAGATTAACGGGGAAAAAATGGAGTGGTCGGCTTTCTATGCCGATGGCATTGCCGCTGCTTTGGGAGAAAATCATGGCGTTCTGGTGGAAAAATGCGGCGCACTTTGTTGCGGCAAAACCATGGAGGATGCCGCTGCCTTGGCGGATATAACCGAAAAAAATGCTCGGACAAGGCTGCTTTCCGAATTTTTTACTGCCAACGATCCGGAAAGGAAGCTCCACGCATTGGAAAAAGAGGATTGCAGCATCATGCGCACCTTCTATTTGGAAAAGTACGCCAAAAGATTTTAAAAGAGAAAAAAATAACTAAGACGGCAATAAATGTGCAGAACTCGGTAAACAGGTTCGGAGTTGAGTTTGCGGTGTACTTAATGTACCCGTAAGCTCGACTTTGAACAGGTTTGCCGAGTTCTGTGCATTTAGCGCGCCAAAATCAGCTGAAGAAGAGGTCGAAGAACATCATTACAACAAACCCCACCGCCGCCAACACCGACACCGCTTTTTTGTTGCCGTTGATATGAGCCTCGGGAATGATCTCGGCAAAAACCACAAAAATCATTGCTCCGGCGGCAAAGGCCAGGATAAAGGGAAGGATCGGTTCGGCAAAGATGGTAAGAGCTGCGCCGATCATGGCGGAGATGGTTTCTGCTGTGGCCGAAAGCTGGCTAAAGCCAAAGGCTTTTGCCGGAGAAAGACCGTCTCGGCGCAGAGGAAGGGAAATCGCAGCGCCTTCCGGGAAGTTTTGAATGCCGATGCCCAGAGCCAGTGCCAGAGCTGCCGCCATGGTGCTGCCATCGGCTGCAGCCCCAACGGCAACCCCGATAGCGAGGCCTTCGGGGATATTATGTACCGTCATGGCGAGGTAGAGAAGTGTGTTGCTGCCAAAGGAGCGTTGAAGGAATTTTCCTGCCTTGGTTTCTCTGCCGTCGGTGGGCAGCACCTTGTCGGCAAAAAGCAGAAAAAGCACACCGCAAATAAAACCGGAAACGATGGGCCAGATCGGAGTGAAATGCAGCGCTACCGCCTGATCGTAGGCAGGGTTCAGCAATGAATAAAAGGATGCCGCTACCATAATTCCGCCGGCCAGGCCAAGGCAACCGTCCAGATATTTCTGGTTGAGATCACGAAGGGGAAATACCATCGCTGCGCCGCCTGCCGCAGGGAGCAACGCCAGTAAACCGGCCAGCAGCCCCTGGAGCAACGTGGGGAGTGATAAAAACCAGGTCATAGTAAAGTTCCTTTCTTTGATTCTTCTTTCATTCTATGCGAAAATGAAAAATGGGTGAAAAGTCTTGTCCTAATTTTTACTAATTTTTTTGAGAAAAAATGTAAAATTATACTTGATTTTCCCGGATTATCATAGTATAATATCAAACAACATCAAGAAATCGTGATCTATCCATAAGAAAGGAGCTTTTAAAATGCGCATGCATCTTCACCACCACCACCATCACCATTGTGCAGAAAAAAATATTTTTGTGGCGTGTGCGTGTTCTCCGAAAGCACCTTCCTTTATTTGCGGGTAATGTCATTCAAAATTACCCGTAGGTAGGGTATATTTCTTTATAGTAAGTTCCGCAGTCACGCAATTGTGGCTGCGTTTTTATTTCCCGGGTTCCCCGGAATATCTCAGAAAGGATGATCGTTCTATGACCTGGAAGCTTTATGTCCCCGATGGCGAGCAGGATCTTCTTGCAGACGAAAGCTATCGCAAGCGAAAAATTGAAAATGCTATGATCGAGGTCTTTCGACACGGTGGTTTCTCCGAGATCGTTACGCCGACATTGGAATTTTTTGATTCCTTCAGCGGCCAGCGGGATATCATCCCCGAAGAGGATATGATTAAGTTTGTCGATGAGCAGGGACGTATTCTTGTTCTTCGCCCCGATCTTACCGTGCCCTGTGCCCGGTTGGCTGCAACGAAGCTTAAGGAGCGACTGCCTTTAAAATTGTGCTATTGTCAGAATGTATTTCGCAGCAAAAAAGATCGGTACCTGGATTTAAAGGAAATCACCCAGGCCGGCTGCGAAAGCATTGGCGACGGCTCTTCGGCGGCAGATGCCGAGATGATAGCTACCGCCATTGAAGCTCTTATTGCTGCCGGGCTAAATGAATTTACCGTAGAGCTGGGGCAGGTGAAATATTTTAAGGGATTGATGAACGAAACATCGCTGCCCTTTGCCGAAAAAGATGCTTTACGCCATCTTGTGGATAAAAAGGATTTTCTTGGACTGGAAAAGAAGGTGGCAGCTTTGGGCATTGGCGGAGATTTGAAATCTGCATTAACGGAGTTGCCGGCACTTTACGGTGGTATTGAAATCCTGACCCGATTAAAGGACTATCGTTTTGGGGGCAAGGCTCGGGAAGCCATTGATAATCTTTCCGATGTGGTAGAACGGTTGCAAAAAGCAGGCTACGGCCGCTATCTGGCCATTGATCTCGGCATGGTTAGCGCGTTATCTTATTATACCGGCATTATCTTTCAGGGCTTTGTTTCCGGCTTTGGCACGCCGATACTCTCTGGGGGGCGTTATGACCACCTGGTAGAAAAATTCGGCCCGGCCACGCCGGCTACGGGCTTTTCGGTAAATATCAACTTTTTATTGGACATCTTAGCCGGTAACGGAGAGGAGGGAATGTCGTCATGAAAACATTGAATGTTGCTTTGGCCAAGGGCCGCCTGGCCGATCTCTCCATGGAATTTTTCCGTAAAAGCGGTATTGTCTGTCCGGAATTTGATGATCCCAAGCGCAAGCTGATTCTTACCGATGAAAGCGGCGGCGTCCGCTTTTTCCTGGGAAAGCCTTCGGATATCCCTACTTTTGTAGAATACGGTGCCGCCGATATCGGCATTGTAGGTAAGGATACTTTGTTGGAAGAAGAACGAGATCTCTTTGAGGTCCTTGATCTTGGTTTTGGTCGTTGCCGTATGTGTGTGGCCGGACCTGTGGGAAAACAGGAGCTTTGGGAGAAAAACCAGCGAAAGAAAGTAGCTACAAAGTATCCCCATATTGCTGAGAAATATTTTCGTGAGGAGCGCTCGGAGCGTGTGGAAATCATCAAGATCAACGGATCCGTGGAATTGGCTCCCATCACCGGCCTTGCCGATGTTATCGTTGATATTGTTCAGAGCGGTGCAACTTTGGATGCTAACGGCCTTGTGATCTATGAGGATGTGATCCGGGATATTTCCGCCCGGATGGTGGTGAACAAAGTCAGTATGAAAACGAAAAATGAAATGATTGTGAAATTGATCCGCGATTTTAAAAAAGAATTGGAATAAAGGAGTCGATATAAAATGAAAAAATTTGATTTTAGAAACAGCACCGATTACAGTGAGTTGCAGGCTTATCTCAATGTCCGCAAGGATAACAACAGCGCTGATGTAGAGGATATCGTAAAGGATATCATTGCCAAAGTTCGTGCCGAAGGTGATGATGCCTTGCGCTTTTACAATGCCAAATTTGATGGCTGCACCGTGGAAAACCTTAAGGTCAGCGAAGAAGAAATCGAGGATGCTTTTTCCAAGATTGACAAGGAGCTTTTAGGCTCGATTGAGAAAGCTGCGGAAAATATTGCCTATTTCCACAAAAAACAACTGGAAAACAGTTGGTTTGAACAGAAAGATGACGGCACAACTCTGGGGATGTTGATTCAGCCCTTGCGCAATGTGGGGATCTATGTTCCCGGTGGTGCCGGCGGTAAAACACCGTTGCCCTCCTCGGTTTTGATGAACGCTGTTCCGGCTCAGGTTGCCGGAGTAAAACAAATTGTGATGGTCACACCCCCTGCTGCCGATGGCACCATTCCCGGCGTTACCTTGGTGGCTGCCAAGATTGCCGGTGTTACCGAAATTTATAAGGTTGGCGGCGCTCAATCCATTGCTGCGTTGGCTTACGGTACCGAAACCATTCCTGCGGTAGATAAAATCACCGGCCCCGGCAATGCTTTTGTTGCCACTGCAAAACAGCTGGTATTCGGTGAGTGCGGTATTGATATGGTTGCCGGCCCCAGTGAAATTTGCGTTGTTTCCGATAGTTCCTCCGATCCGGTATGGCTTGCGGCGGATCTTCTTTCTCAGGCCGAGCATGACCGCCTTGCTGCATCTTATTTTGTAACTACCGATGCTGCTTTGGCCGAAGCTACCGAAGCTGAAGTGGAAAAAGCTTTGAAGCCCATGGAACGCTATGACATTGCCAAAGCATCCTGGGATGATTACGGTGCGGTGATCCTTTGTGATGATCTTGACCAGTGTTTTGACGTTGCCAATATCATTGCTCCGGAGCACCTTGAAATCGCCGTGGATAATCCTCTGGATTACATTCACAAACCCAAAACGGCCGGAGCATTGTTCCTTGGTCACTACACCCCCGAAGCTCTTGGGGATTACATGGCCGGTCCCAACCACATTTTGCCTACCATTGGTACCGGACGATTCTCTTCTCCTTTGAATACCATTGACTTTATGAAAAAAACCACAGTGCTTTGTTACAACAAAGAAGCTTTTATGAAAGTCCAGGATGATGTGATTCGCTTTGCCAATTCCGAAGGCCTTACCGGCCATGCCAGAAGCGCAGCAATCCGTAAATAATCAGGAGGATCCCAATACCATGAGTCGATTTTGGAATGAACGTACCCGTAATTTAAAGCCCTATACCCCCGGGGAACAGCCCAAAACAGAAATGGTAAAATTAAATACCAATGAAAATCCCTTTCCCCCCAGCGATAAAGTCCTTCGGGCTATGCGTAAGGCCGCCAATGGCGACCTGCGCAAATATCCCGATCCTGAGGCCTTGGAATTAAGAAGTCTTTTTGCCAAGTATAATAAGGTATCCCCGGAAAATGTTTTTGTTGGGAATGGTTCCGATGAGGTCCTTTCCTTTGCCTTTGATGCCTTTTTTTCGCCGGAAGAGCCTGTTTATTTTCCGGATGTTACTTACAGCTTCTATCCGGTATACTGCAATCATTTGGGGCTGACTTACGAAACAGTGCCGTTAAAGGATGATTTTTCCATCAATCTTCGGGATTACCGTCGGAAAAACGGCGGCATTGTTCTTGCCAATCCCAATGCGCCTACCGGCATTGCACTCACCCGTCGGGAAATTGAGTTTATCGTAAAGAATAATCCGGATCATGTGATTATTGTCGATGAAGCCTATGTGCGCTTTGGTGGGGAAACGGCCATTCCGTTGGTACGGAAATATCCCAATATCCTTGTGGTACAAACCATGTCGAAATCTCACTCTTTGGCCGGTCTGCGGGTGGGATTTGCTATCGGCAGTCCCGAATTGATCGAAGGCATGTATCGGGTGAAGGATTCCTTTAATTCTTATCCGGTAGACCGTATTGCTCAAGCCGGGGCTATTGCTTCTCTTCAAAACAAACGTACCGTGGAGGCAAATATCAATACCGTTCGTGCTACCCGGGAAGGGGTCAGTGTTGCTTTGCGGATGATTGGCTTTGATGTCTTACCTTCTTCGGCAAATTTTATTATGATTCATTACTGGAATTGCAAGGCCAAAGATCTTTTTGACCATTTGCGCAGTAAAAATATTCTGGTGCGCCATTTTGATCAACCCCGGATCGAAGATTACCTTCGGGTGACCATCGGCACCAAAGAAGAAATGCGTATTTTCCTTGATGTGGTAGAGGAATACGTGGACGGAAAGGGGCGGTTTGATTGAGAACAGCATCGGTAAACCGTAAAACAAAGGAAACGGATATCGCTCTGACCTTGAATCTGGACGGCAGCGGCAAGGCGGAAGTGAATACCGGCATTGGTTTTTTTGATCATATGCTGACCCTTTTTGCCCGTCACGGCGGTTTTGATCTTTCTTTGCAATGTCGGGGAGATCTCTATGTGGATGCTCACCATTCCATTGAAGATACCGGTATTGTTTTGGGTTGTGCATTGAAAGAGGCTCTCGGTGATAAAGCCGGGATTCACCGCTATGGCAGTGCTTTGATTCCCATGGATGAGACTCTGGCCGAAGCGGTAATCGATCTTTCCGGTCGCAGTTATCTTGTCTTTCATGCTGATTTTACCGTAGAGCGGATCGGGGAATATCCCACGGAAATGACGGAGGAATTTTTCCGGGCTTTGGCGGATCAGGCCGGGATGACGCTACATCTTAATTTACGCTATGGAAAAAACAATCATCATATGGCCGAGGGGTTGTTTAAAGCCTTTGGTCATGGGCTGAAAGCCGCCGTTGCCGTAGAAGGGACGGAGATTCTTTCTACCAAGGGGGTGCTGTGATGAGAACTTTTCAGATTTTGCCTGCCATTGATATGATCGATGGCCAGTGTGTGCGCCTGGTTCGAGGGGATTATGCTCAAAAGACTGTGTTTGCCGCCGATCCGGTGGCCAAAGCCCGGGAATTTTTGCAGCTCGGCGCTGATTCCATTCATTTGGTAGATTTGGACGGTGCCAAAGCCGGTTGTCCTGTCAACGATAAGATTATCAAAGCCGTAAAAGCGGAAACCGGCCTTTTTACCGAAGTTGGCGGTGGTATTCGTACTATGGCCGATATTGAGACTTATTTAGAAGCCGGTCTTGACCGAGTGATTCTTGGCACTTCGGCGGTGCGGGATCGAAAGCTTTTGGCCGAAGCTGCAAAGAAATACGGTAAAAGTCTTGCCGTGGGGATCGATGCCAAGGATGGTATGGTTGCCATTGAGGGCTGGACCGAAAGCAGCACTTTGGAAGCGGTGGAATTTGCCAAGGCCGTTGCGGACCTGGGTGTGGCAACAATCATCTATACGGATATTTCCCGGGATGGTATGCTTTCCGGCCCCAATCTTAGCGCCATGGCAACGATGGCCGAGGCGGTAGATGCTGCGGTAATTGCTTCTGGCGGTGTGGCAAAGGAAAGTGATATTCCCGCTTTAAAGGAAACCGGTGTGGCCGGAGCCATCATTGGCAAGGCCCTTTATACCGGAGCCGTAAAGCTGGAAAATGTGATAGGAGAAACCGATGAATGCATTGATAAATGAAATTAAATGGGATGAAAAAGGCCTGGTTCCCGCCATTGCCTATGATGTTTGCAGTGGTCAGGTGGTAATGATGGCCTATATGAATGCAGAATCTTTGACGAAAACCCTGGAAACAGGATACTGCACCTACTTTAGCCGTTCTCGCCAATGCCTGTGGCAAAAAGGGGAGACCAGCGGCAATAAACAAAAATTGATATCCTTGAAGTTGGATTGCGATGGAGATACGATTCTGTTGGAGATTGAACAGACCGGTGCGGCTTGCCATACCGGAAATAAAACTTGCTTCTATCGGCAGTGGAAAGATGGTGCTTTGCAGCCGGCGGAAGATTCTCTCACTATCGGACCGGCCATGGCTCAGGAATACAGCGTTGTGGCCGAACGGGCAAAGAATCCGGTGGAAGGTTCTTATACTAACTATCTCCTTACCGAGGGTGTCGATAAAATTTGTAAAAAGGTGGGTGAGGAAGCCACGGAATGTGTCATTGCCGCTAAAAACCACGCCTACGATGAACTTCAATGGGAAGCCGCTGACCTTATCTATCATATGACCGTTCTCCTCTATGAACAGGGTATGAATTGGGATGATGTGGCAAAAAAAATGCTTTCCCGTCAAAAGAGATAACGAAAGAGGCTGTTGCTCTATAGATGACTTCTCATCTATTTTGCAACAGCCCCTTTTATCATCAGTGCGTGTGGGGTTTCCCCTAAAGGGTATAAACTTTGAATCCCTTTTGGATCAAGTGTATCATAAACAAAAAAGCACTCATCATGAGATGAGTGTTTTTTATATGGTGACGCGTATGGGATTTACCCTGAAGGGCATAAACTTCGAATCCCCTCCGGATTAAGTGTATCATATAAAAAAAGCCCATCTGACGATGAGCTTTTTTTATATGGTGACGCGTATGGGATTCGAACCCATGAATGCCAGCGTGAAAGGCTGGTGAGTTCAGCCGCTTCTCCAACGCGCCATGTGGTAGCGGTGAATGGATTTGAACCCTTGACACCCCGGGTATGAACCGAGTGCTCTAACCACTGAGCTACACCGCCACAGTGATACTAATTATCGCATACATTTGCCGAAAAGTCAATAGGTTTTACGAAAAAAAATCAGAAAATCACGAATTTTTTTTTCGTTCCATGTAAAAAGCGCCGTTTTTGTAAAGAAGAGTCTTGATTTCTTGCCAGGATTCTATTTTTTCGCCTTCTAAAAAGCGAAGGATCTCTTCTTTGGGAGCATCACATCGTTCCCAATCGGCGGTGCGGATTTCCCCATGTTCCACTAGGAGCAAAGATGCGTTTTCTCCCAGATAGCGCGGGGTAATGGGGGATGCTTCGTTTTTTAAAATCACGCTAAAACGTCCACTTGGCTCCAGATAAGCTGCGTCTACATCTCTTTCATCCCGGCAGCCTTTGATGCGCAGCTCCTCCATAATGGAATCGGTGTCAATGCGATTGCGGCTCAGGTTCTTTTCGATGATCTTGCCGTCACGAATCACCGGAATCGGTCCGCCTTCCATCATTCTACCCAGTTTGGGAATTTTGGAATAAAGGGCGGAAAGGATCATTTGGAGAAGAGTGAGTGTAACAATGGCAATGGCCGCGCCGTAAATGGGATCTTCCGGGGCACTTAATGGTGATCCCATGATTTCGCCGATCCCCAAAACGATCACGTAATCCAGAGGTTCCATATCTCCCAGGGAGCGATAGCCCATCAGACGAAAACATCCCAGAGTGAGTAAGAACAGAGCGCCGGTTTTTAATGTCATCAGTAACAATATGGGCATTTGTGCAAGCTCCTTTTTCGTCTTTGTTGTAGTATGGATAAGAATATGGTTTTTTATTGCACTTTGGGGTAGTCTATCTATAAGAAATGCCGAAAGTTTCGGCAGGGAGAGGAGGTGAGATCATTTGCAGCAATTCTCCTGTTATATCTTTGCTGCCGTTGCCGGAGCCGCCATGGCGCTGCAGGGGACCTTTAATACTGCTGCGGGCAAGGTCATCGGTACGGCAGAAAATACGCTGGTTGTTCATTTGATCGGTGCCCTTACCATTGGAATTCTTCTTTTGTGCGGCATTGGCAAAGGAGATTTTTCCCGCTTTTCGGAAATCCCTTGGTATGGTTATCTGGGAGGTGTTCTTTCTGCGGTAATCGTATTTGGCGTTATCGCTGCAATGGGAAAAGCCGGAGTGGGCAATGCCACGGCAGTAATCATTTTGTTTCAGATTTCCATGGCTTTGATCATTGACTGTTTTGGCCTTTTTGGAGCAGAGAAAATTCCCTTTGCCTGGAGTCGTATTGGCGGTGTGGTCCTTTTGCTTATCGGTACAAAACTGGTATTGCACTGATTTTCGCATTTTGAAATAATGTCGTTCCTTGACTCTGCCCTGAACAGGGAAGATGGGTTTGTCAATGGAAATGTGACGAAAATGCTATGGGTATTTTGCCGGATACTTGCAGATACCGTCGGAAAATTCTTTGTTTGGCTTCGGTATTGTGACAATGTTTACAGCGGCAAAGAGCTATAATTGTATCAGAATCGCGAGATGCGATAGAAAACAAAAGAAAAGCCCCAGGAAAGGATGTGATCCAGTGAGTGAGTCGGTAAAGTTTTATCCCTTTGAAGAAAAAGCAATGCCAAAAAGAATGGCTTTGCCTAAAATGAAAAAAGAACATCCGGTAAAATCTATGGTACGATGCTGGTTTTCTTTACCGACTCTTCTCTTGGGGATCTGCGGCTTTTTTATGGCCGGTGCGGGTTTTCTCGGTGCTGTTTATCCCTTTGGCATTGCCTGGTTTGCTTCGGCTTCCGCTGCAGATCGGCGCCGGAGTTTTCTCTGGCTGATTTTTGCCGCCGCCGGGTATTATTATTTTGTACCGTCTCAATTTGCCGTTTATGCCGTGATTTTGGTGGCATCCTTCTTTTGTTTTTTGTTTTATCCTGTTTTAGGGAGTAAAAGTCAATCGTATTTGGTGATCACTGTCTTTACGGCAGTTTTGGTCATACGCGGCCTGTTTCTTGTTTTTCAAGGCATATCGGATATGCTCCTCGTTATCACCTTGACTGAGAGCATCTTAGCTGCCGGATTTTCTCTTGTACTGCATCGAGCTTCTGAGGTATGGCATCTTTTAGGCAGTATGGAAAAACCGGGACGGGGAGATATCCTATGCATATTTATTTTTGCCGGTGGTTTGTTACTGGGCATGGATAGCTTTGCAGTCTATTCCGTATCTCCTGCAAATGTTGTGATGTGTTTCCTGATCCTTTCTGCTGCCTTTATCGGCGGTGCCGGAAGCGGTGCCGCCGCCGGGGCGGTCCTTGGTATTCTGCCATCGCTTTCTGCGTTGGTCAGTCCGGCAGCCATCGGAATGTATGCTTTCTCCGGTTTATCGGCAGGGCTATTCCGCCGTTTTCGCCGACCGGGGATTATTGTTGGGTATTTGCTGGGAAAGATATTGTTATCTCTATATCTCCTTGACACAACTCTTTTATCATCATCTGCTCTGGAAACTTTGATCGGGGCAGTACTTTTCCTGGCAATACCCAATGGCATTCTTTTTCGTATCTCTGAAGTGTTTGGATTGAAAACTCCGGCGGCAAAGGCCGATACCTCTTCCAAAAGCGAGGAATATGCTTTGAATCGTCTGAAAGAGACCGGGCAAAGTCTTTCCGCTCTGAAAACGGCGATGAACGGTGTGTATCAGGAATCGTCTATTCAAAGCGGAAAAAATGCCAATGGAATTTTAGAGCATATCTCTGCAAAAATTTGTAATGGTTGTACGTTAAAGGGGTTATGTTGGAAAAGTGATTTTGATGTGACCTATAAAGATCTGATGCGGGTTTTTGCCTTAGCCGATGCCAACGACGGTATCACCACAAAGGATCTTCCCGAAACCTTTCGGCGTAAATGCTGTCATAGCAAAGAAATGGTGACTGCCGTAAATTGTCTTTATGAGCTTTTTCGGAAAAATGAGTATTGGCAGCGGCAAGTTGATGCCAGCCGCACTTTGGCTGTAAGTCAAATGGAGCATACCGCCCGAATCTTAACGGAATTGGCGGAAAATATGGAAGGGTTGAAAACGATGAAGGAAACCCTTTATACCAAGCTCGGCGGTGAATTACGAAAAAACGGTTTTCGCGTTGATAAAATTCTTTTCGATAACATTGATATGAATGAGATCCGGTTGCGGCTCAAAACCCGTCATTGTGATGGAAAACGCCCCTGCGGACGCCAGATCGCCGGAGCAATCAATCATCTTTCCGGTTTGCATTATACCGTTTCGGATTGTTGTTGCGGCAGCCGGGGCGAAGCCTGTGTCTGCCGTTTGATCTCCGGCGATGCGATTTCCATGGAAGTCAGCTCCGTACAATTGACGAAAGAGGGCAGCACCGTTTGTGGTGATACCGATGCAGCGTTGTTGTTGCCTGACGCAAAAGAAGCTTTGATCATCAGCGATGGTATGGGTTCCGGTGCGAAAGCGAAAAAAGAATCTCAAAATACAGTGGAGTTTATTCGTAAGATACTGGATTGTGGTTTTGAGCAGGATTTTGTTGCGGCTTTGGCTCGACACCGATTATTATTGGAAAGAGAGGCGGAACTTTATGCTACCCTTGATCTTTGTTTGATTGATCGCATTCGAAAAAAAGCGGAGTTCGTGAAGCTTGGCGCCGGTGCATCCTACCTGTGTACACCGGGAAAGGGGGTAAAAGTGATCGGCGGTGTTGCCTTTGACGGAAACACTTTCTTTTCTGCTCCGGCCAAACGTTCCAAGGAGCCCTTGAATCCCGGTGATATTCTTATTTTGGCCAGCGATGGCTTGGAAGAAGCGGTTTCCGTCGGAAATGGGCCGGATGAATGGTTGATCCCTCTATTGGCGGATTGTTGCGGTGATACGCCTAAGGCGATTGGAGAACGCATTGCCAACCATGCCGTATTGGCAGGAGGGGGCAAGGTAAAGGACGATATCACGGTAACTGTGGCAAAGGTCGTATAATAAATGATAAATTTCGGCAAAGAATCTTTTTGGACAAAAGATTCTTTGCTGTTTTTTGCTTTAAGGGAAGGCGTGGATGTGATATACTGATAGAAAGAATAAGCGACTTATTAACGGTATCAAGCATGTTGTTTGAAACAGAGTGCAGGTGTGATGAAGGCGATAGAACAAAAGGTAATGGATTTTATTGAAAAACAGCATATTCTGGTCGGTACTGAAACCGTGATCCTCGCCCTTTCCGGGGGCAGTGATTCCATGGCATTGGGACATTTGATGGTGGAGTGCTACCCACAGTATCGGTATGTTGCGGCTCATGTGCATCATGGGCTTCGCAGTGATGCCGATAAGGATGAAGCTCTTGTGAAACGGTTTGCGGCGGAGCATGGCTTGGGTTTTCGCTGCACTCATTTGGATATTGGGACTTTGGCTCAAGAGCGAGGACAGGGGATTGAAGAAACCGGTCGGGAGGAGCGGTATCGCTTTTTTCGCTCTTTGGGCGGAGAGCTGATTTTGACGGCGCATCATATGGATGATCAGGCGGAAACGATCCTTTTGCATTTGATTCGAGGGTGTGGTGCCGAAGGGGCGAGGGGTATGCTCCCCCGGGAGAGGGATCTGGGGCGTCCTTTGCTTTGTTGCAGCAAAGAGGAACTGATCTCTTATTGTCATGAAAAAAGGATCTCTTATCATGAGGACAGCACCAATTATGACACGGTCTACACCAGAAATAAGATTCGGTTGGAGGTATTGCCGAAAATGACGGAGATCAATCCGGCGGTTTCCGCGGCGTTGAGTCGTTTTGGGAGCCTTGCGGGAGAGGATGACCGTTTTTTAAACGAAATCGCCGGGAAAGTTTTTGCTGCAAACAGCTGCCGAAAAGGGAAAGATTTGATTCTGACCTGGCCTTTAAAACCGGAGCAGGATATTTCAGTGATGCGGCGTGTGTTGCGAATTGCCGCGGGAATGTGGGATATTGTGCCTTCTTATGAGCGCATAGGAGTGCTTTTGGCTTTACAGACCGGCAAGGAAATATCTCTTTCTTCCTCTCTTGTTGTGATGCATACCGGGGAATCCCTGCTGTTTACGGAAAAAAGACCTCTGCACAAAGCTTTTTCCAATGATTTAAGTTGGGATCTGAATTTTCCCGGAGAAACGGATATCCCGGCATTAGGGTGGAAGATTACAACCTCTGTTTGTTTTGAAAAAAGAAAGGCAGACCCTGAAAAATCAGGGGTTTTTGGAGCTTCTCTTTTTGAAAATGGACTGCCGCAGTTTCGATATCGCCGGCAAGGTGATTTTGCGGTACTGCCCAACGGAAACCGGAAAAAACTGAGTGATTATTTTATCGATGAAAAGATTCCGAAACATCTTCGTGATTCGATCCCTTTATTGTCCATCGGTTCCCAAATCCTTTGGGTTGTGGGGTATCGCGTTTTTGGTTCCGCAGAGGAAAAAGGCGTTATTGTGGAAATCGAGAAAATGGGTTGAAAAAATCTTTTTTCATTTGATAAATACCCCTTTTCTCTCCTTATTTTTTGTGCTATAATAGCGAAGAATATAGTTATAACATATTGAGATAAGATGCTCGAAGGAGGATACCTTGAAGAAGAATTTTTTAAAGAACATCATGATTTACCTTCTCATCGTTTTGGGCTGCGTTGCGGTTTTCCAAATGATGAACAGGGATCGTCAGGATATTTCGGATTTATCCGCGACGGAGTTCTTGAACAATGCTCTTAACGGAGAATATACAGAGGTCGTGATCGTTGCGGCCGACAATGCCTGGGAAGCTACGGGTACGGATAAAAAAGATAATATTTATAAAGCAACCCTGCCGCCGGATAATGATTTTATTACCCAGCTGGATGAAAAAGGCGTCAATGTTTCCTTTTCGGAGCAGGCCGGTGAGCCTTGGTGGCAGAGTCTCCTGATCATGCTGGTGCCTACCATCATCATTCTTGCGGTATTCCTTTACATTATGAACCAAAGCCAGGGTGGTGGCGGCAAAGTGATGCAGTTTGGGAAAAGCAAAGCTCGGATGCAGGCCCCCGGCGATAAAAAGGTCACCTTTCGTGATGTTGCTGGTGTGGACGAAGTAAAGGAAGAACTGGAAGAGATCGTCGATTTCTTAAAAGACGGTACCCGCTACAATGCTTTAGGGGCTAAAATCCCCAAAGGCGTGCTGCTTTACGGTTATCCCGGTACAGGGAAAACCCTTCTTGCCAAAGCCGTTGCCGGTGAAGCCGGTGTTCCATTCTTTAGTATCAGCGGTTCGGACTTCGTAGAAATGTTTGTCGGTGTTGGGGCTTCTCGTGTGCGTGATCTCTTTGGCGAAGCGAAAAAGAATGCTCCCTGCATTGTTTTTATCGATGAAATCGATGCCGTTGGCCGTCAGCGCGGTGCCGGTGTCGGCGGTGGTCACGATGAACGTGAACAGACTTTGAACCAGCTTCTTGTTGAAATGGATGGTTTTGCCGAAAATTCCGGTATTATTGTAATTGCAGCAACGAACCGTCCCGATATTCTTGACCCTGCATTGCTGCGTCCCGGTCGTTTTGACCGCCAGATCAGCGTTGGGATGCCCGATGTGAAAGGCAGAGAAGAAATCCTGCGTGTTCATTGCAAAGGAAAACCCCTTGGCAACGATGTTGATATTGCGGTAATTGCTCGCCGTACTCCCGGTTTCTCCGGGGCGGACCTTGCAAACCTGGTGAATGAAGCCGCACTTCTTGCTGCCCGTCAGCGGAAAACAGTAATCAATATGCAGGAAATGGAAGATGCCAGCGAACGTGTGATTGCCGGTCCGGAAAAGAAGAGCAAGGTGGTAAGTCCCAATGAAAAGAAATTGACTTCCTATCACGAAGCCGGACACGCTGTGGCTGCTTTTTACAGCCCCACCTCGGATCCTGTTCATAAAATTTCCATCATTCCCCGGGGACGTGCCGGCGGCTATACGCTGATGCTTCCCGAAGAAGATCGCAACTATATGACCAAAAGCCATATGGAAGACGAAATTGTGGTGTTCCTCGGCGGACGCATTGCCGAAGAAATTATTCTGAAGGATGTCAGCACCGGTGCTCAAAATGACCTGGAACGTGCTTCGGAGCTGGTGCGGAAAATGATTATGCGCTATGGTATGTCCAAGGAATTGGGCGCTTTGACCTTTGGTCATAACGAAGAGCAGGTATTCCTTGGTCGTGAGTTGGGCCAGAATCGCGGTTATTCCGAAGAAGTTGCCGCCGCCATTGACCGGGAAGCCCGGAAAATGATGGATGCCGCTTACGAACGCTGCACGGAAATCCTTACGGAGCATATCGATAAACTTCATGTCATTGCCAAGCTTCTCTATGAAAAGGAAACTATGGAAGCTCAGGAATTCCTTGATATCATGAATGGCCGCACCCTCTCTGCCCCGGAAGCAAATGAAATCGTCGTTGATGCCGATGCTCCCGCCGAAGCCGCCGGAGAACCGGATCTTGCCGATACCAAAGAAAGTGCAAATGTCACCGAAACAAAAGAAGAAGGAGTTGCCGGAGAAATCAAAGCGGAAACCGTGGAAACCACAGGCAGCGATGATTCCGATGAAACAAAATAAAAATGCAATGAAACGGGTGGAGTTCCTTTTGAACTCCACCTCCTATCAATCTTATATGGAAAATATCCGCCAGTGGGAAAAAACGCGCCGTTTTTGCCGCCATGATCGCAACCATATGTGGGAAGTGGCAAGGACCGGGTATATTCTCTATCTCTCCGGAGAAGTTGTTTGTCCGGAATTTGAAGCTTTTTCTCCGACTGCGGTAAAGGAAATGATTTATGCTGCCGCCTTTTTGCATGATATCGGCCGTTTTCTGGAATATGAGGACGCCTCGAAGGATCACAGCAAAGAAAGTGCAGTGCTTGCCCGCCCGCTTTTAGTCGAGGCGGGTTTTTCCGATGCCGAGGTCTCTTTGATCTTGCACGCCATTGCCATGCATCGCACCAAAGGGACCGAAGGTTTTGATTTGCTGATTTATCGTGCCGATAAAGAGAGCCGTCCCTGTTATGATTGTCCTGTTTTGAGCGAATGTAAAAAATTCTCGCCGGAAAAACCGCCGGTGATTACAGTGTGAGGTGCTTTGATATGCAGAATTTTAATTTACGTATCCTTTCCCTTGATGAGCTTGCCGAAGCTTGCCGTTTCTTTGGCCGCTATATTCATCCCACGGAATATGGCAGCAGTTATATGGCAGCCAAAGCCGGTTATTATAATGTTTATGGTGAAAACCTGCGGGATCCTGCCGTGCAGATTTTAAAGGAAACACTGCTTTCCTGCGGCGGGGAGCTGGTGACAAATCGGGATGTATTGATTCATCAAACCGGTACCTCTGCCGTGGTAATGATGGCAACGAAAGCGCAGTTTCAATCTGCTATAAAGCGATTGAAATTACAGCAATTTGGATTGCCTCAGCTTGCCGAGGAGCTGACCGCATTGCTGAATGATGTGGGGCTGCGAAAAGAGCGGGTTTTGCCTTATCGCGGCGGTGAACTGGTTTTCGGAAAAAAGACCCTGGTAATGGGAATTTTGAATTGCACACCGGATTCTTTTTCCGATGGCGGGCAATGGTTTGATGTAGACCGTGCCGCAGAGCATGCTTTGGAAATGGAAGCCGATGGCGCCGATATTATCGACATTGGCGGTGAAAGCACGCGGCCCGGTTCCAAAGTGGTTTCCGCCGAAGAAGAGATGGAACGAGTGCTGCCGGTCATCGAAAAGCTCAAGGGAAAATTAAAGGTGCCGATCTCTATTGATTCCTACAAAGCGGTAACGGCAGAAGCGGCTTTGAGTGCCGGTGCTCATATCATCAATGACGTATGGGGCTTCCAGTTTGACCAAGGAGAAATGGCGGCGGTTGCCGGAAAATACGGTTGTCCTGCCATTTTGATGCACAATAAAACCGAGGCCGTTTATGATAACTTCATGGCGGAAATGACGGCATTTTTGCGTCGCAGCATTGATATTGCCGTGGCCGCCGGTTGTGAGCGCAGCCAAATTATTGTCGATCCGGGTTTTGGGTTTGGCAAAGATATGGAACACAATCTATTGCTCACCAATAAATTAAGAGAATTAACTTCGTTGGGATGCCCTGTATTGATGGCGGCTTCCCGGAAAAAGACGGTGGGTCTTGTTTTGGATGCCCCGGCCGATCAGCGATTGATGGGAGATGCCGCCGTCGTTGCCATTTCCATTGCCAATGGTGCGGATATGATTCGTGTTCATGATGTGAAGGAAATGGCACAAGTCGCCAAAATGGCCGATGCTATTGTAAGAGAGGAGTATTAATCCATGGATAAAATATATTTGGAGCATCTGGAATTTTTTGCCTACCATGGTTGTTTTGAAGAGGAAAAGAAAAATGGGCAGACCTTTTATGTCTCTGCAACTTTGGAACTTGACCTGACTGAAGCAGGGAAAACCGATGATCTTGAAGCAACGGTAAATTACGGCGAGGTTTACGATATGATTGCTGACGTCACATTGAACCATAAATTTGATCTCATTGAAAAGCTGGCCTATGAAATCATTGAACGTCTTTTGGCTGCCTTTTCTACGGTACAGGCGGTAACGGTGCGAGTGGATAAGCCAAAAGCACCGGGAACAACCTGCCTTTTCCCTGCTGCGGTAGAATTGCGGAGGGAACGGAAATGAAAAAGGTCGTACTGGCTTTGGGCAGCAATATTGGCGATACTTTGGGTAATTTGCAAGAGGCCGTGGCTCTTTTGGAGGAAAACGGGTGTGTGGTAAAGGCGGTTTCTCGTTTGTATCAAACAGAGCCTTGGGGATATGCCGATCAAGAGGATTTTTTGAATGGTGCCATTCTCATTGAGACCGATCGTGAACCGGCTGCTCTCTTGGAATTGACCCAAAGCATTGAACAGGGCATGGGTCGAAAAAAGCTTTTTGTCAACGGCCCTCGCAATATTGATGTGGATATTTTGATTTATGAAGATGTTGTGGTGGAAAGCGAACGTCTTACGATTCCGCATCCCCGGATTGGTCAGCGGCTTTTCGTTTTGCAGCCGTTGATGGATATTGTCCCGGACTGGGAAGTTCCCGGTTGTGGTACGGTACGACAGCTTTTTGCCGACTACGATGGCAATGAACGAATTGAATTGACAACATTGGCTTTGCGTTGAAGCGGCGAAAAAGAGTAGCAACTTTATATCATCTTTCATAGGATAGGGTAATAGGAGTTCACCCAAGGGAGAGATTGGCGTGAGTTTTCCTGTTATCCTTTTCTTTTTTATGGGGAGCTTTTTGATCTATTGGCTGTTTTTTATTGATGACGATCATCATCGATTTTGAAGAGCTATATTAAAGGAGGCATCTGCGTGGGCAAAACCAATGGTGAGCATGAATTCCTGAGAGGTGATTGGGTATTAGAGGAAATGATTAAAGTTGCACTTGAGGATGAAGTGACGGATCGGGAGAAATACCGTCAGCTGGCGCGGATGGCAATAAAAGAGCGTGACCGCAAAAGGATTTTTGCCATTGCCGATGAGGAAGGCTGCCATGAAAAAATACTGCGAGGGTTGTATCGGGAGCTTTATGGCAGATCCGCTCCGAGAGTGAAGCCGCCCAGGGTTAAAATCGGCAGCTTTCCCGATGGAATTCGAAAAGCTATTGTTAGCGAGTATGAAGGCGTTGGCTTTTACCGCGAGCTGCTGGGAAGGCTGCCTAAAGAGTCGATGAAAGATCGTATTCGAAGCATCATGGCGGACGAACAACGGCATGGTCAGATTTTGGAGTGCATTTTGGAAAACAGGTAAATTTTTTCTGCGCAAAAGGCTGTTTGTTCGGCTTTTTGCGTATTTTTTTATTTGTGAGAAGATTTTTGTTGCCGAAAGAGAGAAAATGTGTTATTTTATAACGGTATGGAGGTAAGGAACACATGAGTCGGATTATCTATATATTGTTTATTGTCCTTGGCGGTGCTTCTGCCGCGGTACAGTCGCCGGTGAACTCCGGCCTCGGAAAGCGTATCGGTGTCTTTGAAGGGGGCTTCTGGTCTTTTGCCACAGGGACTCTATTGCTTCTGTTTTTGGTTCTTCTTTTTGGCAAAGGAGATTTTTCCGCTCTTCCTTCTGTTCCGAAATGGCAGCTTCTTGGCGGTGCACTCGGTGTCGTTGCCGTTCTTGCCATGATTGTATGTGCACCTCAACTTGGGGTCGGTTTGGCTACGGTATGCCTTCTTTTTGGCCAGATCACGATAGCGATCCTCATTGACTCTTTTGGTCTTTTTGGCGTGACTCAGGTCCCTTTGGATTATAATCGTATCATCGGCATGATTTTAATGCTTGCCGGTGTGTTCTTTGTATATCGCAGTAAATTTGGAGCATAAGGATGAATCAAATGAAAGAAATCGACAGCCTTTTAAAAACACGTTGGCTGGGTAGAAAGTACTATTATCAGGACAGTACGGCTTCCACAAACAGCCTTTGTTATGAATTGGCCGAAAAGGGGGACCCTATGGGCACCGTGGTCGTTGCCGATCATCAGGAACAGGGACGGGGCCGAAAAGGACGCATATGGGAATCTCCGGAAAACGGACTGTATTTTTCCCTGTTACTGCGTCCGGCTTTTTCTCCTCAGGAAGCAGCGGCATTGACTACGGTTACCGCCGTAGGTCTTTGTCGAGGGTTACTGTATTATCCCGGTTTGGGAGCAAGGATTAAATGGCCCAATGACCTTTATGCCGATGGCAAAAAGTTTTGCGGAATTCTATCGGAAATGAAAGTGGAAGGTACGAAGCTGCAATACGCAGTGATTGGCATCGGATTAAATTTGAATACGGTTGGCCTTTCTCCGGAAACTGTAGGGCGATCTGTGGGGATCGAGGATCTTTACGGCAGCAGTATTGATAAAAAGGAATTGTTGTGTCGTTTGCTGTTAGGCATCGAATCGGCATATGACCAATATTTTGCCGGCCAAAAAGAACAGCTCTTTGCCGAATGGGAAGAAAATGCCCTTGTGATTGGTAAATCGGTAATGGTAAAGACGGTTAATGGTGACTTGAACGGTAAGCCGGTGGGGCTGACGGAAGATGGATTTTTACTGCTGGATCTTGGCGGCGGTAAAGGAGCAAAAGTGATCTCCGGTGACCTTGTTCTTGAAGAAGAATGATTTGATTGCCGGTTTGTGAAAAGGAGATAGTATGCTTTTAACAATTGACGTGGGAAATACCCATACCGTCATTGGCGGTTTTGAAGGGGACGAGCTGCGCTATGAATGGCGTATGGCAACAGAGATAAAAAAAACCGAGGATGAGATCGGTCTGACCATCCTTCATTTTCTGGAAAGAGTCGGTGTTTCCGTGGAGGATATTGAAGGTATCGTGATCGGTTCGGTTGTGCCTGTTATGACGGAATCTCTGTTTTATATGGCAAAAAAATATTTTTCCCTTAAAGCCGTAGTTGTAAATAATCGCATTGATCCCGGTTTGAAATTGATTATTGATAATCCTGCCGAAGTGGGTGCGGATCGGATTGCCGATGGGGTCGCCGCCTATGAGCTTTATGGCGGTCCGGTGATTGTTGTGGATTTCGGCACCGGTACGACTTTTGACTACATCACGGAAAACGGAGAATATGCCGGCGGCGTAATTGCTCCGGGGATCGGAATTTGCATTGAAGCGTTGTTTTCCAAGGCTGCAAAGCTTTCCAAAACTGAATATGTGCGTCCGCCTCAGGTTGTGGGTAAAAATACGACCCATGGTATGCAGTCCGGTTTCTACTATGGTTTTGCCGGTCAGGTTGATGGTATTCTCGGCAAAATGATGGAAGAAATCGGCAGGGATGACATTAAGGTTGTGGCCACCGGTGGCTATGGTCGTCTTGTAGAAAGAGAAAGTCGATACATTGATAAGGTGGAACCTTATTTGACATTATATGGTTTGAAAATGCTTTATGAAAAAAACAAGTGAGTTATGCTATTTTTCCGGAGATGGTTTTCCTGTGATCGCAGCGCCGATGGCCGGGGTCACCGATAAGGTCTATCGGCGGATCCTTATGGACATGGGGATTGATTATTGCTTTACGGAGATGGTCTGCGCCAAGGCTCTGGTTTATCGGAATAAAAAGACTCAAACCCTCTTGGATATTTCCGGCGAGGAGGATCGATGCGGTGTTCAGCTTTTTGGTGCAAATCCCGGAGAGATGGCAGAAGCTGCCCGGTATGCCGAAGCTCATGGGGCTAAAGTCATCGATGTAAATATGGGTTGTCCCGTTCCGAAGGTGGTAAACAACGGCGAAGGCTCTGCATTGCTGAAAAACCCTCGGCTGGCAGAAGAAATCCTTCTGGCAATGAAAAAAGCAGTGTCGGTTCCTATCACCGTGAAATTGCGCCGTGGTTTTGATGGCGGAATGGAAGGGTTTGAACTGGCAAAACGAATGGAAGCCGCCGGGGCTTCTGCGGTAACGGTTCATGGCCGGGACCGTGCCCAATATTACAGCGGTGAAGCCGATTGGGATTTTATTGCGAAGGTTAAAACAGCGTTGACGATTCCTGTAATTGGTAACGGTGATATTTTTTCCGCTGCCGATGCCCTTGCCATGGTGGATGCCACCGGTTGTGACGGTGTGATGATCGCCCGGGGGATGGAGGGAAATCCCTGGTTGGTACGGAATATCAAAGCAGCTCTAAAAGGCCTGCCGCAACAGGAACCTACCGTGGAGGAGGTTGTTGATATTGCCATTGCCCAATTAAGGGAAAGCGCAAAGCTTTACGGAGAATGGATGGGAATCCGTTTTATGCGTAAATTTCTCGGTTGGTATGTTCGGGGGCGGCGAGATGCCGCTGCGACTCGCAATGCATTGAACCGAATGACAGAAATATCAGAGATCGAAGCTTTTCTTCGGTCTTGGGCAGAAAAGAATCATGATAGCGTGGAAAGGTAAAAAATCTTGTGTCATTTTGCAAGATTTGAGATATTTTTGTATTATTGAAGGGTGAAACCTTGACTTTTCCTCTTTGTGGAAATATAATAATAAAAATGACTGAATTGATGGTTTTGTCGGCAAACGATAAAACTATCTTTTTCTATGTTGATTACGGTCCTAGCCAAAGGAGTAGATTATGAGCGAAGAACAAGAAGTTCTGTTAACAGCAGAAGGATTAAAAAAGCTGGAAGAAAAACTGGAAAACCTGAAAACGGTTCGTCGTAAAGAAGTTGCCGCCCGTATCAAACAGGCCATTGATTTTGGGGATATTTCGGAAAACTCCGAATATGATGACGCCAAAAACGAACAGGCCTTTATTGAAGGCAGCATCGTTGAATTGGAAAATAAACTGGCACATGCCAAGATCATTGAAGAAGAAAACACCGGTACAAAAAAGGTTTCCATGGGTTGCACCGTGGAATTGGAAGATGTGGAATATGGCGAAACAATGACATACACCCTCGTTGGCTCCATGGAGGCCGATCCCACAGAATTTAAAATTTCCAATGAATCCCCTGTAGGCAGTGCGATTTTAGGGAAAACCATCGGTACGGTAGTAAATGTGGAAGCCCCTGCCGGTGTGATCCAGTATAAGATCAAAGATATTAAAAAGTGAGGAACTTTTATGTCTGAAAAGGAAAAGAATGAAAAGGGCGGCCAGGAAGTCGGATTAAACGACCAGATGCTGGTGCGTCGTGAAAAAATGGAAGAGTTTCGCAGCCAGGGGTATGACCCCTTTGGCCATCATTTTGAACGAACGAACTATTCCACAGATATTACAGAGCATTTTGAAGAAATGGAAGGAAAGAAAGTTTCTCTTGCCGGTCGCCTTATGGCTATTCGCGGACAGGGAAAAGTTTCCTTTATGGAATTGATGGACTTGAAAGGCCGCATCCAGCTTTTCTTCAAAATTGACGTTCTGGGTGAAGAAAATTTTAAACGGAAAAAGTTATTGGATATCGGCGATATCATCGGCATTTCCGGGGAAGTTTTTCGTACGCAGCGGGGGCAGATTTCTGTTCGCGTAGAGGAATGGGAAATCCTTTCCAAGAGCTTGCGGCCTCTTCCCGAAAAATTCCATGGTCTTACCGACACCGAGATTCGTTATCGTCAGAGATATGTGGATCTCATTATGAATGCTGATGTGAAAGATGTTTTCATTAAGCGCTCCAAGATTATCAGCGCCATTCGTAATTATCTGGATAGCCATGGCTATATGGAAGTGGAAACGCCGGTTCTCCATACCTTGGCCGGCGGTGCTGCTGCCCGACCCTTTATTACCCACCACAATGCCCTCGATATGACGATGTATTGCCGTATTGCGTTGGAATTGCATTTGAAACGTCTTATCGTTGGCGGTTTGGAAAAAGTGTATGAAATCGGCCGTGTTTTTCGTAATGAAGGGATTGATGTTCGTCATAATCCGGAATTTACTTTGCTGGAACTGTACGAAGCATTTTCCGATTATGAAGGCATGATCAGCTTGGCCGAAAACTTGTTGAAGAATGTTTGTCTTGCGGTAAACGGCACCGAAACCTGTGTTTGTCAGGGGGTTGAACTCGATTTCTCCCACTTTGAACGCATGACTATGGTGGAAGCGGTAAAAAAATACAGCGGCATTGATTACTATGATTACGAAACTGCTGAAGATATGCTGGCTGCCGTAAAAGAAAAGGGTATTGACCTGGAAGATAATAATGTATCCACCAAGGGCTATATTTTGAATGCGCTTTTTGATGTTACGGTAGAAGAAAATTTGATTCAACCTACGGCGATTACCGATTATCCCATTGAGATTTCGCCTTTGGCGAAAAAGATGCCGGACCCTAATTTTACCTATCGCTTTGAAGGCTTCGTTTTAGGACGGGAGCTTTGCAATGCCTTTTCCGAATTGAACGACCCTCTCGACCAGAGAGAGCGTTTTGAACGTCAGATGGAAATGCGCCAGAATGGCGATGAAGAAGCCAACCCTCTTGATGAGGATTATTTAACGGCGATGGAATATGGTCTTGCGCCTACCGGTGGTATCGGTATCGGTATTGACCGCATGGTAATGCTCTTTACCGATAGTGCCTCCATTCGTGACGTATTGCTTTTCCCCACCATGAAACCCTTGGGCGGTGAAGCGGGGAAAAAGGCTGCGGCGAAGGAATGCTGCCAGCAGTCCGCAGAAAAAGAAGTGATCGATTTCTCCAAAGTGGAGATTGAGCCTTTATTTAAGGACTTCGTCGATTTTGAGACCTTTAGCAAGAGTGATTTCCGTGCAGTGAAGGTAAAAGCCTGCGAAGCCGTGAAAAAGTCCAAAAAACTGCTGCAGTTTACTTTGGATGACGGTACCGGTGAGGACCGCACTATTTTAAGCGGCATTCATGCTTATTATGAACCGGAAGAGCTGGTTGGAAAAACCTTGATTGCGATTACGAACCTGCCGCCAAGAGCTATGATGGGTATTGATTCCTGTGGAATGCTGCTTTCTGCTACCCATACGGAAGAAGGGGCAGAAAAGCTTCACTTGTTGATGGTGGATGACCACATTCCTGCCGGAGCAAAATTATATTAAAATCTTTTGATTCTTTGGGCAATCCCTTTCACTATGGGGATTGCCCTTTTCTGTGATAGGAGAGGAGCTTTTATGAGAGACTCTATGGAAATTACCCGGGGCGATATCCGTGATGTGCCGGAACTGTATCGGCTGCAGCTTCTTGCCTTTGAAAGCGAGGCAGAAATGATCGGCAGCCGCAATGTTCCTGCCTTGCTGGAAACCGAATCAGAAAATGCAGCGGATTTTAAAAACTGGGATGTTTTGAAGATTGTGAATGATCACGGTGAAATTATTGCGGCTATTCGCTATCGGTTGTTGAAGGATATGATTGAGGTGGGACGTTTGATGGTACATCCGGCGTATCGCCGGCAAGGATTGGCCGGCCGGCTCTTGTCGGAAGTTGATAAGAAATATCCGGATCGAACCAAAGAATTGTATACCTGCACAAAGAGCTGGACCAATATTCGCTTGTATGAGAAGATGGGCTACCGGGCTTTTAAGGAAAAACGGAAGACAGCGGCCTTTTCTTTGTCTATATGCGAAAAGACGGAGTTTTTGCATTGTAAATGGAGAAATAGAGTATTGCTCTTTATTTATAATATTGCTATAATATATATCGATTATGAATCATGGTGATGATGCTTTCACCTTGACAGCAGTAAATAGGGAGGCAATGTGTGTAATGGGTTTTTTGTTTGACATCCTTGATAAAATAGAGGATGGCGGAAGAGTTGTTTTGGCAAAGATTGGAAGTTTGATATCGGGAAAGAAAATATCAACTACCGAACCTCGGGCGGATATGTATTTGCCGTTTTGGCTGCTTGGTCTTTCGTTGGTTCTGTTTATCTGTACGGTTATCGTGGGATGTGGCTTTATCTCAGATATTTCTACCGGCTCTACCATTTGTGCCTGCATATGTTTTGTTGTTGGAGTTGCGGCATTGCTCTGTTGGCGGAATCAGCAAATTGTTATGATATCGGAAGATGCTTTTGAATACACAACCTTTCTCGGACACAAATATGTATATCAATTTTCAGAAATCACAGATTTAAAAGAAAGAAATGACTCTATGACCTTGTTGGTTGGGAAAAAAAGAGTTCACATTGAGAGATGCGCCATTTTATCGGATCGATTTGTGAAGCGGGTCAATCATGAGCTTTGTCAAGAGGATTGATGGGCTAGCCCTGGTGTTTTCTTTTTGATAAGGGAATGAAATAAAAGGAAAGGGATTTTCGGATAGTTTTCGGAAATCCTTTTTTTGTTGATACTATAAAAATGACACATATGGCTTTAAAATCCGGCTATAAAAATAAGGTGATTCTTGTAGAATATCTATAGAATCATGAAAAGATGCGATAGTATGGTATTGATCGTGAATATGCTGAAGCATTCGGCTTATTTCGCAGAATAGTGTGATTTTTTAGCGGCTGAAGGGCGTGATAAAAAAAATTAGATTTACCTATTGCATGTAACGTGGCGTCATATGGTATTTTGTTATAGAAAACGAATGGAGGAAAGGAACTATGCTGAAAATAGATCATTTAACAAAGCGATACAGTGAAAAAATTGCCGTGAATGACTTGAGTATCCATATTTTACCCGGAGAAATTTATGGCTTCATCGGTCATAACGGTGCCGGGAAAACAACAACTCTAAAAGCAGTGGTGGGAATTTTAAAATATGATGAAGGGGATGTTACTGTTTGCGGTTGTTCTCTTAAGGATGATCCATTGGGTTGTAAAAAGCAAATTGCCTATATTCCGGATAATCCCGATCTTTATGAATATATGACCGGTATGAAGTACCTGAATTTTATTGCCGATATTTTTGATGTTTCCGCTGATAAGCGCAGAGCACGTATTGAGAAATACGGTGATCTTTTTGAATTGACGGATAGCCTTGATCAGCCGATTGCGACATACTCCCATGGCATGAAGCAAAAACTGGCGATTATTGCTGCATGGCTTCATGAACCGAAACTGATTATTATGGATGAACCTTTTGTCGGTCTTGATCCGAAAGCATCGTTTCTTTTGAAAGAAATGATGTACGAATTTTGCCGTAGTGGCGGCGCCATCTTTTTTTCCACCCATGTTTTGGAGGTCGCGGAAAAGCTTTGTGATAAAATCGCCATTATTAAAAACGGAAAATTGATACGGTCCGGATCTATGGAAGACATCCGAGGAGATGATTCCCTTGAAGAAGTCTTTCTAGAACTGGAGGGAGAGTCATGTTGAAGCTATTAATTCGTAAACAATTCCTGGAAATATTTAAAAGCTATTTTTATAATGCAAAGAAGAACAAATCGCGTTCTGCGGTCTCTACCACTTGCTTTATTATCCTGTTTGTGTTTCTCATGGTTGGTGTGTTAGGCGGAATATTCGCGGGTTTGTCGGTAGCTCTTTGCAAACCTTTGGTTGCGGTAGATATGGGTTGGATGTTCTATCTGATCATGGCAATGTGCGCTATTTTTCTCGGCGCTTTTGGCAGTATTTTTAATACCTATTCCGGGTTGTATCTGGCAAAAGATAATGATCTGCTGCTTTCCTTACCCATCCCGGTGAAAACCATAATCGCCTCCCGATTGGTCACTGTTTATTTGATGGGAACAATGTATGCGGCAGTGGTGTTTATCCCTGCGGTGATCGTGTATTTACTTACGGAAGGTCCAAGTCTTGGTGTGGTATTAGGCGCCGTACTTTTGCTGACGCTGATCTCTGCCATAGTGTTGATTCTCTCTTGTTTGCTGGGTTTTGTTGTGGCAAAAATCAGCTTAAAACTGAAACGTAAAAGCTTTTTTGCGGTTGTGATTTCCCTGCTTTTCATTGGGGCTTACTATTATTTTTGTGTGCGGGCGAAAAATATATTTGTATATTTCATGGCACACGCTGCTGTTTACGGCGCCAAGGTCAAAGGCTCGGCGTATGTTCTTTATTTGTTTGATCGCGTAGGTGAAGGCGATCCGGTTGCGGCGTTGCTAGGCATTTTTGCGGTAGGTGTTTGCCTGAGCCTTACTTGGCTGCTGCTATCTCGAAGTTTTCTTGGCATTGCTACTGCTTCCGGTAAAGTCGGATCGTTTCGGCATCGAGAAGGGAATCTTCGACAGAAAAGTGTTTTTCTCGCCTTATTGGAAAAAGAGTTCGGACGCTTTACTTCCAGTGCAAATTATATGTTAAATTGTGGACTGGGTACTCTTGTGATGCTTATTGCGGCGGTGTTGCTGATTGTTAAAGGGGGTTTTGTTTCGGAGCTTTTACTTCGGATCTTTCCGTCTGCCGATGTTGTTGCGGTGCTGGTAACCGGTGGTGTTTGTATGCTTGCTACAATGAATGATATGACAGCACCTTCCATTTCTTTGGAGGGCAAGAATCTTTGGATTTTACAATCCTTACCGGTTTCTCCGTGGCAGGTATTGAAATCGAAGATGATGATGCAGTTGATTTTGACGAATATTCCCGTGTTTGTTTGTTCGGTTTGCGCTTGGTTCGTATTTGGTTTTGAGTTTTATTTCGGTATTTTTCTTTTGCTGATTCCTCAGTTGTATGCTGTTTTATTGACGTCATTTGGCTTATTTTTGAATTTGAAAAATCCGAATTTCACATTGACCAGTGAAATTGCACCACTAAAACAAAGTCTTCCGCCCATGCTTGTGATCCTTGGTGGTTGGGCATACGGATTGATTTTTATGCTGGGTTACTATTTTTTTAAAAATCAGTTTCCGGCTGCGTTCTATATGTGTGGATTTTTAATTCTTACCGGGGCTTTGGTTGGACTTTTGATTCGATGGTTAATGAAGAAAGGTACTGCGATATTCCAATCCGTTTGATGTGAAAATATGCATAATGATGATGAAATCATTATTCGCGAGGGGTTTAAACGTCTTTTTGATTGGGAAGCACATGATTGCGAGGTTGTGGGCGAAGCTGCCGATGGCATGGAGGCCCTTGCCCAAATTGATGCGTTATGCCCGGACGTGGTGATTATGGATATCAATATTCCGATCATGAACGGTTTGAAGGTGATTCAGGTTAGCCGTATGAAGCATTCGGATGTTGCCTTTGTGATTGTATCCGGGTACGATGACTTTTCTTATTGCAGGGAAGCTTTGCGTTTAAAGATCACAGATTATATTTTAAAACCGGTAAATTATGAGGAATTTGGCTCATGTATTGATAACTTGAAAATTTCTCTATTTGAGCACAGTACAGATCGTGAAGTGGAGTCCAGCGACGAACGTCCGATACATGCAATTACACGGTATCTGCAAAGTCATCTTGGAGAGGATATCAGTTTGCATGTGCTGTCTGAGGAATTTCATTTAAATGGCCAGTATATCAGTCAACTGTTCAAAAGCGAGATCGGCGTGAATTTTCTAACCTAGGTTGCCTGGCCGGTTGGCTCTACGAAGAGGTTTTTTACTGGTTTACCGAAGGGATGTTGAGAAATCGGGGTATCCTTTATGGGCCATGGCTACCGATTTACGGTATTGGTACTTTGGTGATTTATGGACTGAAGCCGTTAAAATCGCATCCGATGAAATTGTTCTTTTTGTGCGTGGCATTAACCGGAATCGTTGAATATGTAATTGGATATGTGGGCATCCATTATTTTGGTTTGCGCTTGTGGGATTATCGTGGTTTGTTTCTGAACCTGAATGGCATCGTCTGTTTTCGCAGCGTAGTAAGCTTTGCTGTCCTGGAAACGGTTTTTCTCTATGTTTTGGAGCCTATATCAAATCAAAACTATCAAAAATGGAATCCATACATGATTCTGGGGGTTAGCAGTATTCTTATAGCATTATTTCTCTTAGATTGTTTATTGAGTTTTTTGCTTCGTACCCCTATCACCTATTGAGCAAAGGAGTTGAAAGAATGAAAAAAAGATTATATCGATCGAATCGTGATAAGATGCTCGGGGGTGTCTGCGGAGGTATCGCAGAGTATTTTGATGTAGACCCCACCTTTATACGTTTGGGATGGATTTTGTTTTGTGCCGTTGGCGGCAGTGGGATCATTGCTTATATTATTGCGGCCATTGTTATTCCGCAAGATCCGGTTTATTAATGAAAAAGTCTTTTTTGTTTGTCGGTAAAAAAAGAAAAACGAGGAGTTTCATGATTTTGTGTGAAGAGAATGAAAAAATCTGAGATTCATGCAAAAAACCGATTACAGCTTCTATCAGGCGTTTTAAGGCTTTCTTATGGGAATTTCTGAAAAAATGAGATTTTTTTGAAAAAATCCCCAAAAAAGTGTTGACAACGCTCTAGGAAAGTGTTATATTATTAAAGCGCCACCGATGAGGGGCGCGAAACACTCGGTCTTTGGGAACTGAACAGTAGAGCTTGTGAAGCATCGCTCACATCAAGAGATGTGAGGCGGATGAAGGGTCTGCAGCGGAAGCTGCGGAGTCGAAGAAATGAGCGAGCG